>NZ_AP029028.1:4258289-4562453 GCF_037076565.1 Herbaspirillum sp. DW155 | reverse complement strand
GCCAGGTCACCGGCCTGCTGGGGTATGACGGCCAGGGCTGGGGCGTCACCTCCTCCTATGACATCCTGTATGGCAATACCGGCGCTTCCGGTGGCCTGACCAGCAGCGACAACAGCGA
This sequence comes from Herbaspirillum sp. DW155, assembly GCF_037076565.1. Lineage (NCBI taxonomy): Bacteria > Pseudomonadati > Pseudomonadota > Betaproteobacteria > Burkholderiales > Oxalobacteraceae > Herbaspirillum > Herbaspirillum sp. DW155. The sequence goes on along the minus strand of NZ_AP029028.1, from coordinate 4,562,335 downwards.
TCAGCGCGTCACCCTCAACGGCTACTACATGATCGGTGATGTCAAGATCGGTGGCGGCGTGGTGGATCGCCGTACCCGCGCGGCCACTACCAATACCGATTCGGATCTCTACTACCTGGGCTTGAGCTATCCGCTGACCACCGCTCTGGTACTGGATGCGCAGGTCTCGCGCCTGGACGTCAAGAACAGCGCCAACGACGTCACCCTGTCGGTGGCGCGGCTGACCTACAACCTGTCCAAGCGCACGGCGCTCTACACCTCGGTGGGCTACATCAAGAATGGCGGCACCTCGGCGGTGGCTATCGATGCCGGTGGTACCGTGGGCGCGGGCAAGAACCAGTTTGGCGTGATGTCGGGCATCCGTCACACCTTCTGATCCGGCGGGTCAATGAACGACAGGCAGTCTTGAGGAGGATGGCGCACCCGGACACCAGATGGGTGCGCCGACATCCGCAGTACGACAAAGGCAGGGTCTGTTTTTGTCTTCGGTCCGCGCTCCTCTTTGCAGGAGGCGCGGACCTGTTTTTTCAGGGCAGCAGCACCGACAATTCCTGCGCGCCGCGCAAGAGCACCGGCAGGATCTCTTCTTCCATCTGTGCCAGCGAGACGCGCGCGGCCTGTGCGCCCACGTTCAATGCCGCCAGCACGTTGCCGGAGGCGCCGCGCACGGGCACGGCGATGGAGCGCAGGCCGACTTCGAGTTCTTCATCGATGACGGCATAACCCTGCTCGCGCACGCCGGCCAGGATGTCGCGCAGGCGTCGTTGCGAGACCACCGTCTTGTCGGTCAGTGCGCGCAGCTTGACCTTCTCGAAGTAGGCCTTGAGCTGGTCATCCGGCAGATGCGCCAGCATGGCCCGGCCCAGCGAGGTGCAATAGGCCGGCAGGCGACTGCCGGTATTGAGCGCCACCGACATCACGCGCGAAGTGGCCGAGCGCGCGACGTAGAGCACTTCATTGTCATCCAGCACCGCCAGCGAGCAGGACTCGCCCAGGGTGCGGCTGATGTTGTTCAGGTAGGGCTGTGCAGAAACGGTCAACGGGGTGGACGACAAATAGGAGTAGCCCAGCGTGAGGATCTTGGGACGCAGCGAGAAATTGTTGACGTCCGAATCGGCATAGCCCAGTTGCTTCAAGGTGTGCAGGCAGCGCCGCACGGCCGCTCGCGGAATGCCCGTCTTCTGGCTGATCTGGGCGATGGTCAGGCTGCGGCGCGAATCACTGAAGGCGCGGATCACCGCCAGTCCGCGTGCCAGCGAGGTCATGAAGCTGGGATCGGTGAGGGCGTCGATCTCTTCGGCGATGGTCAGCTCGCGTTCGGCCTCGGGCGCGCTGCCGCCCCGGTCTTCGTCCCTGGCCTTGCTGCGGCGACTGGCCGTGGCTGCAGTCTTCGGCAGCTTGGCATCCTTGGCAGCGGTGGCGCTTTTGGCGGCGGTCTTGCGGGTTTTGGCAGCAGGTGCGATGGGCATGGGCTCTGATGGGCTCTCTGATCTGATGAAAGAGGTCGGTATGGGCAATGTCAGGTGACGTCAGGATTTTAGCGTTTTGTGCGGCAAGCGAACACATCCTGCGGTTTTTTCTTGACGGCCGTCAAGCCGGATCGCTAAACTCTTTTTGTGCGAAAATCAAACATTAGTTCGGTGATCGAACATATCGGTGCAGAAAACGTCAGCCCGCCGACGCCCGTTGAGCCCTGTTGACGCCCCTCTGAACCCGCCGACATGCCCGTCCACACCGGCACAGACAAGTCCCGAAGCGCCTGACCGCATGGCACAGAGAAGTGCGGCCAGGCATCCAGCAGGCGCAGTTGCAGGCGCCTCATCTAAAGTGAGAGCAACGTGATCAATAAAATTTCTGACTCCCTGGAGCAGGCGGTGGCCGATATCCATGATGGCGCCACCATCATGATCGGTGGCTTCGGCAATGCCGGCATGCCCTCGGCCCTGATCGATGCGCTGATCGCCCAGGGCGCGCGCGATCTGACCATCGTCAACAACAATGCCGGCAACGGCGATACCGGCCTGGCCGCCTTGCTCAAGACCAGGCGTGTCAGAAAGATCATCTGTTCCTTCCCGCGCCAGACCGATTCCCACGTCTTCGATGCGCTCTACCGCGCCGGCGAAATCGAACTGGAACTGACCCCGCAAGGCAACCTGGCCGAGCGCATTCGCGCCGCCGGTGCCGGCATCGGCGGATTCTTCTCCCCCACCGGTTATGGCACCATGCTGGCCGAAGGCAAGGAAACCCGCTTGATCGATGGCAAGCACTACGTGCTGGAGTCGCCCATCCACGCCGACTTCGCGCTCATCAAGGCGCTGCGTGGCGACCGCTGGGGCAACCTGGTGTATCGCAAGACCGCGCGCAACTTCGGTCCCATCATGGCCATGGCCGCCAAGGTCACCATCGCTCAGGTGAGCGAAGTGGTAGAGCTGGGCCAGCTCGATCCGGAAAACATCATCACGCCCGGCATCTTCGTGCAGCGGATCGTGCAAACCAAGGAGGCACAGCAATGAAGCGCTTTACCCGTGAAGAGATCGCCGCCCGCGTGGCCCAGGATATTCCCGAGGGCGCCTACGTGAACCTGGGCATCGGCCTGCCGACCAAGGTGGCCAACTATCTGCCGGCCGACAAGGAAATCTTCCTGCACAGCGAAAACGGTGTGCTCGGCATGGGCCCGGCCCCGGCTCCCGGCGAGGAAGACGAAGACCTCATCAATGCCGGCAAGCAGCCGGTCACCCTGCTCACGGGTGGCGCCTACTTCCACCATGCGGATTCGTTCGCGATGATGCGCGGCGGCCATCTCGACATCTGCGTGCTGGGTGCCTTCCAGGTCTCGGCCAAGGGCGACCTGGCCAACTGGCATACCGGTGCGCCCGACGCCATCCCTGCGGTGGGCGGTGCGATGGACCTGGCCATCGGCGCCAAGCAGGTGTTCGTGATGATGGACCACCAGACCAAGACCGGCGAGAGCAAGCTGGTGCAAGCGTGTTCCTATCCGCTGACCGGTATCGGTTGCGTCAATCGCATCTACACCGACCTGGCCGTCATCGATGTGACCCCGCAAGGCCTGCAGGTGCGCGAGATCGTCGAAGGCCTGTCCTTCGAGCAATTGCAGGAGATGACCGGCGCGCCGCTGCGCCCGGCCGCCTGAACCCGTCACTCTTATCGCTGTGAGGAATGCATGAAAGACGTATTTATCTGTGACGCCATCCGTACCCCCATCGGCCGCTATGGCGGCGCGCTCAAGGACGTGCGCGCCGATGATCTGGGTGCCGTGCCGCTGCGCGCGCTCATGGAGCGCAATCCGCAGGTGGACTGGAAGGCTGTCGATGATGTGATCTTCGGCTGCGCCAATCAGGCCGGTGAAGACAACCGTAACGTGGCACGCATGTCACTGCTGCTGGCCGGCCTGCCGCAGGAAGTGCCGGGCAGCACCATCAACCGCCTGTGCGGTTCCGGCATGGATGCGCTGGGCACGGCCGCGCGCGCCATCAAGTCCGGCGAGACCCAGCTGATGATTGCCGGCGGTGTCGAATCGATGACCCGCGCCCCCTTCGTGATGGGCAAGGCCGACAGCGCCTTCTCACGTCAGGCCGCGATCCAGGACACCACCATCGGCTGGCGTTTCGTCAATGCCCTGATGAAGCAGAAGTATGGCGTGGATGCCATGCCCGAGACCGCCGAAAACGTCGCCGTCGATTTCAAGATCAGCCGCGAAGACCAGGACCAGTTCGCCGTGCGCAGCCAGGCCAAGGCTGCCGCCGCGCAGGCCAACGGCACCCTGGCGCAGGAAATCGTCCCGGTGGTCATCCCGCAGAAGAAGGGCGACCCCATCACCGTGAGCCAGGATGAACATCCGCGCGCGACCAGCATGGAAGCGCTGGCCCGTCTGAAGGGCGTGGTCCGGCCCGATGGTAGCGTTACCGCCGGCAATGCCTCGGGCGTCAACGATGGCGCGTGCGCCTTGCTGCTGGCCAGTGCCGAGGCCGTGGAGAAATACCGGCTCAAGCCGCGCGCCCGCATCCTGGGCATGGCTACGGCCGGTGTTGCGCCGCGCATCATGGGCATGGGCCCGGCCCCGGCCAGCAAGAAGCTGCTGGCGCAACTGGGCATGAGCATCGATCAGATGGACGTGATCGAACTCAACGAAGCCTTCGCCTCGCAAGGCCTGGCGGTGTTGCGCGAACTGGGTGTGGCCGATGACGATGCCCGCGTGAACCCCAATGGCGGCGCCATTGCCTTGGGCCATCCGCTGGGCATGAGCGGTGCCCGTCTGGTCACGACCGCCACCTATCAGCTGGAGCGCACGGGTGGCCGCTACGCGCTGTGCACCATGTGCATCGGCGTGGGGCAGGGTATCGCGATGGTGATCGAGCGCGTCTGATCTACCCGGAATGGCGTGACGCACACGCGGCGTTGCGCCATCCATGAATTCCGCCGTGGTCTTCGTGAAAATTGATCAGGCATGCATTGAGGCAGGCGCAGCACAATAGAAAAATAATTTATCCCATTTCCAAGCGGCCACCGAAAAAAGAGAGCCGCAGGCCAGAAGAGGAGACACATCGCATCATGCATCCGCATCATGACTGCGCGCCGCGTGCGGCTGCGCCCAGCAATCGTCGGCGGGGAGGTGCGCCATGCTAGGCAACTTCCTCGGTGTGCTCTTCGACGGCATCGCCTATGGCAGCCTGCTGTTCCTCATCAGCGTGGGCCTGTCGGTGACCATGGGCATGATGAATTTCATCAACCTCGCACACGGTGCCTTTGCCATGCTGGGCGGCTATGTCTGCGTGACGCTGCTCAACGGTATCGGCCTGCCCTTCCTGGCGACGCTGCCATTGGCCTTCATCGCCGCCGCGCTGGTCGGGCTGGTGCTCGAACGCTCCCTCTATCGCCGTCTCTACAAGGCCAGCCATCTTGACCAGGTGCTGTTTTCCATCGGCCTGACCTTCATGTCGGTGGCTGCGGCCACCTGGCAGTGGGGGCCGACCCAGCAGCCGGTGGTGCTGCCGGACTGGCTGCGCGGACAGGTCTGGCTGCTGGGGCTGGAGGTGGGGGCCTATCGCGTCTTCCTGATCGGTGTCGTGGTGGTGGTCACGGTGGCGCTGGGGCTGTTGATCGAGCGCACCCGCTTCGGTGCGCAGATCCGCGCCTCGGTCGATAACCAGGTCGCCGCCGCCGGGCTCGGCATCAACGTCAGCCGTGTCTTCAGCCTGACCTTCGCGCTCGGCTCGGGTCTGGCGGGTCTGGGCGGTGGGCTGGGCATCGATGTGCTGGGGCTGGACCCGACCTTCCCGGTCAAGTACATGGTCTACTTCCTGCTGGTGGTGGCCGTGGGCGGTGCCGGCACCATCAAGGGGCCGCTGCTGGCCGCGGTCATCCTGGGCGTGTTCGACGTGGCCGGAAAATATTACGTGCCCGAGATCGGCGCCTTCGTCATCTATGGCCTGATGGTGGTGCTGCTGATCCTGTTCCCGGCCGGCCTGATGCGCAGACGCGGATGAGTACCTTCAACTCCACTTCCTTACCCGCAGCCCGCACCGGAAAGCCCGCCATGAAGCCTGCCCTGCACCTGCCCAACGACCGCTGGACGCCACTGGAGATCGCCTTCTGGCTGTTGCCGGTCGCGGCCTATTTCGTCTTCCCCGATTATCTGGTGCTGATCAGCCAGATCATGATCGTGGGCCTGTTCGCGCTCTCGCTCGATCTCATCCTCGGTTATGCCGGTATCGTCTCGCTGGGCCATGCCGCCTTCTTCGGCCTCGGTGCCTATACGGCCGGCCTGCTGGCGGTGCATGGCTGGGGCGAGCCCATCACGGGTCTGCTGCTGGCGGCCGGGGTGGCGGCCATCGCCGGGTTTCTGGTGAGCTTTCTGGTGGTGCGCGGGGCCGACCTGACGCGCCTGATGGTGACACTGGGCATCGGCCTGATGCTGTTCGAGGCGGCCAACAAGGCGGCCTCCATCACGGGCGGCGTGGATGGTTTGTCGGGCATGGTGATGGGCAAGATCTTCGGGGTCTTTGAATTCGACCTTAATGGTCGCGTCGCCTATGGCTACAGTTTCGCGGTGCTGCTGTTGTTGTTCGTGGTGCTGCGGCGCCTGGTCAATTCGCCCTTCGGCCTGGGCCTGCGCGGCATTCGCGAGGGTGGCCGCCGCATGCCGGCCATCGGCGCGGACGTCAACCGGCGTCTGGTCGTGATCTTCACCATCGCTGCGGCCGTGGCTGGCGTGGCCGGCGCGCTGCTGGCGCAGACCACGCAGTTCGTCGGACTGGACGTGCTGGGCTTCCCGCGCTCGGCCGAACTGCTCATCATCCTGGTGCTGGGCGGTACCGGTCGCCTGTATGGCGGGCTGGTCGGCGCGCTGGTCTACATGCTGGCGCAGGACACGCTCTCCGGGCTCAATCCGGCTTACTGGCAATTCTGGATCGGCCTGCTGCTGATCGTCATCGTCCTGTTTGCGCGCGGCGGTCTGCTCGGTGGACTGGCCGTGCTGCGCGACAAGTTCTTCAAGGGAGGCCGCGCATGAGCACGCATCTGCATCCTGCCGATACCACGCTGCGCACGGAGGGCCTGAGCAAGCGCTGGGGCAGCTTCGTGGCCAATAGCGACGTTTCGCTCAGCTTTGCACCCGGCGCACGTCATGCGCTGATCGGCCCGAATGGTGCGGGCAAGACCACCTTCATCAACCTGTTGACCGGCGGCTTTGCCCCGAGCAGCGGCAAGGTCTGGTTCGGCGGCGAGGACATCACCGCGCTGCCCCAGCATGAGCGCGTCAAGCGTGGCATGACGCGCACCTTCCAGATCAATACGCTCTTCGCCGGACTCACGGTGCTGGAGTCGGTGGTGCTGGCCATTCAGGAGCGGCGCGGCCTGCAATACCGGTGGTACCAGACCGTGGCCAGCCAGACCGAGGTGGTGGAAGAAGCCATGGCCTTGCTGGTCTCGCTGAAGCTGGAGCAGGAAGCCAACAGCATCACGCGCAGCCTGGCCTATGGCAAGCAGCGTCTGGTCGAGATCGCGCTGGCGCTGGCGACCAGACCCAAGGTCTTGCTGCTGGATGAACCGGCGGCCGGCATTCCCTCGGCGGAAAGCCGCGAGCTCTTCGAGGTGATCGCGCAATTGCCACGCGAGGTCACCATCGTCTTCATTGAACATGACATGGGACTGGTCTTCCGTTTTGCCGAACGCATCACCGTGCTGGTGGGCGGCAAGGTGCTGGTGGAAGGCACGCCCGCCGAGATCGCCGCCGACCAGCGGGTCAAGGAAGTCTATCTGGGGGAGGCCGAACATGTCTGAACTGCTGGCACTGGAAAAGGTCAGCGCCGGCTATGGCGAATCGATCGTGCTGGAAGACATCTCCTTCGCCATGAACGAAGGCGAGAGCCTGGCCCTGCTGGGCCGCAACGGCGTGGGCAAGACCAGCCTCTTGATCACGCTCATGGGCCTGACCCGCCTGCACGGTGGCAGCATCCGCTGGCGTGGCGGCAACATCGCCCGCGTGCCCACCCACAAGCGCGCCCACGCAGGCCTGGGCTGGGTGCCGCAGGAACGCTTCATGTTTCCTTCTCTGTCGGTGGAAGAACACCTGACGGTGGTCGAGCGCGGTGGCCAGTGGAATCTGCAAAAGATTTACCAGATATTCCCGCGCCTGCATGAGCGTCGCCACAACATGGGCAACCAGCTCTCCGGTGGCGAGCAGCAGATGCTGGCGATTGCCCGCGCGCTCATGACCAGTCCCAGCATCCTGCTGCTGGACGAACCGATGGAAGGGCTGGCCCCCATCATCGTGCAGGAACTGCTGAAGGTGATTCGTCGCCTGGTCAGCGAGGAAGGCATGTCGGTGATCGTGGTCGAACAGCACGCGCGCATGGCGCTGTCATTGACCCAGCGCGCCATCGTGCTCGATCGCGGCCGCATCGTGCATGCTTCGGACAGCCAGAGCCTGCTGGCCGATGGCGAGAAACTGGACCGGCTGGTGGCGGTGGCCTGAGCGCGCCTGCGCGGTGGCCCGACCTTTCATTACCCAGGATCAGCAGGACGCCGGCTGTCCGTTCGTACCCTCTTGTGGCGGACCTGAATGCGCGTTGGTCAGCTGGCGCAGGCGGATCCATTCATCGTCGCCGCGTCCGATGATGGTGTCCGAGCGCGGCCAGTCCATCAGGTCCAGTACGCCGCCTGCGGCGAGGTCTGGCCGCTCGCGGCCATGCACGACCTGGAGTACGGGCCGGGTCAGGTCAGCTGCGTTCTGACGGATCACCAGCCCGGCCAGTCCCGATTCCAGCCGCACCAGCGAACCCACCGGATAGATACCCAGGGTCTTGACGAAAGCCAGCAGCAGGCGGCGGTCGAAATGACCTTCCCATCTGGCCATCTGCGAGATCGCTTCGGCCGGATCCCAGCCGTGCTTGTAGGGGCGTTCCGAGGTCAGCGCATCATAGACATCACAGACCGTCGTCATGCGCGCATACAGCGAGATCGATTCGGCCGGCAGGGCATCGGGATAGCCTCGCCCATCCATGCGTTCGTGGTGATGGCGGCAGACGTCGCAGGCATAGTCCGGGATGTCCGGGTTCCGGATCAGGTACTGGTAGCCCAGTTCCGGATGCTGCTTGATCAGTTCAAATTCCTTGTCGCTCAGCTTGCCGGGTTTGTTGAGGATGTCCTTGTCGATGAATGCCTTGCCGACGTCATGCAGGTAGCCGCTCAGTCCCGCTTCGCGGCAGGCCGCTTCACTCAGTCCCAGCGTACGGCCCAGGGCCACCATCAGTGCGCAGACCGCCACCGAATGCAGATAGGTATATTCGTCATCGAGCTTCAGGCGCAATACGCTCAGCAGGCCGTTCGGGTCACGCAGCACCGAGCAGGCGATCTCCTCCACCAGCGCCAGGCACTGCGGCAGTTCCACCAGCTTGCCCATGCGTGCGGCATTGAACATGTTGCGGGTAATCTCCCGCGCATGTTCGCGCAAGGCCACTGCGCTGGCGCTCTCCGGCGCGGCGGGGAAGGCGCTGTCAGGCGTCATGGACGGCGCGGGTGCTTGCGCGCTTGTCCCGGCATCCTCTACATCCTCCGCATTCTCCACATCCGCGCCACGTGATACATCGATCCAGCAATAGGCAATGCCGCTCTCGAGCGCCTGCTGCAGATCGCTTTCCCGCCTGAGCAAAAAGCGTGTCTTCCAGAACGGGTGTGCCAGCCAGCCGGCCTCGAATCCGCAAAAATACATCCCGAGGACCAAGTCCCCGACCTTGATTTTCTTGAGCATTGGTTGGAACCCATTTCATCAACAGGCGAAAGTTGCGTTCGGTCTATCGGAGCGCGTCGCAGGCGTTTCGACCGCTGTATTCGCTAGCGGAGACGGGCAGGGTAGGGGCGCGCCTGTCGCTTGGCAGCGGCGCACGGCCATGCGGATCGCGCTGTGGGAGACCATGCTGCTGGCTGTAGCGGGTCGCGCGGTATCGGCGCGCGATGTCGGAATGTATCCGTATGGAAACTGTGCGGCGTCATCATACCTTCATCAGTTTTCTTGAGAATCCTTCAAATCCGCATAACGTTTATTTGATATTTGAATTGGTATCCGTTTTCAGGCGCGGTATGTTCGGCATCTTTCATCTGGGGAATGGAGAGGGCATGGCCAATTTCGATCTGAACCTGCTGCCGATTGCCTTGGCGATCTTTGAAGAACGCAGCGTGAGTGCGGCTGCAAGGAAGCTCGACATGAGCCAGCCTGCCGTGAGTGTCGCGCTCAACAAACTGCGCATTGCGCTGGGAGACCCGCTGTTCGTGAAGACCGGACGCGGCATGCAGCCTACCCCGCGTGCCATCACGCTGATCGGGCCGACCCGCGAAATCATGCAGCGTGTCCATTCAGACGTCCTGACCACCGATCAGTTCACGCCGGCCACGACCACCAAGCGCTTCGTGCTGGGGCTGTCGGATTTCGGCGAGCTGATGCTGCTGCCACGCTTGCTGGCGCGTCTGCGCGATGAAGCGCCGCATGCCTCGGTGGTGACGGTGATGCCGGCGGCCGAAGAGCTGGTCGGAGCGCTGGAGAGTGGTGCGGTCGATCTGGCCATCGGGTATTTTCCGCACCTCAAACAGAGGAATTTTTTCCAGCAGCGTTTGCTCTCGCAGGATTTTGTCTGCCTGCTGCGTGCCGGCCATCCGTTGCAGATGCAGAGGATCAGCCTGGAGCACTACCAGGCGGCAGGGCATATCGCGGTCAATGGCGAAGGACGGGACGAGCCGCTGTGCGAACGCTTCCTGCTGCGCCGAAAGATCCGTCGACGGGTCACGCTGTCGACCGCGCACTTCATGGCCATTCCCTTGCTGGTGGCGACTTCTGATCTGATCGCCACGGTGCCGCGCGCGTTTGGCGAATTCGTTGCGCGTTTTTCCGGTATCCGGCTGGTCGAGCCGGGTTTCGAGATGCCTTCGATGGATCTGAAGCAGCACTGGCATCGCAAGTACCACAAGGATGGCGGCAATGCCTGGCTGCGCGGGCTGACGGCGACCGTGTTTGCCGCCGGTACGGAACTGGTGCCGTCTCAGTCTTCGTCGCAGCGTTCCTCTTGCAACCTGGCCAGTGGCGCACGGCTCTGAGGGTTGTTCAGCTGTACCAGCTTGTCCAGCAGCAGCATGAATTGTCGCTGCTCGTCCTGGTCCAGCGGCGCCAGCAGGCGCTTGCGCAGGCGCTGCAAGCCGGGGGTCAGTTCTTCCAGCAGGGTTTGTCCGGCCGGCGTGATGCGCAATGCGCGCTGGCGCCGGTTGTGCGGGATGACCTCTCGCACCAGCAGGCCCTTTTCTTCCAGGCGGGCGCAGACGGTGGCACCGGTCGAGGTATCGATGGCCACCAGCCCGGCCAGGGTCACCTGGTCGATGCCGGGATGATTGGAGAGCATGCGCAGGATCGCGTATTGCACGGGAGTAAGGATGCCGCCGATCTCGTCATGGAAGATCGATACCGAAATCTGCTGCGCCCGCCGCAACAGGTGGCCGGGATGCTCGTAGAGGTCGGTCAGCGGGTTTTCGTCGGGAGCGTGCGCAGTGTCGGGCATGGCGGATTCGGTCAGCAATGGATGAGCTTCAGGCAGAAGCGGTGAGCAGGCAGTGTAAGGTCCGCCGCGTTTTCCCTCAATCAATTGATAATTGATGCAACGCGCAATGAAAAAACTCCGCCAGCGCGTTTACTTGCGCAGCGGATTGGCGGATACTTTTCTAACATTCAGTGTGCTGAATATTAAAACAGAAAAATGCGAGACCCGACAGGATCTGGATCAACAGAACTGCGGAAAAACACAAGCTGGAGCAGTCCCATCATTAGTGCGCTGGCCGCAAGAGGCCGGCGCTGATTGAGGAATTCACCCAACAGGAGATCGTCATGTTCCCCAAGAATGCCTGGTACGTCGCCTGCACCCCCGACGAAATCGAAAGCAAGCCCCTGGGTCGCCAGATCTGCGGCGAGAAGATCGTGTTCTATCGTGGTGCCGAAAGGCAGGTCGCGGCCGTCGAGGATTTCTGTCCGCATCGCGGCGCGCCGCTGTCGCTGGGCTTCGTGCGCGAAGGCCAGCTCGTCTGTGGCTACCACGGCCTGGAAATGGGCTGCGATGGTCACACCCGCAGCATGCCCGGCCAGCGCGTGCGCGGCTTTCCGTGCATCCGCAGTTTCCCGGTGGTGGAGCGTTACGGTTTCATCTGGGTATGGCCGGGTGACAAGGAGCAGGCCGATCCCGCGCAGATCCATCATCTGGAATGGGCGGACAATCCCGAGTGGGCTTATGGCGGCGGGCTGTATCACATCAATTGCGACTATCGCCTGATGATCGACAACCTGATGGACCTCACCCACGAGACCTACGTCCATGCCTCCAGCATCGGCCAGAAGGAGATCGACGAGGCGCCGGTCCATACCCGTGTGGAGGGCGAGCAGGTCATCACCAGTCGCTTCATGGAGAACATCATGCCGCCGCCGTTCTGGCGCATGGCCTTGCGCGGCAACGGGCTGGCCGATGACGTGCCGGTGGACCGCTGGCAGATCTGCCGCTTCTCGCCGCCCAGCCACGTGATGATCGAGGTAGGTGTGGCGCATGCCGGGAAGGGCGGTTACGAGGCCGCGCCGGAACACAAGGCGTCCTCCATCGTGGTGGATTTCATCACGCCCGAGACCGAGACTTCGCACTGGTATTTCTGGGGCATGGCGCGTCATTTCCGTCCCGAGGACAAGGAGCTGACGGCCACCATCCGCGAAGGCCAGGGCAAGATCTTCGGCGAGGATCGCGAGATGCTGGAGCTGCAGCAGGCCAATCTGCTGAAGTATCCCGAGCGCCGTCTGCTGGCGCTGAACATCGATGCCGGTGGGGTGCAGTCGCGCAAGGTGCTGGACAAGTGGCTGGCGCGCGAAGCCGAGGCCGGCAAGGCTGCGGCTGCCTGAGGAGCGACGATGACGACATTGCAGGTCAAGGTCGCGGCGCGCCGCGAGGAAGCCGACGGCATCGTCGGACTGGATCTGGTTTCGGTGGATGGCGTGCCCTTGCCGGCCTTCACGGCCGGTGCCCACATCGACGTGCATCTGCCGGGCGGCTTGCTGCGCCAGTATTCGCTGTGCAATGCCCCGCATGAGCAGCATCGCTATCAGATCGGCGTGCTGCGCGATGCCAATTCGCGTGGGGGTTCGGTGGCGGTGCATGAGGCGCTGAAGGTGGGAGGCGTTGTGACCATCGGCGTGCCCCGCAATCAGTTCGCGCTGGTGCCGGCGCAGCACAGCCTGTTGCTGGCCGGTGGCATCGGCGTGACGCCCATCCTCTGCATGGCCGAGTCTCTGGCAGCCTCGGGGGCTTCCTTCGAGATGCATTACTGCGCGCGCTCGCCGGCACGGCAGGCGTTTCGTGAGCGTATTGCGGCCTCGGGATTTTCCGGGCGCGTGGTACATCATTACGACGATGGCGATGCCGCGCAGAAGCTCGATCTCGACGCGTTGCTGGCACATGCTGATCCTTCCACCCATCTCTACGTTTGCGGTCCCGCTGGTTTCATCAGTTACGTGGTCGATACGGCGCGTGCGCGCGGCTGGCCGGAATCGCAGGTCCATTTCGAATACTTTGGTGCGGCGCCGGTGCAGGCCGATGGCAATGGCAGCTTCGACGTGAAGCTGGCCAGCAGCGGGCAGGTCTATACCATTCCTGCGGATCGCACGGTCATCCAGGTCTTGTGCGAGCATGGGGTGGATGTGCCGGTGTCGTGTGAACAGGGTATTTGCGGGACTTGTCTGACCCGGGTGCTGGAGGGCGAGCCCGATCATCGCGACCAATACCTGACCGATGAGGAGCGGGCTGCCAATGACCAGTTCACCCCTTGCTGTTCGCGCGCCCGGAGTCCTTTGCTGGTGCTGGATCTGTAGTGCTTTCGCGGTAAATCATTTACTGGAAAAGAACATGAGGAGACATGATGAGCGAGATGATCAATAGCCGCCGTCGCCACCTGGTGCTGGCGGGATCTGCATTGGCGGCGGGTGCGGTGCCGATGCTGGCGCGTGCGGCGGACCCGCTGAAGGTGGGCCTGATCGTGCCGATGTCGGGGCCGTTTGCGTCGACCGGGCGGCAGATCGAGGCGGCGGTGAAGCTGTATCAGCAAAAGTTTGGTGACAGCGTGGCCGGGCGCAAGGTGGAGATCCTGTTGAAGGATGACGGCGGGGTCTCGCCGGATGTGACCAAGCGGCTGGCGCAGGAGCTGGTGTCGCGTGACAAGGCGCAGGTCTTGATGGGTTTTGGGCTGACGCCCCTGGCGCTGGCAGCTGCTCCCATTGCTACGCAGGCCAAGGTGCCGATGATCGTGACGGCGGCGGCGACTTCGATCATTCCGCAGCGTTCTCCTTATATCGTGCGTACCGGGTTTACGCTGGCGCAGGTGACTTCGCCGCTGGCTTCCTGGGCGGCGAAGAACGGCATTAAGAGTGTGGTGACCTTCGTTTCCGATTACGGGCCGGGGCTGGATGCGGAGAAGGTGTTCGTGAAGACGTTTTCAGAGGCGGGGGGCAAGGTGGTGGAGAGCGTGCGGGTGCCTTTGCGCAATCCTGATTACGCGCCTTTCCTGCAGCGGGTGAAGGATGCTAAACCGCAGGCTTTGTTCGTTTTCGTACCTTCCGGTGAGGGGGCTGCGGTGTTGAAGCAGTTCACGGAGCGGGGACTGGGGGCGGCGGGGATTCGGCTGATCTGTACTGGCGATGTGCTCGATGATGATCTGATGGCGGGCATTGGTGCGGCGGCCAAGGATGTGGTGAGCAGTCATCATTATTCTGCGGCGCATCCTTCTGCTTTGAACAAGGAATATGTGGAGGCTATTGCCAAGGCTAACAAAGGGATGCGCGCGAACTTCCATTCCGTTGGGGCTTATGACGGGATGCATCTGTTGTATGAGTCTCTCAGGAAGACGGGGGGCGATGCCGATGGGGAGAAGCTGCTCGGTGTGATGAAGGGGATGAGCTGGGAGAGCGTTCGGGGGCCGGTTTCCATCGATGCATCTACGCGCGATATCGTTCAGACCGTTTATATGCGTAAGGCTGAGTTGCGGGGTTCTGAATTTTATAATGTTGAGTTTGATCAGGTGGAGAGGGTTCGGGATCCTGGGGTTTGAAGTTCTTTTTCAGCGGCCGTCCTTGGTTTTTATCGGGCGGCTTTTTTGTGTTTAGGTTTGGCGCAGTCTGCACGGATTGCTTTCCTGCGCTCTAGCTTAATTGTGTTCTCTCTCCGGTCGGAGCGGAGCGCCGGGGGCGGCCCGGCAGCCGCTCACTTTTCTTGTCTCGCCAAGAAAAGTAAGCAAAAGAAGGCGACCCCAGAGAGCCAGCCCTCCTTCGGAGGGTCCCCGCCGCAGCGAAGCGAAAAGTGGGAAGAATAGAGTCGCTTCGCTCCCACTATTCTTCTGATCCACTTTTCGCTCCGCTGCGGCGGCTGGCTCTATGGGGACAAGCCAAACGGGCTCGCCTTCGGCTTCGCGGGGGCTCGCCTGCGGCATCGACCTTTTGCATATTTCCCCTTCCGCTCTGAATTTCGGATTTCGGATTTCGGATTTTGGATTTTTGGTTTTGAGTTTTTCTTTTTTTTTAGTTTTTATTTTTTAAATAATTTCCGCCCGTTCGACCTGAGTAGTCGCGCAGCGACGTATCGAAGGCTAGAGAACGCCAACGCAAAGCCGAAGGCGAGTAGGAGGTCTCACGATGCCGAAGGCGAGGCAGTAAGGCAGTCCGCATCTGCGCCGCCGCTTCAGAGACCAACAAAACGGATCAGGAAAATAGTCGGAGCGAAGCGACTCTATTTTCCCCGTTTTGTTGGTCTCTGAAGCGGGGACCCTCCGAAGGAGGGCGGTGCAGCTGCGGTCGCCTTCTTTTGCTTACTTTTCTTGGCGAGACAAGAAAAGTGAGCGGCTGCCGGGCCGCCCCCGGCGCGTCCTCCCGACCGGAGAATGATAAGAATTAAGCTAGAGCGCAGGAAAGCAGCCTGTGCAGACTGCCCCAAAACCTAAACTCATCAAAGCCCGTCAATAAACCCACAAACCAATTCAGCAAACACACCAGGCTGCTCAACAGCACTGACATGGGAAGCATCAGCAATGACTTCCAACCGTGCACCAGCAATACCATCCACCAACGCCTGCGCCATAGAAACCGGCGTCCCCTGATCCAGCTCCCCGGCAATCACCAGTGTAGGCACGCGGATAGACCCAAGGCGGGCAGCAGTATCCACGGTCCCGACCGCATGACAGCACCCCACATAGCCCACCGCATCAGTAGTCACCAGCCGATGCCGATAACGCGCAACGGTAGCTGCCTGAGAAGACCGGAAGCCCTCATGGAAATACCGCCCCATCACCGCATCCGCAATCGCCTCGATGCCCTGAGCACGAACGGTAACAATGCGCTGCCGCCAGGCCTCCCGCGCCGCATCAGGATAAGCCGAAGTGGTATTGGCCAGCACCAGGGCGCGCACCAGACCAGGATGCCGCAAGGCCAGCTCCTGCCCGACCATCCCCCCCATCGACAGACCCACCCACACCACCGGACCGCTATCAAGCTCACGCAACAACCGCGCCGCATCATCGGCCAGGTCCGCCATGCTGTAGAGCCCATCGACCTTCTCCGAACTGCCATGCCCGCGATGATCGTAAGCAATCACCCGGCAATCGGCCGCCAGCAGATTGGCCAGCCCATCCCACATCATCAGATCCGTCCCCAGCGCATGCGACAACACCACCGTATGGCGCGGCGCCTTGCCGTTGCGCGGCTCGCGCAGCGTGTAATGCAGCGCCGGTGAAGACGCCGTACGGCCCTCGCGTCCGACCCCCGGATGCACGCTCGCAGAGGGCGACTGCGGGACCACCGCATAACCGATCTGCTCACCCACTTCCCGCAAGATTTTCTGCGCATGGGTAAAGGCGGTATTGCCCGCCGGCACGCCCGCATAGACCGACGCCTGGATCATGACTTCCTTCATCTCGTCCGGTGTCAGGCGGGTGGCCGGATCACCGGTCAGCCCCGCGCGCACGTGCAGTTCGAATTCTTCCCAGCGGCCCAGCGCGATGGTGATGGCCAGCACGATGATGCGGCGGGTCTTGTGGTCCAGACCGGGACGTCCCCAGATCTCGTTCCAGGCAAAACGCGTGATCAGGTTCTGGAAGTCGGCATTGAAATTGGTGGCGTTGGCCACCGAACGGTCAACCCATTGGTCGCCCAGCACGCTGCGGCGATTGCGCATGCCGCGCTCGAAATCATGGTCCAGCGGATCGTAGCTCATGGTGTGTTCTCTTCTGTCTCGATGTGGTTGTTGGAGGTGGAGATGTCAGCGGGTCAGTGGTTCAAGGCAGCAGCATCGCGCGCAGATGTTCAAGCTGCCCTTCAGCGATGCGGCGCGCAGGACGCGTGGCCTGCACCGGATCGAACAGGCCGCGCAACATGTGCAGGTCGATTTCCTTGCGCAGCTGCGCATCGGCCTGCACCGCCTCGACCAGCACGTCCACCAGTTGCGCGCCATCGGCCACGGCCTTGCGCGTCAATTGCTCCAGCAGGCTGTGTGCACGCGGGCGGCCGATCACGCCGGCCAGGGCGATGGAGGCGGATTCCGCAAAGACCAGTCCCTGCAAGGCGTCGATGTTGCGCAACATGCGCGCCTCGTCGATGAGCAGTGCGGCAAAGGCATCGTTGAGCGCACGCAGCGCGCCATGCACCCCCAGGAAGAGTGCCGGCCATTCGGCCAGTTCGGCCTGCCAGTTGCCCAGGCCGCGTTCATGCTGCTGCGACATCGCACCCAGCAAGGCCGCTGCCTGCTGCGGCGCGCGTGCCGCCGCCGCCAGGGCGATCATGGAAGAGACCGGATTGCGCTTGTGCGGCATCGCCGAGGAACCGCCACGGCCATTGCCGGAGGGCTCGGCCAGTTCGGCGATTTCGCCTTGCGCCATCAGCGACAGATCGGTGGCGATCTTGCCCAGGCTGCCCGCCAGTACGGCCATCTCGGTGCCCAGACGAATCCATTCGTCACGCTGGGTGTGCCAGGCGGCATCGGGTGTCTTCAAGTCAAGCGCCGCCGCCATGCGCGCGGCAACCGCCGGTCCCTTCTCGCCCAGCACGGCCAGCGTGCCCACTGCGCCACCCAGTTGCAACTGCAAGGCGCGTTCGGCCAACATCTGCAGTTGCGCGCGCGAGCGCAAGAGGGGCGCGGCCCAGTTGCAGAATTTGAAGCCCAGGCTGGTGACCTGTGCCGGTTGCATCAGCGTGCGCGCCAGCACCGGCGTATCCAGATGGGATTGCGACAAGTCCAGCAGGCGGCGCGAGAGCTGGTCCAGTTCGCCATCGACCAGCCGCAGGGCCTCGCGGGTGACCAGCACCATGGCCGTATCCAGCACGTCCTGGCTGGTACTGCCCCAGTGCACGTGGGTGGCGGCCTCTTCGCTGTAGAGCGCGACGGTGCGCTGCAATTCCTTGACCAGCGGAATGGCCAGGGCACCGGCACGGCGGCCGGCGACGATCAACGCATTGATGTCGTAGAGCTGGGCGCGGCAGACGCTGGCAATGGCGCGTGCGGCGGCGTCGGGGATGACGCCCTCGGCGGCTTCGGCTTCGGCCAGGACTTGTTCGAAGCGCAGCATGGCTTGCACCACCGCCTGGTCATCGAACACCGCAATCATCTCGGAAGTGGTGAGGAAGCTGTCGAAGATCGAAACGCTCATGTAGTCTCCAGTGCTTGCCCTTGCGGCGTGATCCAACGCGAACAGGATCCGGCAGGCTAGGGCCTGTTCACCTTCAATCTGCGAGATGCGTTGCCCCCAGAAGGCGTGCTGGCAAGGCGCGCGGCAGGGCTGGTGGTGGTGCCACCAGCCCTGACGTGCAACGCGGCCAGCGCGCCTTCTGGGGGCAACCCTCCGGGAGAGGCCGCCAAGCGTCGCCTGCCGTTGTTGCAGCTCCTTGCCGTGGCACCACCACGGCGCGTCGCTGCGCCTAGGCAGTCAACGCTTGGCGACCTCTCGCACTCGCAGATTGAAGGTGAACAGGCCCTGTGCCTGCGGATCCCAGGGTCGTCACGCCGTAACGGGCGTTCAGGTGTAGTCGAAGAATACCGTCTCGCGCGCGCCTTGCATGTGGATGTCCCACTGATAGCTGCCGTCAGGCTGCTTGCGTGCGATCAGGGTGTCGCGGCGATTGGCCGGGACTTGTTCCAGCAGGGCCGATTGCGCCAGCGCCGGGTCGTCTTCCAGGAAGATGGCGGTGAACTGGTGCTTGATCAGGCCGCGTGCAAACACGGTCACGTAGGCAACCGGCTTGCCGGCAGGCGCTTGCGGCAGGGACAGCGAAAAAGTGAAACCGCCCTCTTCGTTGGTGGGTACGCGGCGATATCCGGGAATGGCATGTGACGCTTCTGCCGCCACACTGCCAGGCACCCAGGCTTCTGCCCAGGCGTCGTTGATGGGTACGCCGTCACCGTCGAGGATGGCGCCGCTGATCTTGACCTGCGGTGCGCTGCTGTCCACGCGGGACGTCAGTTCTACGGCCCAGGCCCAGGCTTCGTGCGGGAAGGGGCCGATGGTTTGCGAAGTGGTGATGTTGCTCATGTGGTCTCCTGCCTCGTTCTCAGATGCCCATGGGCGTGGCGTTGCGGCCGCGCAGGACGATATCGAATTCATAGCCCAGCATCTTGTCGTCCACCGTCTCTTCCATCGAGAAGCGCGAGATCAGGCGCTGGCGCGCGGCTTCGTCAGGAATGCTCTGGAAGATCGGGTCGTAGGCGAACAGCGGATCGTTGGGGAAGTACATCTGCGTCACCAGTCGCTGTGCATAGACATTGCCGAACAGCGAGAAGTGGATGTGCGCCGGACGCCAGGCCTTGTGGTGGTTGCCCCAGGGATACGGGCCGGGCTTGATCGAGACAAAGCGATAACGGCCATTGTCATCGGTGAGCATCTTGCCGAAGCCGGTGAAGTTGGGGTCCAGCGGCGCATCGTGCTGGTCCTTCTTGTGGAAGTAGCGGCCCGCGGCATTGCATTGCCAGACTTCCAGCAGGGAGTTGCGCACCGGCTTGCCGTCTTCATCGAGCACGCGGCCGGTGACGACGATCTTCTCGCCCAGCGGCTCGCCCTTGCCCTGCTTGGTCAGGTCCATGTCGTGCGGCAGGATCAGCTTGGGCGAGGCGAACAGGTTGGTGCCGGTGGCGGTCTCGTCGCGCACGCGCAGCGGTGCTTGCGTGGGGCCGCGCTTGACGGTGGACTTGTAAGGGGGATAGATCAGTTCCGGATAGACACCGGGTTCGATGGCATCGAATTGCATGAGGTCTCCTCAGGTCGACGTTGTGATTGCGGCGTCGTCCTCGGATTCCTTGCCTGCCGGAATGTGCGATTGGCGCGCCGTGCTTGGGTGTGGACAGATAGTAGGCAAGCAGACCTTCGCTCTCAAGGCCAACGCAGCGCAGCATATGCGCCATGCGCCCGCTTTGTGCGAGAATCGCACAAATGGCCGATTTTTTGTATTGAACGGAAAACGGCGCGTGTCAGCTTGTTTTATCCACAGGGCGGGAGAGCATGCAGCAAGAGCAAATCGATGAAGAGCCGGGGGAGGGCGAGGACGGTCCCTTGAAGCGTGACCTGGTGGCCGGGCTGGAAAAGGGCCTGCAGGTCATCGAAGCCTTTGATCAGGAGCGTTCGCGCCTGACCATCGCCGAGGTCGCGCAGCTGACCGGCCTGACCCGCGCTGCCGCGCGCCGCTACCTGATTACGCTCACGCACCTGGGCTACATGCGGCACGACAACAAGACTTTCTCGCTCACGCCGATGGTGCTGCGGCTGGGCCAGTCCTATCTGCATTCGGCGCGGCTGCCGCGCATCGTGCAGCCGCTCTTGTACCGGCTGGCCTATTCGCTCGGCGAGGCGGCCTCCTGCGGGGTGCTCGATCATGACCAGCTGGTGTGCGTGGCGGCGGTGAGCGCGGGACAACTGGTCTCGACCACCTTGCAGCCGGGCACGCGGGTACCGGCCTATTGCACCGCAAATGGTCGCATCCTGCTGGCCAACCTGCCGCAGGCGCAGCTCGATGCCATCCTCGCGCGGGCCCAACCGGAAGCCATTACGGCCCATACCATCACCGACGTTGAACGGCTGGGCCTGGAGATCGCGCGCGCCCGTGCACAGGGTTACGCGCTGGTGGACCAGGAACTGGAACTGGGCCTGCGCACCATGGCCGTGCCGGTGCGCAATTTTCGTGGCGAGGTGGTGGCGGCGATGAACATCAGCGTGCACGCGGCCCGCATGAAACTGGAAGACATGGTGGAACGCTGCCTGCCGGCCATGTTGAAGATACAGGTGGAGCTGGGAGCGCTGCTGTGAGGCTTGGCTGGGATTCGAAGATGGGGCTGTCATTTTTGTTTTTGCGCCAGGCATCGGTGATGCTTCGATACGGCCCTGCGGGCCTACTCAGCCCGAACGGTGGGAGGGTGTGTCAAGGAAAGCCTTCCTTCGCCTCGCCTGTTGGATGGATGTGCCACCACCCGTTCGACCTGAGTAGCGGCGAAGCCGCGTATCGAAGGCGCGCCTGCCAGCCCGAACGGTAGGCGGGTGTATCAAGCAACGGTGGGAGGGTGTGTCAAGGAAAGCCTTCCTTCGCCTCGCCTGTTGGATGGATGTTCCACAACCCGTTCGACCTGAGTAGCGGCGAAGCCGCGTATCGAAGGCGCGCCAGCGCTTCCCGGGGCGCGGCGGTTTTATTCCTCCACATGCGTGCGCCGGTATTCCTTGGGCGTCATCCCCATATGCCGCTTGAAGAGCCGGCTGAAATACGCCGGATCCTGAAAGCCCAGTTCATAGGCAATGGTCGAGATGCCTGAAGGCACATAGGTCAGCTTGCGGCACGCCTCCAGGATCAGCCGCTGCTGCGCCAGGTCGAAGGCCGAATGACCGGCCAGCTTCAGGCACAGCCGATTGAGCCGGCTGGGCGTGATGCGCAGCCGCTCGGCATACACCGTCACCTGCCACTGCTCCTTGAAATGCTGCTCTACCAGCGCGCGAAAGCGGCTGAACAATTCAAAGTCGCCGCGCCCCGACAGTTCGGCCGTGCGATGATCCGCTTCCAGCCGCACCAGCAGCAGCATCACGCTGCGTGCCAGCCATTCGAGCATCAGCGTGTGGCCGGTGCGGGGCGCTTCCGATTCGGCGATGAGCAGGCGCAGCAAGGTCTCCATGCGTTCGCGCAAGGCCGGCACGCGCCCCAGTTCGATGGCCATCGGGCGCAGGAACAAGGGGGAGAACAACTCGCCATGTCCCTCGCCGCCACCTGCCGAAAACACCACGTGCGGATCGACGGTCAGCACGAAGCCGACAGCCTGCTCCGAAAAGTCGAAGCCATGCACCAGCGAAGGATGGATGGTGATGACCACCGGGCCGTCGACTTCCCATACCTCTTCTTCCATCAGCGCACTGACGTGGCCGGACATTAAAAAAAGTACCTGAAAAAGTCCGGCATGTGTGTGCGGTGCAATATGCCAGTCGTGCACGCGGCTGCGCGTCTCGATCAGTTCGATGTGGACGGACTCGGCATCTTCCGGCCGGGAAGCCTCTCCATACAAGGAGAATTGCGGCACTTCGCTGGTGCGGGGTTTGTTGCGGGGCAGGGGCATCGGGTCTCCATGCGGTGCGGCAGGGTGAGTCGGTGTTGTCGGGTGCTGTAAAAATAGTACAAGTATTTGGCGGAATCATCCATTTTTAATTCGGCGGGTGGCGTCTAAGATTCTCGCCATACGAAGAATAAGAACAGATGACGTTGCGCTTTTTCCGGACTTTTGCACCAGTGCGTAAAGAAGGGAAAGGGCGTCCGACCTTTATACGGAGACCTCCACCATGCGTACCCAAGTTGCCATCATCGGCGCCGGCCCGGCCGGTTTGTTGCTGTCCCACCTGCTGCACCTCAAGGGCATCGAATCGGTCGTGCTGGAAACGCGCAGCCGCGAAGAAATCGAATCCACCATCCGTGCCGGCGTGCTCGAGCAGGGCACCATGGACATCCTCACCGAGACCGGCGTGGGCGAGCGCATGAAGCGCGAAGGCGCGCTGCATCACGGCATCGAACTGGCCTTCGGTGGCCGCCGCCATCGCATTGATCTGACCGAGCTGACCGGCCAGGCCATCACCGTCTATGCCCAGCATGAAGTGATCAAGGATCTGGTGGCCGCGCGTCTGGCCGCGCAGGGGCAATTGCTGTTTGGTGTCAGCGGTACCAGCATCGAAGGCATCGAGACCGACAAGCCGCGCGTGCGCTTCATGCACGAGGGTGAGCAACATACGCTGGAGGCGGATTTCATTGCGGGCTGCGACGGTTTCCATGGCGTCTCGCGTCCGGCCATACCGGAAAGCCGCCGCCAGGATTACCAGCGCATCTATCCCTTCGGCTGGTTCGGTGTGCTGGTGGAAGCGCCGCCTTCGTCGGACGAACTGATCTATGCCCAGCATGATCGCGGCTTCGTGCTCATCAGCACGCGCTCGCCCACGGTGCAGCGCCTGTATTTCCAGTGCGATCCCAAGGACAGCGTGGACAACTGGAGCGATGACCGCATCTGGAATGAATTCCATACCCGCCTGGAAAACGGCGATGGCTGGCGCGTCAAGGAAGGCAAGATCTTCCAGAAGGGCATCATCGGCATGCGCAGTTTCGTCTCTACGCCCATGCAGCACGGCCGCCTGTTCCTGGCCGGCGACGCCGCGCACATCGTGCCGCCGACCGGTGCCAAGGGGCTGAATCTGGCGGTGGGCGACGTCAAGCGGCTGGCCCAGGGCATCGAGGCCTTCTATCGCAACTCCAGTGAGGAAGGTCTGGCCTCCTATACCGAGCAGGCCTTGAAGCGCATCTGGCGCGCCGAGTATTTCTCCTGGTGGATGACCAGCATGTTGCACACCTTCGAGGATGCCTCGCCGTTCCAGCGCCAGATCCAGCGCGCCGAGCTGGAGAACGTGGTCAATTCGCGGGCACTGTCCACCGCACTGGCGGAAAATTACGTCGGCGCATTCTGAGTCGCACCGTAGCAGAAGTCCGAGACGCCCGCGCAAGCGGGCGTTTTCATTGGAGCGCGGTGCGGTCTGCGTCATTGACCTCGGCGCCGTCACTGCGTATCAGGAGGCGTCGGCAGTGACGGCGCGCCATGTGGAGATACACATGGCAATAGCATTGCGCGCCCGCCAGCGCAGTCACGATGCTGCCGGGATGGCCCAGGCCGAGTGCGCGGCCCAGCGCCGCGAGCAGGGCGCAGGCCAGCAGACCCAGCCAGGCTTGCCCGTGACGCTGCAAGCGCAGAGAGACAGCGTGCCAGCGCGCCAGATACGGGCGGCGGTCAAGACCGGGGAATGCGGGAATCTGCCTGAGCGACCAGTAGCGTTTCATGCCAGCCTCCGTGGGTTCCCGCCGTGGTGCGGGAGGGCAAGGTGCTGCGTTCTGGACTTCGATGGATGATGCTGTTTCGTCATGGTGGCACAGCGCTCTGACAATGCACTGACGTCGACCTGACATGAAGATGTCGCCGCGCGATTGACTCGGGATTGGCTGCGGCAAGCTTTCCTGCACGACCACACCAGGCTCTACAATGCGGCATGAACTTGCCCGAACTCCACACCCTGATCTGGGATGAGCTGCGCCGTGGCGCCAGTCCCGTACGCTCGCCTTTTACCATCTGGCAACTTGCCACCCTCGGCCTGGATGGCGCGCCCCAGCTGTGTTCCATCGTCTTGCGCGAGGCCGATGAATCCCGCCACACGCTGTGCTTCCACACCGATCTGCGCTCACCCAAGCTGGCCGAGATCCGCGCCGATGAGCGGGTGGCCATGCTCGGGCTGGACCTGGACCGGCACCTGCAATTACGCCTCAACGGCAGGGCAAACGTGGTGGCGGATGCGGTGCGCATCGGCCGCATGTGGTCGGGCGCGCGGCCCCATACGCTGATCCTGTACAAGACCCCGCATGCGCCCGGCACGCGTCTGGCGCAACCGGACGAAGGCCGCGTGCCGGAGCAGGGCAGCAGTGATGGCTTCGAGAATTTCGCGCTTGTGGAGGTGGTGCTGGAGCGCATCGAGATGCTGGACCTCACGCCGGGCCAGCATCGCCGCGCGCGTTTCGAGGGCGGGCAGGGGCAGTGGCAGGGGCAGTGGATCGCCCCGTGATGACGGACTGCTTCAGGCCAGCGCGGGATAGGTGAAGCCGAGGAAGTGCACGGCATTGAGCACGAAGTGCAGGACGATGGCCGCTTCGATGCGCCCCGTGCGCTGGAACACCCAGCCATAGCCGAGACCGGCCACGCCCGCCAGCGCCGCATAGATCAGGCCACCGCCGAGGTGGGCTGCGGCGAACAGCGATGCCGATACGAGCAGCGCCAGCGAGCTGCCACCGCGCAGCTTCTGCAATGCGCGCTGCAGACGATGATGGATCACGCCACGGAAGAAGGCCTCTTCCGCCACTACCGTCAACAGCAGATTGATGATGAGGAACGCCGGCGTGAATTCCGGCCACTTCAGATCGGGTTTGACCATGCCGGCGAGACAGCCCAAGCCCATCACCAGGACGATGGTGAAGGCAGCCGGCGGCACGGTCATGCACAAGGCGCTGCGCCATTCCTTCCACGCATGGCAGCGCGGCGCGAGCAGGGCCAGCAACAGCAGTCCGGCCGCTCCCTTGTCGATATTGGCATACAGCATGAAGGGCCGCGCATCGGCTGTGATGGCCGTTGCCGGGACGATCAGCACATTGTGGAAGCCCGGCCAGCGATGCAATGCCAGCAGCAGGGCGAGCAGCAGTGTCACGCTCAGCAGGATATGACGTTGCCATGCGCTGCGCGCATGCGTACTGGTCCATGCTGTCATCCCCAACAGGGCGAGCCCGGCTGCGGCGATCAGAGTGAGTTGGCCATTGAAGAGACCCGCGGTAACGGCCAGCACCAGCAGCGGCAGCCAGGCGGGGATGGACAGCCGTCCCGCCAGCGGCAGGGCGGGCAGCCAGACGGCGCAGATGGCCAGCATCAGCAGAATGGGGGAAGACATGGAGGGAAATCCGGATCGATGCAAAGCCGGTGTTTTAACATGGCAGCGATCATGGCGGCCAGTCTCCCGCAACACGATGCGCAATTTCGGTCAGGATTTGTGCCGCCGTTTCTTGCACAGTACGTCCCGTGAACCGAGGAGCCCATGAGCGACGACCGCAAAAAAGCCTATCAAGCCCGATTCGAGCGCGTGCTCGACCACATCGAGGCGCATCTCCACGCACCGCTGGAGATGGAGCAGCTGGCGGCTGTCGCGCATTTTTCGCGGTTCCATTTCCAGCGGCAATTTGCCGATTTCACCGGCGTCGGGGTGGCGCGCTACATCCTGCTGATGCGCTTGAAGCATGCCAGCCTCCAACTGGCGTTCCAGCCGCAGCGACGCATCATCGACATCGCCCTCGAAGCCGGTTTCGAAAATCCGGAATCCTTCACTCCACTACCTCAACCTGCTGCCGGCGACCCCGCCTGGCGAGTTGCTGACCGACATCTACCTGCCATTGAAACAGGCGCGCGTGTAGCCGCGTTACCGTCTGTCAGGAATTTCCCGATGCCGGACGCGGCGGCTGTCCTGTAAAACGTTTGCAGTAGCCATCACTGGTTTGTGCACTCTTACAGGATGTTTCCAGGCAGCATGAGTTTTCCCTGCATCATCATGATCGACCCGAGTGAAGAGGCGGCCGAGCTGGCGCGCTTCGCCTTGTGGCGTGCGGGTCTGCATTGCCTCTTTCGCGCCTGTCCGGACCTGGAGACGGCGCGCCGCTGCCTGCTGCAGGGCCGCCGCGTGGACGATGGCGCTGCGCCCAGCCTGATCCTGCTGGAGTCCGACATGGAGTGCGGCGATGGGCTGGACCTCTTGCGTGAGTTGCGCGCCAGCAAGCATCTGGCCGAGGCGCCGGTGGTGGTCTTTCCCTCCTACGATACGGAGGGCGAGCGTGCGGCACTGGCGGCGGGCGCCAGCGAATACCTGCCCAAGCCGGTCGATGGCGAGCACTATGCGCGTTGCGTGGTGGAGATGGTGGAGCGCTGGTGCAATGTCGATGAGGCCGCCGCGCCGCTGGCCGAGGACGTGATGCGCGAGGGGCTGGCCGGTTTGCCGGGACATCCGCATTGAATTTTGTTTTGCGCAGAAAGAGCAAAGGGCCGCGCGGCCCTTTTTTCATTGCGCAGTACTGCTCAGCGGCGCGTCTTGATCTTGGGCGTGGGCAGGGCGGTCTTGTACTTGATCTGCTTCAGCGCAAAGCTGGAGCGGATGTTCTTGATGCCGGGAATCTTGGTCAGGTGATCGACGATGAAATGTTCCAGTGTCAAAAGGTCCGGCACCACGATGCGCAGCAGGTAATCCTCGTCGCCCGTCATCAGGTAGACTTCCATGACTTCATCGAAGGCGCTCACCGCCGTCTCGAACTGGGCCAGTGCTTCGGCGCCCTGGCGTTCCAGGATGACTTTGACAAATACGTTCACCTTCAGGCCCAGCAGGTGCGGATCGGCCAGCGCCACATAGCGCGAGATGATGCCTTCCGATTCCAGACGCTTCACACGGGCCAAAGTCGGCGAGGGTGACAGGTTGATGCGGCTGGCCAGCTCCAGATTGCTGATCGAACTGTTCTCCTGCAGGATGTTCAGGATGCGCAAATCGGTGGTATCTAGTTCCATTATCGAAATTAAATTCTGTCAGTTTCAGTTTTGCAGCACTGGATGCTGAATATTGTACGGCAACTTCCCATCTTAAGTGACTCATGCCGGGGCATCCGGCGTATCGTAGTCCGGTGGTTCCATCACGCAGGCCCTCAACAACGACAAGACCGAAAAGGCGCCGGGCGCAGGGAGACAGATGGCGCGGCCTGTGTTTTACCGGCTTTTTGTCTCTTTGCATAGAGCAGCGATGTGCCCGGTCCGGCGCAACCCGACAGGAGAAGACGAAGTGGACATGTCCCGCCCCAGCGACAGCGATATCCCGCGCGATATCGACATCGATGCCCAGGAAACCCAGGAATGGCTGCAAGCCCTGCAAAGCGTGCTGACCGAGGCCGGCCCGGAACGTGCGCGCTTCCTGCTCTCGCGGCTGTCGGCGGCGGCCCGGCAATGGGGCGTGAACTGGCGCGATGCGCGCAACACGCCCTACGTCAACACTATCCGGCCTGAACAGGAACCGCCTTTTCCGGGTGGCTCGGATGCGCAGGCCATCGAAGAGCGCATCGCCAGCATCATGCGCTGGAATGCACTGGCCATGGTGGTGCGCGCCAATCGCGCTTATGGCGAGCTGGGCGGGCATATCGCCAGCTATGCCTCGGCGGCGGATCTGTTCGAGGTTGGCTTCAACCACTTCTTCCGCGCCCGCGATGCGCAGTTCGCCGGTGATGTCGTCTACTTCCAGCCGCATTCCGCGCCGGGCATCTATGCACGGGCTTTCCTCGAAGGCGCGCTCGCCGAAGAGGACCTGGCCTACTACCGGCGCGAGATCGAGGCCAAGCGTGTCGGGCGCCAGGGTCTGTCGTCCTATCCGCATCCCTGGCTGATGCCGCAGTTCTGGCAGTTCCCGACCGGCTCCATGGGGATCGGTCCTATCAATGCGATCTACCAGGCGCGCTTCCTGCGCTACATGGAACATCGCGGCCTGTTGCAGGATCAGGGGCGCAAGGTCTGGGGCGTGTTCGGCGATGGCGAGATGGACGAGCCCGAATCGCTGGCTGCGCTCTCGCTGGCCTCGCGCGAGAAGCTGGACAATCTCATCTTCGTGGTCAACTGCAACCTGCAGCGCCTGGATGGACCGGTGCGCGGCAATGGCCACATCGTCGATGAGCTGGAAACGCTCTTTGCCGGGGCTGGTTGGAACGTCATCAAGCTGCTGTGGGGTTCGGACTGGGATGGTCTGTTTGCCCGCGACAAGGACGGCGAACTGGTCGATGCCCTGAACCGTACGGTAGACGGGCAATTGCAGACCTTCGCCGCCAACGATGGCGCCTTCAACCGCCAGCACTTCTTCGGCCAGACCCCGGGTACGCGCGCCATCGGTGCCACGCTCACCGATGAGGAAATCAATCGCCTGCGCCGTGGCGGGCACGACATGAAAAAGATTTACTCGGCCTACCAGGCCGCAGCCCGCCATCGTGGCCAGCCGACGGTGATCCTGGCGCAGACCAAGAAGGGCTACGGCATGGGCGCGGCGGGCGAAGGCAAGATGACCACGCACCAGCAGAAGAAGCTGGATGAAGAAAGCCTGCTGCAATTCCGTGACCGCTTCAAGCTGCCGCTGAGCGATGCGCAATGCCGTGAGCTGGCCTTCTACAAGCCGGCCGATGACAGTCCCGAGATGAAGCACCTGCACGCGCGCCGCGCCGCCCTCGGCGGTTATCTGCCGCGCCGCCATGTGGGGCCCGCCCGGCGCGCCGTGCCGGCACTGGAAGCGCATAGCAGGTTTGCGCTGGAAGCCGATGGCAAGGAAATGTCCTCCACCATGGCCCTGGTGCGGCAGCTCGGCAATCTGTTGAAGGACAAGGATTTCGGCCAGTACGTGGTGCCCATCGTCGCCGATGAGGCGCGTACCTTCGGCATGGCCAACCTGTTCCGCCAGGTCGGCATCTATTCGTCGCAAGGGCAGTTGTATGAGCCGGAGGATATCGGTTCCATCCTCTACTATCGTGAAGCCAGGGACGGGCAGATCCTGGAAGAGGGCATCACCGAAGCCGGTGCGATTTCCTCATGGACGGCTGCGGCGACCGCCTATTCGGTGCATGGCACGCCGATGCTGCCGTTCTACATCTATTACTCGATGTTCGGTTTCCAGCGCATCGGCGACCTGATCTGGGCGGCGGCGGACCAGCGTGCGCGCGGCTTCCTGATCGGCGCCACGTCGGGGCGCACGACCCTGGGTGGCGAGGGCTTGCAGCATCAGGATGGCAGCAGCCTCGTCACGGCGGCATCGATTCCGAATTGCGTTTCGTATGATCCGGCCTATGCCTATGAGCTGGCGGTGATTCTGGATGAGGGCATGCGTCGCATGATGGAGCGCGGCGATGACGTGTTCTACTACCTCACCGTCACCAACGAGAACGAAGCTCAACCCAGTTTGCCGGATGGCGTGCAGGAGGGCATCCTGCGCGGCCTGTACTGCCTGCGCCGCAAGCCGGGGGCGCAGGTGCGGCTGCTGGGTTCCGGTCCGATGTTGAAGGAAGCGGTGGCGGCGGCTGCGCTGCTGCAGCAGCACTGGCAGATCGAGGCCGAGGTGTGGAGCGTGACCAGTTACACCGAACTGGCGCGCGATGGCGTGGCGGCTCACCGGAAGCAGCGCTTGTCGGGAACGGAGGTGGAGCCTTACGTGACGCAGCAGTTGCAGGGCAGCGATACGCCGGTCATTGCGGTGAGCGACTACATCCGCACCTTGCCGGAGAGCATTCGCGCTTTCGTGCCGGCGTCTTATGTGACGCTGGGCACGGACGGGTTTGGGCGCAGCGATACGCGGGTGAATCTGCGTGATTTCTTTGAGGTCGATGCGCGCTGGATTGCTTATACGGCCTTGTGCGAAGTGTGGGAGAGGGACCGGGCGCGGCTGGACGAGGCTGCGCGGCTCCTGGGCATCGTTACCGCACAGTCCTGGTCGAATACAGTCTGATGAAGATCGTCAGCGCGGGGCGCCGGGATCAGCCCCGGTGCCGGCGGCCGCGCACCACATGCAGCGGGAACACCAGCGCCAGCATCAGGCAGGCGATGCAGTGGATCCAATGCACGGTATCGCGCCATTGCTCCGGCGCATAGAACAGTCCCAGCGCGCTCAACAGTGCCAGCGCGAATCCCAGCAGCACCAGTATGCCGTGCCGTATATTGCGGCGGGCTTTCCAAGTGACGATGACGTGCTGCGGCAGTGCGGCCCCAATCAGCAGGATCGCAATGATGCTGCTGCAGCCATGAACGATCCACCAGGGCTTGAGTTGGGGCACGGGCATCTCCAGCCAGTCCAGGCAGAGGAACCAGCCTGTGCCGCTCATGAAACACGAGCCCAGGATCCAGAAGCTGGTATGTCTCTGCCAGCGATGCATTTTGCCGGGCAGCCGGCGATTTGAATGGGCGAACTTGTCGGTCATGACGTTCAGCGTTGCTGTGCCAAAGGAGGGTGCAGGATGAAGGCCTGTGCCTGGAATTGCGCCAGGAAGCCGGCATGGAATGGCTGCGGCGGGGCAGCGTCGAGTGGTGAGCTGCGCTGCGGCGCTCGGCTGGCACATACTGCGACGGCCTTGGTCAGTGCGTCGGCGATCATGCAGGTGGGGGCCAGCACCGTGTAGCTCACTGGTGCAGTGAGCGATTTTCCCTGGGGATCGAGCAGGGCGCAGGTGGCTTCGCCTGCATGCTCGCACAGCGAGTAGTAGGGCGCGGAGGTGGCGACGGCGCCCTCGGCCAGTTGCCCCAGCAGCACGGCCAGACCGGGTGCGGTCGGGTGGCGGATGAAGATATCGGTTGCCTCCCGGCCGCTGATGCGGATATCGCCGCCTGCGTTGATGCGGCAACGGGACACGCCTGCGGCATGCAGGGCGTCGACCGCCTTGTCCACAGCAAAGCCTTTGGCGATGCCGCCCAGGTCCACGCAGGTCGGTCGCAGTACGGTCACTGTCTGCGCGCCTTCCAGTTGCAATCCCTCCAGGCTGGAATGCGCCAGTGCTCGCAAGCCATGGTCGGGCAGCAGGCCGCTGTGCACCAGCCTGTGCGCGATGCCGCAGTCGAACTGCCCATCGGTGGCGGCATGCAGCATCATGGCCGTTTCCAGCACTTCGTAAGTCCAGGCCGGCAGCTTCAGCGAGACGCCAGCAGGGGTGCGGTTGAGCCGCGACAGGCTGCTCTGTGGTGCGTGGAATGACATTTCCTGCTCCACCGCCGCAATGGCGGCGAAGGCGCTGGCGAAGAGGGACTCCCGGGCGCTGGCGCTGCCCGGGAGATCTTCTTCATGAATGGCGATCTCGACCAGCGTGCCCAGGGCGGGGCGGCATTGTTGCTGCATCGTTTGCATCACGCCGGGCTGCTTTTGAGCACCATCTCGTAGAAGCTCATCACGCGCCGTACGCCATCGGTGATGTGCTTGCAGGACAGGGTGGCGCCGCCGATGTTCTGGATATCCTTTTCCAGCTTGATTGGCGCGGCGGCCGTCTTGCCGATGAATTGGCTGCGCCATGAGGCTTCGGCCACTTCATAGCCATAGGACTCATGGTATTCCAGCACGGCGATCTGAACGATTTTGCCATCCGGGCCAATGCCCACGGCGTAGGTGATCATTTCATGCTTGCCGACCACTTCGTCGATCACGAACCAGCCGCCATTGGCGGTCTTCCAGATGCGGTTACCCTGGAAGGGATGGGAGACCGAGGAAATGTCGCGTAGTTGCTGCTGTTGCGCCGGCGTCGGCAGGAACGGCCGGTGAACCAGCGTCTGCCCGGGGAACATCGCTTGCTGGGCCTGTTCCACGGTGCTGTAGACCTTGGCTTGTACCGTGAACGGGATGACCGAGCCGCACAGGGCCAGGACCAGATTAGTTGCAGGAGTGAATTTCATTATTGTTATGTTAGATGGAGGGCAGGCTTGGCTGGATTTGGCGGCCCGCCCTCGGGTTGATACGAATTCAGTTGAGCGGGATACCGAACTTGATCATCACTTCGTCGCGGCCATGGTTGTCCGAGACATGGCCGTTGGAGCAATCGGCTGTGCCATCGTTATAGCATCGGCCGTTGAGCTGATGGCGCCAAGCGGCTGTGACCCACCAGTCTTTCTCCGCATAGTGCAGCGTCGGACCGAAGAAGTTGGCCGTTTGCGAATGCGACTGGTAGAAGTTGCCGTCGTAGTCGGTGTGCAGGCGGCCTTCCAGACCGATGGTCCAGCGCGGCGCCACGCGGTAGCTCATGCCATACAGGAGGTCGAGCATGGAGTTGTGGATCACGCCATCGGCATACTTCTCGCGTTCCAGTTCGCTCAACACGTTGATGGCGAAGACCAGGCGATCATCCAGGAAGTTGCTCTGCAAGATCAGGCGGGTTTCCAGTTCGTTTTCCAGCTTGCCGTAGGTCGGTTCGACATACACGCCCACGCCAACCGGCGAGGTCAGCGGATTGGTGATGCGGTAGATCGCTTCCAGCGAAAAACCGTCAATGCCGCGCTGGCGGAAACTGTCCGTGCTGCCGCTGACCGAGGCCGGTACGCCGAAGCCGGCGGTGCACGGAACGCTGTCGTTGCAGGCTTCCGGATTGATGTAGTTCTTGTTGGCGTTGATGGAGTAGGCATTGATGTAGCCGGCCACCTGCAGGTCATTGGTCAGCCCGTACTCCAGCGCTGAACGATACTGGGTCCAGTTGTAGCTGCCGGCCGATTGATTGTGGGTGACGTCGATTTTTTGTTCAAACTCCAGTTTGCCTTTGGGTTGGATGTCCAGCGTGTAGAGCCAGCCGAAGGCACCTTCGCCGGCGTGGGCAGGAAGCAGTGCAGCACCGGCCAACAGGCCAGCGAGCAGTTTGATCGGTTTGGATAGTGTCATTGGAGTGGATGAGTGAGAGAGGGTTGAGGGGCGGCGGCTGTTTTCATTCTCGCTGTAAATAAGACGTATTTCTATTTTGAGCAACAATTCGGCGATCTATGTCGGTGGCGTGAGGCTACCGATATAGCTATCGCAGGGCCAATTTGTTGCTCAGATTGAGTAATGACGTCCAAGTCGAAAAACATGTCTGCCCCATGCAAAGCATGACGGGGCCGGCTCGCCGCGATTGTCTTGCCTTGGGATTTGGCTATTGTTCTATTTGGCTACTATCCCGCACTTTGTGTGCGCACGAGCGGTTCATCAGGTTGCATGAGGTGCTCGGTAACATGAAGGTGCTGCACAGACGTGTCTAGTATTGCATCAGCTTCTGACAAAATACTGACAATATGCTGACAGCATAGTGAGGTGGATCTGTGTGAATGAGGAGAGTAGTAGTCTCTGCACGGATGAAAATCTCTCATCTGCCGAAAAGATGGCGCTGCTATAGTCGGGCCCTCAAGGAGAGATCGCACTGCCGCCGTCATGTGATGGCGATATCAGACACCATGGAGGAATAGACACAATGGCAGCAACCACACCGACCAAACGTATTGCGCTGGTGACCGGCGCAGGCTCCGGCATCGGCCGGCAGATCACCCTGGCGCTGCTGCGCGAAGGCTATGGCGTGGCCCTGGCCGGACGCCGCCAGGACGCGCTGGAAGAGACCGTCAGGCTGGCCGGCGAGCACGGTGCCAATGCGCTGGTGGTGGCGGCCGACGTGACCGATCCGGCGTCGGTGAAGCAGCTGTTCGCCAGGACGCGTGAGCGTTTCGGTCGGCTCGACCTGCTCTTCAACAATGCCGGCATCTTCGCGCCGCCCGTGTCGCTGGAAGAGCTGAGTGTGGAGCAGTGGAAGGCGGCGGTGGACATCAACCTGACCGGCGTCTTCCTGTGCACGCAGGAAGCCTTCCGCATCATGAAGGATCAGTCGCCGCGCGGGGGCCGCATCATCAACAACGGCTCGATCTCGGCACATGCGCCGCGTCCGTTCTCGGCGTCCTATACGGCGACCAAGCATGCCATCACCGGCCTGACCAAGGCCACCTCGCTCGATGGCCGCGCCTACGATATTGCTTGCGGCCAGATCGACATCGGCAACGCCTCCACCGACATGACCACGTTGATGAAAAAGGGCACGCTGCAGGCCGATGGTTCCACCAAGGTCGAGCCGACCATGGATGCGGAACACGTGGCCAAGGCTATCCTCTACATGGATAGCCTGCCGCTGGAAGCCAATGTGCAGTTCATGACAGTGATGGCGACCAAGATGCCCTATATCGGGCGCGGTTGATGGTGACTGCACTCTGACAGATGAAGAAATGGCCGCAGTGATGAGCTGCGGCCATTTTCTTTGGGAACCAGGCGGCCGGTTCAGTCCACCCCACCCTTCATGCCTTGCCATTCGGGCGTGAGCTGCATCGGGATGCCGAGCATGTCCAGCACGCGGCCCAGCGTGTGATCGACCATTTCTTCCATGGAAGCGGGACGCTGGTAAAAGCCGGGCAGGGGCGGGAAGATGACTCCGCCCATTTCGGTCACGGCGGTCATGTTGCGCAGGTGCGCCAGATTGAAGGGCGTCTCGCGCACCATCAGCACCAGGCGCCGGCGTTCCTTCAGCACCACATCGGCGGCGCGGGTGATGAGGTTGTCGGACAGGCCGTGGGCCACGGCCGCCAGCGTCTTCATCGAACAGGGCGCCACCACCATGCCGGTGGAGGCGAAGGAACCGCTGGCGATGCAGGCACCCACGTCACGCACGTTGTGTACCACGTCGGCCAGGGCTTCGACATCCTTGCGCCGCATGTCCAGCTCCTGGTGGAGATTGAGCACGCCGGCTTCGGAGACCATCAGGTGCGTTTCCACCTGACCATGTTTGCGCAGATGCTCCAGCAGCCGCACGCCATAAATGGCACCGGTCGCGCCGGTGATGGCGACGATCAGGCGCTGGCGGGGCTGGCCGGAGGAAGTACTCACGAACGAATGCGGATCAGGAAGGAATCAGCCCTTGATCAGGGTCTGCAGTTCGCCCGAAGCGTACATCTCGCTCATGATGTCGGAGCCGCCGATGAATTCGCCCTTCACGTACAGCTGGGGAATGGTCGGCCAGTTCGAGTATTCCTTGATGCCCTGGCGCACGTCCGGGCTTTCCAGCACGTTGACGGTGACGATGTTTTCGGCGCCGCTGGCTTTGAGCAACTGGATGGCCTTGCCGGAAAAGCCGCATTGCGGGAATTGCGCAGTGCCCTTCATGAACAGCACCACAGGGTTTTGGGTCACGGTTTCTTTGATCCAGGATTGGACGTCGCTCATGGCTATGCCTTTAAAAATGGGATTGCCGACATTATAGGGAAAAGCCGGCAGCCGCGTTGAAAACGACTGCGCGCCGGCAGTCTGCGCAATGTGGTGGAAATTGCATCCGGGAAATAATTTATATGATATGCAGACTCTGAAGCCTAATATGAGGACGCCAGCCGCAGCCTTCAAGCGGAGCAGCGGATCGGCAGCTCGCTGCAGAGAGTCATGGCTGTGGAAAGTTGCCGGTGATTATCTTTTATATCTTTTCCACAGGGCTTGCCGCCCGACTGCGCGGCCAATGAAAAAGGGCGCTTGCGCGCCCCTTCCTCATGAGATTCGGCTGGCGTTCTCAGCAGCCTGCGGGCTGCGAGTCAGCTTGCCGACGTTGTCCTTGGCTTATGCCGCTCCGGCCACCGCATCAGCCGGCGCTTCATCCGGCAGGCGCTTGGCCATGGAGTGATGTTCCTGCAACTTGTCCTTGTGCTTGATGACCTGACGATCGAGCTTGTCGATCAGCGTGTCAATGGCAGCATAGAGGTCGTGTGCAATGCTTTCTGCATGTAAATCCTTCCCCTTGATGTGGACGTTGATTTCCGCTTTTTGGCGCTTTTCCTTTTCTGTGAGTTTATCTACGCTCAGGATCACGCTGACGTCGATCACGTTGTCGAAATGGCGCTTGATACGTGTGAGCTTGCTTTGCACGTATTTCCGGATGGCGGGGGTCAGTTCGAGGTGGTGTCCACTGATGGTCAGATTCATACAAGACTCCTATCGTGAAGTCACTGGAGGTTCGTGCAATCGATCCTTGCTGCAGCTGTACCACGGGCACGGTCTTCGTGTCGGATGGCATGGGCATCAGCGGGATGCTTGCCGGAACACAGCAACGGTACTGCAGAAAAACTGAGGAAAAACTCAGAGGGACTTGCGGAGATTGACCGGCGGAATCTTCAACACTTCGCGGTATTTGGCGACTGTGCGTCGCGCGACCACCATGCCTTGTTCTGCCAGCATATCCGCAATCTTGCTATCGGATAATGGGGTCTGCGGGTTCTCGGCTCCTATCAACTGTTTGATCAGCGCCCGTATCGCGGTGGAGGAGGCTTCGCCCCCGGTTTCAGTCGCGACGTGGCTACCGAAGAAGTACTTCAACTCAAACATGCCGTGCGGCGTGAGCATGTATTTCTGAGTTGTCACGCGAGAGATGGTGCTCTCGTGTAGACCCAGTGTATCAGCAATTTCACGCAGCACAAGGGGGCGCATGGCCACTGCCCCATGTGAAAAGAAGTTTCTTTGACGTTCCACAATAGCCTGTGCGACACGCAAAATCGTGTCGAAACGCTGGCGCATATTCTTGATGAGCCACTTGGCTTCCTGCAGCTGCGACGACAGCGATCCTTCTCCCTTGGCCTGCTTCAGCGCGCTGGCATACATCGCATTGACACGCAGCTTGGGCATGACCTCATGGTTGAGCATGACCTGCCAGCCGTTCTTTGTTTGTTTGACAATCACGTCCGGCACCACATAGTCCGAGGCATCGCGCGCGAAATCGGCGCCCGGATGCGGACGGCACTGGCGGATCACGGCCTGGGCTTCGCGCAGGTCTTCGTCATCGCAATCGAGGGCTTTCTTGATCTTGTTGAAGTCGCGCTGCGCGAACAGCGGCAGGTAATCTTCCACGATGCGCAGCGCCAGCTTGCGCGTGACGAAGGGGATCTTGGGCAGGCGACGGATCTGCAGGGCCAGGCACTCACCGGCACTGCGCGCACCCACGCCGGCCGGGTCCAGGCTCTGCAGCAGCTTCAGGGAAATCGACAGCTCTTCCATGTCGATGCCCAGTTCTTCGGGCAGGCGCGCGAGGATGTCTTCCAGCGGCTCTTCGAGATAGCCGCTCTCGTCGAGCGCATCGGTGAGCAACTCCAGCAGGGCGCGGTCGCGCTGGGTGCGTGCGGTCACGCGGATCTGTTCCAGTAGGTGCTCGCGCAGGGTCAGTTCGTGGGCTTCGAGTTGCGGGCGGGCGTCGTCGTCGTCAGGCGACTTGCCGCTGCGGGCCACATCATCGAAGCTCCAGTCGGCCTCACCGGTGACGCCGTTCTCGGGATTGTTGTCCTGGTAGTCAAAACTGGAATCGCCATCGGCGGCTGCCGGTGCCGGCTCGGCATTGCCTTCGCCAGAGGTGTCGGCTACGCCGCTGGAGGGCGAGCTGGAGACCGCGCCATCGGCCAGCAGGCGCACCGAATTGTCGAGCGCATCGTCGAGCCGCTCCAGCAAGGGATTGTCCGAGAGGATCTGTTCCAGTTCCTGGTGCAGTTCCAGCGTCGACAGTTGCAACAGTCTGATCGACTGCTGCAGTTGCGGCGTCAATGCGAGGTGCTGCGAGGTACGTAACTGGAGAGACTGTTTCATCTGTCTTTCTGGAAGCGGCGTGGTCCGCTGGTTGCACTGCCTGTCGTTGCGTCAGTAGGTTGGCCTGCTTACATGCGGAAGTGTTCACCCAGATACACGCGGCGCACCGATTCGTTGGCGATGATCTCTTCCGGACTGCCGCTGGCCAGCACCGTACCCTGGTTGATGATGTAGGCACGGTCGCAGATGCCCAGCGTCTCGCGCACGTTGTGGTCGGTGATGAGCACGCCGATGCCACGTTCCTTCAGGAAGCGCACGATGCGCTGGATCTCGATCACGGCAATCGGGTCGATACCGGCAAAGGGTTCATCGAGCAGTACGAAGCGCGGATCGGTGGCCAGCGCGCGGGCGATTTCCACGCGGCGGCGCTCGCCGCCGGAGAGCGACAAAGCCTGACTCTCGCGCAGCTTCTCGATCTGCAGTTCATGCAGCAGATTGTTGAGGCGGCCCTCGACTTCATCACGCGAGAGCGGCTTGCCTTCTTCTCGGCGCAGTTCGAGCACCGCGCGGATATTGTCTTCCACCGTCAGCTTGCGGAACACCGAGGCTTCCTGCGGCAGATAGGACAAGCCCATGGTGGCGCGCTTGTGGATGGGCATGCGTGAAATGGCGGTGTCGTCCAGCGCGATCTCGCCGCCATCGGAAGGCACCAGACCCACGATCATGTAGAACGAGGTGGTCTTGCCGGCGCCGTTGGGGCCGAGCAGTCCGACCACTTCGCCGCTGCGCACTTCCATCGAGACGTCGCGCACCACCTGGCGCGCGCCATAACTTTTCTTCAGGCCGCGAACGACCAGCGAGCTGGTGGTCATCGTTACTGGTCCTTTCCGCTCTGGCGACGCGGCGCAGGCTGCGCCGGCGTGGTCTTGGCGGCCGGCTGGGCCGGTGTGGCGGTGCCATCCGGCGGTGGATTCTTGGGCTGGATCACGGCCGTGATGCGGCCTGCGCCGGGCTTGCTTTCGCCGCTGGCGGTGTTGTTGACCGAATAGAATTCGGCGCGGCTGTCATAGGAAATGAACTCGCCGTTGACTTCATCGGTGATGCGATCACCATCCATGCGCTGGATGTGCGCGCGCTGGAACAGCTTGGAAACTTCGGTCTGCTCCGAATATTCGATACGCTCGGCCTGGCCTTCGATCCACAGGTTGGGACCGCCGTCGCGCTTCTGGCGGAAGTTGGCCAGCGAACCCGGAGCCGCGTACAGCACTGCGTTTTCATAACCGTACTGGTCGGTCGTCAATACCACCCGGCCGGCCTTGATGATGAGAGTGCCGCGGGTCATGACCACGTTGCCGGTGAAGGTCTTCACCTGGCGCACGTCGTCATAGACCATCTGGTCTGCCTCGATGTTGGTGGGCTTGGTGGAGTCCGCCTTCTCGGCGTTGGCCACGCCGCACACGGCAGCCAGCATCAGCATGGGCAGTAAGAGTGAGCGTTTCATTGGTTTCCTGTCTGGTCGGTTCTTGGCGTTCTTGTCTCGGATTCAACCGGCTTAGCGTTTCTTGGGGGTGGGCTCGTAATAGCCGCGTACATTGCCGAAGAGCTGCACCACCTGGGTCGCGTTGTTGGCCACCATGCCTACGCCGTTCAGGCGCGTGGTGCCCATGGTCATGGCCACCGGCTTGTCGGTCTTGACGATTTCATCGTCAGGCAACAGCAGAAGGTATTCCGAGACCAGGTGCATTTCCTCGCGGCCCTTGTAGGGGGAGCGGATGGCATTGGCGTTGCCGTACATGTGAATCTTGGTCTGGTCATCGGTCACGCGCGCGGTGTCCGAATAAAGCTCCATGGGCGCCTGGTTCTGGTCCAGGTTGTGCACCACCGGTTTGGTGATTTCGAAGGAGTCGTCACTGGGGAAGTGCACCATCTTGACCCCGGAGACGTCATAGCGCGGCAGGCCGGTGGGGCCCATCTTCACGTAGTTGAAGTTTTCCAGGTAGTAGTCGGGTTTGCCGCGTGGGCGCTGTGCCGGTTGCTGGTCGCCGGCCGCGCGCATGGCTTGCATCACCCAGAAGCTGCCCAGCGCTGCGCCGATCAGGATCACCAGGATCACGGCCAGACGGATGCGCTCGGCATTGCGCTCGCCGCTGCGCCCGCTCATGCCAGGTACGGCGCCAGCGCCGCCTCGTAGTTGTGTTGCGCCGCCAGCACCAGGTCGCAGATTTCACGCACGGCGCCATGGCCGCCGCTGGCCTGGGTCACGTAATCGCAGCGCGCCTTCACTTCACGATGACCATTGGCCACACACGCCTTGAAGCCCACGCGGGTCAGCACCGGCAGGTCGATGATGTCGTCGCCCAGATAGCCGCAGGCCGCTGGCGTGAGCTGAACCTGCTGCAACAGTTGTTCGAAGGCCTGGCGCTTGTCGTGCACGCCCTGGAACACGTGCGCAATGCCCAGGTCGCGGGCACGGCGCACGACATAGGGCGACTGGCGTGCAGTGATGATGGCCGCGGCCGTGCCGTATTGCTGCATCATCTTGATACCGTGGCCGTCCAGCGCATTGAAGCGTTTGAAGACTTCCCCGTCTTCGCCGTAGAACAGGCCGCCGTCGGTGAGCACGCCATCCACATCGAAGATCATCAGGCGCACGGCGGCTGCCTTGGCGAGCGCGGCAGCGGGCAGGGTGCTGGCAAAAGCTGGCGCGTTCATCAGATCACCTTGGCGCGGGTGAGGTCGTGGATGTGCAGCGCGCCCGTAAGCACGCCGGCCGCATCGGTGACCAGCAGCTGGTTGATGCGGAACTGTTCCATCAGCTGTACGGCATCGACCGCCAGCTGGTCCTGACCAACGGTTTGCGGATGAGCATGCATGACTTCGGCAATGCTGAACTTGCCAAAGTCCTGGCCACGCTCCAGCAGGCGGCGCAGGTCGCCATCGGTGAAAACCCCGATGGGGCGGAATTGCTCGTCCACCACGGCGGTCATGGCCATGCCCTTGCGGGTGATTTCCATCAGCGCGGCCGATAGCGACACATCCGGACGCACGGCAGGAATGGCCTCGCCACTGCGCATGACGTCGCGCACGTGGGTCAGCAGGCGGCGGCCCAGGGCGCCACCGGGATGAGAGCGCGCAAAATCTTCCTCGACGAAACCGCGCGCATCCAGCAGCGACACCGCCAGGGCATCGCCCATGGCCAGCGTGGCGGTGGTGCTGGCCGTCGGCGCCAGGTTGAGGGTACAGGCTTCCTTGGCCACGCCCACGTTGAGGTGCACCGCAGCCAGCCTGGCCAGTGAAGAGTTGTCATTGCCGGTCATGGCGATGATGACCGTGCCCATGCGCTTGATGATGGGAACGATGGCCAGCAGCTCGGCCGTTTCGCCGGAATTGGAGATGGCGATGAAGACGTCGCGCGCCGTCACCATGCCCAGGTCGCCGTGCGCGGCTTCGGCCGGATGCATGAACAGCGCCGGCGTGCCGGTGGAAGCCAGGGTGGCGGCGATCTTGCGGCCGATGTGGCCAGACTTGCCAATGCCCGAGACCACCGCGCGTCCCTCGCATTGCAGCAAAGCCTGCACGGCCTGGGCCAGCGGCTCTGCGCTGTCGTCGCTGAGGCGCTCTTTCAGCGCCAGGATGGCATCGGCTTCGATCTGCAGGGTCTGGCGTGCCAGGGCGATGGCACGGCGGGCAGCCCCGGCCGAAAAAGATGCAGACGTAGTTTTGTCATCGGTTACACTCATAACCGAAGTATAAACGAATTGGC
Source organism: Herbaspirillum sp. DW155 (assembly GCF_037076565.1). Taxonomy (NCBI): domain Bacteria; kingdom Pseudomonadati; phylum Pseudomonadota; class Betaproteobacteria; order Burkholderiales; family Oxalobacteraceae; genus Herbaspirillum; species Herbaspirillum sp. DW155. The sequence continues at coordinate 4,520,847 of NZ_AP029028.1, read as the reverse complement.
AAAGCAAAAAACTTGCCAGATGTAAGGGAATGCTGCTGGAATGGATGCGAAGTGCAGCTTCGCGTCGCGCCGCAGCACCGCATCCACAGGGGGATTCCGGCTCGGGCCGGGTGCCGGGGCGGGAGGGCGGCAGGCCTGGACCGCGCTCCGCCGGGGGTGAACAACTCTGCTGTTGTTGTTCCACACATGTGAATTTTAAGGCATCCCCGCCAGGATGGGTTCTCCGCTCGCCTGCTGGCCGGTTTGACTGCTCCGTGCTGGTGCGTTGTCAAAACGTTCATATCGAAATCCGCCGCGCTTCCGTGGCCTTTGACGAGAAACCCGACAAGCAATGTTTTCCGGACTGGAACTGACTCTTTTCCTTCTGGCTGCGGCGGTACTGGGCGTGGTCGCCTTCCGCATGATGCAGTTGCCGCCCATGCTGGGCTACCTGGTGGTGGGCATCATCATCGGCCCGCACGGCCTGGCGTTTGCCGAGGACAACGAAACCACCCATGCCCTGGCCGAGTTCGGCGTGGTGTTCCTGATGTTTTCGATCGGGCTGGAATTTTCGCTTTCCAAGCTCTCGGCCATGCGCCACATCGTCTTCGGACTGGGCGTGGCGCAGGTGGCCACGACCATTGCCGCCACCATGCTGCTGGCCTGGGGCGCGGCCATGGTGCTGCCGCAATTGATCAACGTGAGCTGGCAGGCGGCCTTCGCGCTGGGCGGCGCACTCACCATGTCTTCCACGGCCATCGTCTCCAAGCTGCTCACCGAACGGCTAGAACTGGAAACCGAACACGGCCGCCGTATCCTCGGCGTGCTGCTGTTTCAGGATCTGGCCCTGGTGCCCTTGCTGATCGTAGTGCCTGCGCTGGCCAACAATTCCGGCAACATCATGGTCACGCTGGGCTGGGCCGTGGGCAAGGCGCTGGTGGTGCTGGCGCTGTTGCTGTTCTTCGGCAGCAAGCTCATGCGCGGCTGGTTCCGTATCGTGGTCAAGCGCCGCTCGCAGGAACTGTTCATGTTGAACCTGCTGCTCATCACCCTGGGCGCGGCGTGGATCACCGAGAAGGCCGGCCTGTCGCTGGCCCTGGGCGCCTTCATCGCCGGCATGCTCATTTCCGAGACCGAGTTCAAGCATCAGGTGGAAGAAGACATCAAATCCTTCCGCGACGTGCTGCTGGGTCTGTTCTTCATCACCATCGGCATGCTGCTCAATGTGCGTACGCTGGTGGATCACTGGTTCCTGGTGCTGGTCTTGCTGACCGGTCCGGTGCTGCTCAAGTTCGGCCTCATCGCCGCCCTGGCGCGCCTGTTTGGTTCCAGCACCGGCGTGGCATTGCGGGTGGGTCTGGGGCTGGCGCAGGCGGGCGAGTTCGGCTTCGTGCTGCTGAGCCAGGCCGGTGGCCTCAAGCTGGTCGATCCGATGTTGATTCAGGTGATCCTGGCGGCGATGGTGCTGTCGATGCTGGCCACGCCCTTCATCCTGGCCCAGTCCGATGCCATTGTCATGAAACTCTCTGCCAATGAATGGATGCTGCAATCGCTGGCGCTGACCCAGTTGGCCACCCGCACCATGGGTGTGCAGAAGCACGTGATCATCGCCGGCTTCGGCCGCAGCGGCCAGAGCCTGGCGCGTCTGCTGGAAGAGGAGGGCATCGCCTACCACGCGCTGGAGATGGATCCGGAACTGGTGCAGGACGCCCGCAATGGGGGCGCCAACGTCTCCTATGGCGATGCCGCCCGGCGCGAGAGCCTGGTGGCCGCCGGCATTCATCGCGCCGCCGCGCTGGTGGTGACTTATGCCAGCACCCCCTCCGCCTTGAAGGTTCTGCATCACGCGCATGAACTGGAACCGGAACTGCCGGTGATCGTGCGCAGCCACGACGATGCCGATCTGGAAAAGCTGCTCGCAGCCGGCGCTACCGAAGTCGTGCCCGAAGCGCTCGAAGGCAGCCTCATGCTGGCCTCGCACGCGCTGGTGATGCTGGGCGTGCCGCTGCGCCGCGTGGTTCACCGGGTGCAGGATGCACGCGATGAGCGCTATGCCTCGCTGCGCGGTTACTTCCACGGTATGTCGGATGCCGAAGCCGATGGCGTGGGCATGAACGTGCGCCTGCAATCGGTGACCCTGATCGGGGGCGCCAGCGCGCTCGGCCATACCCTGGCCGAGATCGACCTGCCCTCGCATTGCGGTGCCGAGATCGCCATGCTGCGGCGTGGCAAGCAGCGTCTTGACGCGCCCGAAGAGACCGTGCTCATGGCCGGTGACATCGTGGTGTTGCGCGGAAGTTCGGAAAGCATCCTGCGCGCCGAAAAGCGCCTGCTCAGCAAATAGGGCGCAGGCGCTTTCTGCGCTTTGTATTTTGGTATGTGCAGTGACGCTGCTGCCTTCATCGGCAGGTCATCTCATCATTCCAGTCCTCCGAAAAATTTACTCCCACGGCCCTGTTCGGGGCTATTCCCCTGGTACGAGAAATGCTAGTGTTTCCTGGCGGCAGCGAAGCGGCCTCATCGGCGCTCTGTCCGCATCAGGACTACGGGTTCACACAATGAATCCGTTGCATAGAAAACAAAATTGAAGTCCAGGAGAAATATGTTCAGCAAATTAACCATCAGGGCCCGCCTGATTTTCGTCATCGGTTTTCTCGCCTTGATGCTGGTGGCCTCGGGCATATTGGGTCTGGTCGGCCTGCGCTCGACCAATGCGCAGATGCGTTCGCTTTACGAAGACCGGCTGGTCGCCTTCTCCCAGCTGGAGCGCATGTCGGCAGCGCTGGATGCGGCCCGCAATGGCATCTCCACCTCCATCGTGGGCGACTCCGGCGACATCGATGCCAACATGGACAAGATCGAAAAAGCCATCAAGGCCAACGATGCCGTCCTCAAGCAATATCAGGAGACCCAGCTCACCGGCGAGGAGCGTGCGCTGCTCGACAAGCTGGTTCCGCAGCGCCAGAAGTTCGTCGCCGAAGGCATCAAGCCCGCTGCCGATGCCTTGCGCAACCGCGATTTCCAGGGGGCGATCGAAGTGTATGGCGGTGTCATGCTCAAGCTCTACACCGAGGCGCATGCCACCCTGGCGCAATTGATGGATTTGCAGCGCCGGGTCGGGCGCGAGTTGCATGAAGAGGCGCAGCAGCGTTACCAGACCTTGCTGGTGGTGATGGGCGTGGCCATGGCGGCCGGCCTGGTGGTGGCGCTGCTGATGGGCGTTCTGTTGGTGCGCGCCATTTCGCGGCCGCTGCGGCGCGCGGTCACGGTGGCCCAGGCGGTAGCCGCAGGCGACCTGACCCAGCAGATCGAAGTACACAGCCAGGATGAAACCGGCCAGTTGATGCAGGCGCTGCAGCAGATGAATGAGAACCTGCAGAATATCGTGGGCCAGGTGCGCCAGAGCACGGACACCATTGCCACCGCGTCCAGCGAGATTGCGCATGGCAATCTCGACCTCTCTTCGCGCACCGAGCAGCAGGCCGGTGCGCTCGAAGAAACCGCCTCGGCCATGGAGCAACTGACCTCCACCGTCCGTCACAATGCCGACAATGCGCAGCAAGCCAAGGAACTGGCGCAATCGGCCTCCCAGGTAGCGGTGCGCGGCGGGGAAGTGGTGCGTCAGGTGGTCGATACCATGAGTTCCATCAACCAGTCCTCCGGCAAGATCGTCGACATCATCAGCGTGATCGATGGCATCGCCTTCCAGACCAACATCCTCGCTCTGAATGCCGCCGTGGAAGCGGCGCGCGCCGGCGAGCAGGGGCGCGGTTTTGCGGTAGTTGCCTCGGAAGTGCGTTCACTGGCCCAGCGCTCGGCCTCGGCAGCCAAGGAAATCAAGGTGCTGATCGATGATTCGGTCACGCGCGTGGGCAGTGGCAGCGCGCTGGTGGCGCAGGCCGGAGAGACCATCGACGAAGTGGTCAAGCGGGTGCAGCGCGTGAGTGAAGTGGTGACCGAGATCAGCGCCGCCGGTCAGGAGCAGAGCCAGGGCATCGAAGAAGTCAACAATGCCATCACGCAGATGGATGAAACCACGCAGCAGAATGCCGCGCTGGTGGAACAGGCGGCCGCTGCTGCGCAGTCGATGCAGGAGCAGGCCTCGCGTCTGTCGGAGGCGGTCAGTGTGTTCCGGCTCGGCCGCACCGTTGGACTGGCAGCAGCACCGGGCCTGACCACGCCGGCATCGGTTTCCTTGCCAGGCAAGGGCGGCTTGCTGCTGCATTGAGATCCGGGCGCCTTGTCCCGTGCGTGAGTGCGCGGGACAAGGCCGGCAGGCTGGTCAGGATTGGTCGGCAAATGTCAGCCGTTTCCTGAAAAGATGCGTAACACTCCCATCGTTATCCCCAAACAACGATAGGGAGAGAATGTTGAGCAAGCCAATCCAATCGCGCGCTGCAGGCCATTCCGGCCTGCCTTTGTCGCTCCCCGTGCTGAGCCGCCTGAACCGCCTGAGCATTCGGGTGCGCCTGATGCTGGCCATGGGCTTCCTGGCCATCATGCTGGTCAGTTCTGGCACGGTGGGTCTGGTATCCATGCGCACCACCAATCAACAGATGCGTTCGCTCTACGAGGACCGTCTGGTCGCCTACGCCTACCTGGAACAGATCGAGTCTCTGCTCGAATCGGCCAACAACGGCATCTACAGCATCATTACCCTGGACTCCAGCGAAGGCTGGAACCCGGATGAAATCGACCAGCGCCTGGACAAGATCGAAAAGTCGCTGCTGTCGCTCGAGCCGGTCATCAAGTCCTATCAGGCCACCTACCTCACGCCTGAAGAACTGGGACTGCTGGACAAGTTTCTCAAACTGCGCCAGCGCTTCGTGGAAGAAGGCGTCCAGCTTTCCGTTGCGGCCTTGCGCAAGCGCAGTTTCCAGACTGCCGACGATATCCATGGCGGCCCCATGCGCAAGATCTGGAGCCAGACGCAGGAGACCCTGAGTCAACTGAAGCAATTGCAGATCCGTGTCGGGCGGGAGTTGTACGAGAAGGGGCAGGAAGATTACCGGCAGCTCATGTTCATCGTCAGCGCGGCGATAGGCGCCGGGATCTTTCTGGCCATCGTGGAAGCCATGCTGCTCATTCGCGCCATTTCGCAGCCGCTTGGCCAGGCAGTGGAGGTGGCACAGGCGGTTGCAGCGGGCGACCTGAGCCGCGAGGTGATGGTACGCAGCGAGGATGAAACCGGCCAGGTGATGCAGGCCTTGAGGGAAATGACGGCACGCTTGCATCACATCGTCAGTACCGTGCGGGCCAGCACCGAGACCATTGCCCAGGCCTCGCGCGAAATCGCCAGCGGCAACCAGGATCTGTCGGCGCGCACCGAACAGCAGGCCACCTCGCTGGAACAGACGGCATCGGCCATGGCCCAGCTCACCTCTACCGTGAAGCAGAATGCCGACAATGCCAGTCAGGCCAACCAGCTCGCGGCCTCAGCCTCAGAGGTGGCGGCACGAGGCGGCGAGGTGGTGCGCGAGGTGGTCGATACTATGGACTCCATCAATCGCTCCTCCACGCGCATCGTCGACATCATCGGCGTGATCGACGGCATTGCCTTCCAGACCAATATCCTCGCCCTCAATGCCGCCGTGGAAGCGGCGCGGGCCGGTGAACAGGGGCGCGGCTTTGCGGTGGTGGCCGCCGAGGTGCGCTCGCTGGCGCAGCGGGCAGCGGCGGCCGCCCGCGAGATCAAGGATCTGATCGACGATTCGGTGGACAAGGTGGGCAAGGGGACGGTCCTGGTGAACCAGGCCGGGCAGACCATGGAAGAAGTCGTGGCCAGCGTGCGCAAGGTGAGCGATATGGTCGGCGAGATCAGTGCCGCCAGCCAGGAGCAGAGCAACGGGATTCAGGAGGTCGACCGCGCCATCGTGCTCATGGACAGCTCAACCCAGCAGAATGCCGCGCTGGTCGAGCAGGCTACCGCCTCGGCGGCGGCCCTGCAGCAGCAGACCCAGAAACTGGAACAGGCACTCAGCGTGTTCCAGCTCGGTGCCTTGAACCGTACCGGTACAGTGATATCGGGTGTGCCAGTACAGTCGACTCAACTGTCCAGGGCCACATCCTCGGATGCGGCCGAACGGGTACCCGGCAAGGGTGGGTTGCTTTTGCCGTGATAGGCGAACACGGCCGAACACTTCACCTGGTCACTCTCGTTACGCCCGGCGGCATGGAACAGTCCGCTATGGAACAGCACCACGTCGCCCGGCGCCAGTGACAGCGCCATGCCCTGGGCGAACAGAGCCTGGTTGGCCGCCACGTCCGGACGCAGGAAGTCCAGTTCATCCATCTGTTCAGGTTGCAGCTTGAGCTTGTGCGAGCCGGGGATGAACTTGAGCGCGCCGTTCTCCGGTGTTTCTGCGCCCAGCGCCAGCCAGACCGAAATGAGTTCGTTGCGCGGGAAGGACCAGTACCGGATGTCACGATGCCAGCCGGTGGCAGTGCCAAAGGCCGGATGCTTGGTCATCACGCAATTGTGATGCGCCAGGGTGAGGCAGACCGGCTCTTCGAACAGCTGGTGCAGCATCGCCACCAGCTGCTTGTCGCCGGCCCATTCGCGGTACACCGGATCGCGCTGCCAGGCCGCGCGCAGACGCCGTGCGGTACGGCCACCTTCGGCCTCCAGCGAGGCGGGGGCACCTTCGTAGCCGACCTCGGCTTCGTATTCCAGCGGGGCGACGGCGCGTTGCAGGTGGTCCCGGGTGACGGCGAGCAGTCGCTCGCGCAGATCGGCAGGGACCATGCCCGGCAACAGCAGATAACCCTGTTCGCGGAAGAAGGCGACCTGGGCGGGGGACAGCGGGTTCGACATGATGGACTTTCGGTTTGCACGCGGTCCCGTTCATGGAGGACGGGACCGCCTGATGATGCGCCGGATGGCGGCCAGGAGCATGACTGTATGCCTTGGCCGGCGCCGCGCAAGATACAGATGGGCGGTTTTTCTGTATCGTTTTGCGCGGGCGCAAGTCCGGACTTGTTTTTTACTTCGCTTTCTTCTTCAACAGCGGGGCCAGGTACTTGCCGGTGACGCTGGCCGGGTTCTTTGCCACGTCTTCCGGGGTGCCGGCCGCCACGATACGGCCACCGCCCGCACCGCCCTCGGGGCCGAGGTCGATGATCCAGTCGGCCGTCTTGATGACGTCCAGGTTGTGCTCGATGATGGTGACCGTATTGCCCTGGTCGCGCAGGCGGTGGATCACCTTGAGCAGCAGGTCGATATCGTGGAAGTGCAGACCGGTGGTCGGTTCATCCAGGATGTAGAGCGTGCGGCCAGTATCGCGCTTGGACAATTCCAGCGACAGCTTCACGCGCTGCGCCTCGCCCCCCGAGAGCGTCGTCGCGCTCTGCCCCAGCTTGATGTAGCCCAGGCCGACGTCCAGCAGCGTCTGCAACTTGCGGGCGATCAGCGGCACGGGTTTGAAGAACTCATGCGCATCTTCCACCGTCATGTCGAGGATCTCGGTGATGTTCTTGCCCTTGTATTGCACTTCCAGCGTTTCGCGGTTGTAGCGCTTGCCGTGGCAGACGTCGCAGGGCACGTACACGTCCGGCAGGAAGTGCATCTCCACCTTGATGACGCCATCGCCCTGGCAGGCTTCGCAGCGGCCGCCCTTGACGTTGAAGGAGAAGCGCCCGGCGCTGTAGCCGCGCTCCTTGGCCATCGGCACGGTGGCAAACAGGTCGCGGATCGGCGTGAACAGGCCCGTATAGGTGGCCGGATTGGAGCGCGGGGTGCGGCCGATGGGCGCCTGGTCCACGGCGATCACCTTGTCGAAGTGTTCCAGTCCGCCGATGGCTTCGTGTTCGGCCGGTTCGGTTTGCGAACCGTACAGGTGGCGTGCCGCTGACAGGTACAGCGTGTCGTTGACCAGGGTCGACTTGCCCGAGCCGGAGACGCCGGTCACGCAGGTCAAGAGGCCGACCGGCAATTCCAGGTCGACGTTCTTCAGGTTGTTGCCGCTGGCACCGGTGATGGTGAGCATGCGCGATTCATCGCAGGGCGTACGCTTCTTGGGTACTGCGATTTCCAGCGAGCCGTTGAGGTATTTGGCGGTCAGCGACCTCTTGTTCTTGAGGATGTCCGCCAGCGGACCATGGGCGATCACGTCGCCACCATGCACCCCCGCGCCGATGCCCATGTCCACCACGTAGTCGGCGGTGCGGATGGCGTCTTCGTCGTGTTCCACCACCAGCACGGTATTGCCGATGTCGCGCAGGTGCTTCAGGGTATCGATGAGGCGGTCGTTGTCGCGCTGGTGCAGGCCGATGGAGGGCTCATCCAGTACGTACATCACGCCGGTCAGGCCCGAGCCGATCTGCGAAGCCAGGCGGATGCGCTGGGCTTCACCGCCCGAGAGCGTATCGGCGCTGCGTTCCAGCGAGAGATAGTCCAGGCCGACGTTGTTGAGGAAGGTTAGGCGCGAGACGATTTCCTTGATGATGCGATCGGCGATTTCCTTCTTGGCACCGGTCAGCTTCAAGGTCTCGAAGAAGGAGAGGGTCTCGCGCAGCGGCGTGGCAGCGACCTCGTAGATGGCACGCTGCTGCTTGCCTGCGCCCACCTTCACATAGCGCGCTTCCACCCGCAGGCGGGCGCCGTGGCAGGACGGGCACTGCTTCTCGTTGATGAACTTGGCCAGTTCTTCCTTGACCGCCATCGAATCGGTTTCGCGATAGCGGCGCTGCAGGTTGTTGACCACGCCTTCGAAGGTGTGCTCCTTGACCACCGTGCGGCCGCGCTCGTTGACGTAGGCGAATGGAATGGTCTGACGACCCGAGCCGTACAGCACGACCTGCTGGGCCTTGTCGTCCAGCTGTTCGAAGGGCAGGTCCAGATCGAAATCGTAGAAGGCGGCGATGCTGGTGAGCATCTGGAAGTAGAACTGGTTGCGGCGATCCCAACCCTTGATCGCACCCGAAGCCAGGGACAGATTGGGGAAGGCGACGATACGCTTGGGATCGAAGAATTCGATATGACCCAGGCCGTCGCATTCGGGGCAGGCACCCATGGGGTTGTTGAAGGAAAACAGGCGCGGCTCCAGTTCCTGCAGCGAATAGCCGCAGATGGGGCAGGCGAACTTGTTGGAATAAAGGTGTTCCTTGCCGCTGTCCATTTCCAGCGCAATGGCGCGGCCATCGGCCAGGCGCAGCGCGGTCTCGAAGCTTTCGGCCAGGCGCTGCTTGATCTCCGCCTTGACCTTCACGCGGTCGATCACGACGTCGATGGTGTGCTTCTCGGTCTTCTTCAGCTTGGGCAGATCGTCGACTTCATAGACTTTGGCCGTACCGGTACCGCTCTGTATGCGAAAGCGCACGAAGCCCTGGGCCTGCATCTCCTCGAACAGGTCGGCATGCTCGCCCTTGCGGTTGGCTACCACCGGCGCCATGATCATCAGCTTGGTGTCTTCCGGCAGCGCCAGCACGGCATCGACCATCTGCGAGACCGACTGCGCTTCCAGCGGATGTTCGGGGTGGTCGGGGCAATAGGGCGTGCCGACGCGGGCGTACAGCAGGCGCAGGTAATCGTGGATCTCGGTGACCGTGCCCACGGTGGAGCGCGGGTTGTGCGAGGTCGCCTTCTGCTCGATGGAGATGGCCGGGGAGAGGCCCTCGATCATGTCGACATCAGGCTTTTCCATCAGCTGCAGGAACTGCCGCGCATAGGCCGACAGCGACTCCACGTAGCGGCGCTGGCCCTCGGCATACAGCGTATCGAAGGCCAGCGACGACTTGCCCGAACCGGACAGGCCGGTGATGACGATGAGCTTGTTGCGGGGGAGGTCTAGGTTGATATTCTTGAGATTGTGCGTGCGCGCGCCGCGAATGCGAATTTCTTCCATGGATGCCTTCAGCTAGGGGTTGCCTGCCCCCGCGTGCAATGACGCCGTGCGCGGAGCAGCGATGGGACAACATGTAACTATAACAGGACTGCGAATGGCCGGCAGGCGGGGCTGCAGCAGCAGATCACCCAGGTGGGCATGGGCGCCCGGATTGAAAGCGCGGCAGTGAAAAAAGCCATGGACTTGCACCGCAAATGACGCAGGAAACCGCACGTCCGGACCTGGTGAAGTGAAGTTTCCGGCGCGGCCAGAGAAGCAAAAAGCCGGCCCATGGCCGGCTTCAGATTGATGACAAAGCCCTGGCGAGAGCCAAGGCTTTGTTGTTTAATCGGTCATGCTCAAAAAACCGACAGCCGCCCAGCACGAGTTAGAGATGGTGACCATCGAGATGCTCGTGCCCAAGGACCACCTGCTGCGCAAGATCGACGCGGCGGTGGATTTCGAGTTCATCCGCGAGAAGGTGGCGCATCTGTATTGCGCCGACAATGGCCGCCCGGCACTGGACCCGGTGGTACTCTTCAAGCTCTTGTTCATCGGCTACCTCTTCGGTATCCGCAGCGAGCGCCAGCTCATCCGCGAGGTCCAGGTCAACGTGGCCTATCGCTGGTTTGCCGGATTCCGTCTGACCGACAAGGTGCCGGACTCCTCCACCTTCTCCCAGAACCGGCGCCGCCGCTTCATTGATACCACCGTCTATCAAGACATCTTCGACGAGATCGTGCGCCAGGCCATTGGACGCGGCATGGTCGATGGCCGTGTGCTCTACAGCGACAGCACCCACCTCAAGGCCAACGCCAACAAGAACAAGTTCGACTACGTTCAAGTTGCCCAGACACCCTCGGCCTATCTGGCCGAACTGGATGCGGCTGTGGATATCGACCGTGCCGAGCATGGCAAGAAGCCGCTCAAACGTGACGATGATGATGAGCCGCCCACCAAAGAGATCAAGGTTAGTCGCACCGATCCCGAGAGCGGCTACATGGTGCGCGACGACAAGCCCAAGGGCTTCTTCTACCTGGATCACCGCACCGTCGATGCCAAGCATTGCATCATTACCGATACCCATGTCACGCCCGCCTCAGTCCATGACAGTCAACCTTATCTGGCACGCCTGGATCGTCAGCGCCAGACGTTCGGATTTGATGTGCAGGCCGTTGGCCTGGATGCTGGCTATTTCACACCGGCCGTCTGCCAGGGACTGGAGAATCGCGAGATCAGCGGCGTGATGGGCTACCGCACGCCCAACCACAAGCCGGGGACATTCTTTAAAAGGGAGTATGAGTACGACGCCTACCGTGACGAATACATCTGCCCGCAGGGCCAGCCCTTGCACTACAGCACCACCAATCGGCAGGGGTATCGGGAATACAAATCCAAGCCTGAACAATGCCGGGGCTGCAAGGTACGCGAGCAATGCACCAATAGCGCCAATGCGGTCAAGGTGGTGACGCGCCATGTGTGGGAGCGTTCCAAGGAGAAGGTGGATGATCGGCGTCGTACCGAATGGGGCAAGCGCATCTATGCCCGACGCAAGGAAACGGTAGAACGCAGCTTCGCCGACGCCAAGCAATTGCACGGACATCGCTATGCCCGCATGCGCGGCTTGCGCAAGGTCGCCGAGCAGTGCTTGTTGGCGGCGGCGGCCCAGAACATGAAGAAGATTGCCCTGCTGGTGGCGCGCTTGCGCGCGCTTTTACCGGGCTTGAACGCCTATGCCAGCGTACAAAAGTGGCTACAGAGAAAAATGAGCGCATTGCTTGGCTTCTGCGCCATCGACCATCTGCAAATTACCTGCGCCTGAAAAACAAAACCCCGTGTTCGAAAACACGGGGTTCGTCATCAACCTGAAGCCGGCCCATGGCCGGCTTCGGAGTGATTGCCTGTTCAGGACGCCGAGTTCAGCCGGCGCGCTGGTAGACTTTGAGCAACTGGCCTTCGTCGCCATCCCGCCGGCCTTCCCAGAACAGCGTCCAGAGACCGTGCGGGCGCTTGCCGGCATCCGGCATCTCCTGGATCAGCCAGCGGCATTGGGTCTGGGCGGCATCATCCACGGGCTGGTGCAGGATGCCGGTGTAGTAGTACAGCATCGGCGCTTCCGATTCGCCCAGCGCCTGGCTGGCCATGCAATCACCTTCTTGCCAGGCCGGGCCGATCTTGGCCTTGAGGTCGGCGTAGACATATTCATAACTCTTGCCGTAGTCCGCCCAGGGCAGCAGCAGCGTGAAGGCCAGGCCCCACATCAGGGTGATCCCGCCAAACCAGGAGAACGCGCCGCGCCACGAGCCCGCCCGGTGCAGCAGGCCCAGCGAGACGATCCACAGAATGCTCATGGCACCGGCGGCCAGCACGGCCAGTGGCTGGATGGGCGTCACGAAGCTCAGCGGCAGCCACTTGCCCATGAAGGCGATGGACTCGTGCTGGTCGGCCGGCGAGGTCGAGACGATGTAGGTGGCCCAGATGCCGATGGCCAGTGCGCCAAAGCCCAGGCGCGAGAACCAGTCCCAGGCCAGGTGGGCCGCTGCGGGCAGGCGCGGCAACGCACGCGCGCCCAGCATCACCAGCGGCAGCAGCACCGGCAGCAGATAGAGCTGGCGTGCCGTGGCCGAGCTTTGCAGCACGGCCAGGCTGATGGCGCCAAAGGCCAGTGGCAGCGCCACCTTGGGGGCGCCCGGCCGGCGCCAGTCGCCGCTGGCCAGCGCCAGCACGGCCAGCATCGAGCCCGGCAGGGCGAAGCCGGTCAGTGCGCGCAGGATCACGGTGTGGTCGTTGTCCGAGCCCAGCTTCTTGACCGAGAAACCGAAGAAGCGGCCCACGTTGTTGTCCCAGAACCATTCCATGAACAGCGGCATGGAATGCTGGGCCAGCAGCGCCGGCCAGATCACGAAGAAGGGCAGCGAGACCAGCACTGCGGCACCGACCATCTTCCAGTAAGAACGCGAGCGGCAGGCCGGCACCATCATGCCCATGGCCATCGCCGTGGCAGCAAAGGTCAGCGGCACGAACAGGCCCTTGGTCATCTCGGTAATGCCCACGCCCAGGCCGAACCAGAAGGCGGCGCTCCACGCGGGCGTGCGGCGCTCCTCATTCAGGGCGATGGCCAGCAGGCCGTAGGTGGCCATGGCTCCGCCGGTGACCAGCGCGACGTCGGTGAACATGTCATGGGCATGCTTGACCATGCCCGGCGAACCGGCGAACAGCGCCAGGGTCGCCAGCACCGGCAGGCTCATCAGGCTGCGCTCGCCCCACATCATCTTGGCGATCCTGGCGACGAACACCAGCGTGACCAGGTTGTAGAACACGCTGGCCAGGCGGGCGCCCTCGTGATACGGCAGCAGCGGGTAGGCCAGTTTGGCCAGCAGCACGGCCGTCCAGTAATACAGCGGCGGCTTTTCCATGAAAGGCTGGCCGGCATTGGTGGGCACCAGGTACTCGCCGGAGACCAGCATGTGATGGATCATGCCGAAGGTGTAGGTTTCATCCTGCTTCCAGGGACCATGACCGAAGATGCCCGGCAGCAGCCATGCTGCGCCGGCCAGGACCAGCAGCAGCCAGGCCAGCCGCGCGGGCAGGGCGCGCTCGCCGGCCGTCGAGGTCGGGGGCGCAGATCGGGAAGTGCTCGGCTTGCCTTCGGTGAGCGAATCAAATAGGAACATGCTGAATATACGGATGCGAGCAGCCTGCGCTGCCCGCGCAACAAACAAAAATGGAAAACCAGGGGATATCGAGGTTGCGCACGCCAACCAGCGTGCCGCCCCATGCGTGGCACCGCCTAGCCTGTTCGCCATCCTCTGCGTCCGGGTTTTCTCCCCCATTACGCGTGATTGCCTTATTTTTCTTGGCGAAGATTGTTGCCGGGCTAAAACTTCCGGTGAGGGAAGCGGCACCTGTTATGAGCACTGCAGAAAAACGGAGCAATGCGATATTTTGGCACAATGTGTGTCTAATATGACAGATTTGTCAGCGATCTTGTGAAGATTTGGGGTGGGTTTGTCAATATTCGCGTCATTCGCGCCACGCCAGGTGCGCTTGGGCAGGGCGCGGGGCTTGATGCAGGACATGGAAGCGCGTCAATCCTCCGGGATGGCATCGTATTGCCGGGCCTGGCCTGCCGGTCGGCCGGACTATCCTGTTACCATACGGCTTTTGCCCTGGCCGGGTTTGCATCAGTGCATCACTGGCCAGGCAGCCGCCAACGCCAGCCACGAATCGTATGTCCCACCACACCCGTTCCATCGCACAGCCTGAAAAATCCGGCATGTCGCGCGCCGAGGTGCGCGCCAGCGTTTCCCTTGCCTCCATTTTTTCCCTGCGCATGCTGGGCCTGTTCCTGGTACTGCCGGTGTTCGCGGTGCATGCGCACAGCCTGCCGGGCGGCGACAGCGACACCCTGGTCGGCATTGCCCTGGGTATCTATGGCCTGGCACAGGCCTGCGGGCAGATTCCCTACGGGATCGCCTCCGACCGTTACGGCCGCAAGCGCATCATCGTCATCGGCCTGCTGCTCTTTGCGCTGGGCTCCTTCGTCGCCGCCGGCGCCCAGAGCGTGCTGTGGCTGCTGATCGGCCGGGCGCTGCAGGGATCGGGCGCGATCTCGGCGGCCATTACCGCCTTCATCGCCGACTCCACGCGGGAAGAGCACCGCACCAAGGCCATGGCCATGGTGGGGGCCTCCATCGGCGTGACCTTTGCCGTCTCGATGGTGGCTTCGCCACTGCTCTACAAGTCCATCGGCATGGGCGGCATCTTTGGCCTGACCGGCGTGCTTTCGCTGATCGCCATTGCGGTGGTGCTCTGGGTGGTCCCGGCTGCACCGATGGTGCAGGCACGCCGCGTGTCGCTCTCCGAGGTCTTGCGCCATGCTGAGCTGCTGCGCCTCAACTTCGGCGTCTTCACGCTGCACCTGACCCAGGTGGCCATGTTCATGGTGGTGCCGGCGGCGCTGGTGCAGCTGGCCGGTATCCCGCTGGGCGAACACTGGAAGATCTACCTGCCGGTGGTACTGGCTTCCTTCGTGCTGATGCTGCCGCCCATCTTCGTGGCCGAGAAATATGGCCGCATGAAGCCGGTCTTCATCGCTGCCATCAGCCTGATGCTGGTGGTGCAGCTGGGCTTCTGGGCGGTGCTGTCGCATCCGCTGGCCAAGGTATGGATGCTGGTGGGGCTGCTGTTCCTGTTCTTTGTCGCCTTCAACATCCTGGAAGCGGCCCAGCCCTCGCTGGTCTCCCGCATCGCACCGCCGGCGGCCAAGGGTGCGGCGCTCGGGGTGTACAACACCTTGCAGGCGCTGGGACTGTCGTGCGGGGGCGCCCTGGGCGGCTGGCTCAAACAAAATGTGGGGAATTCCGCCGTGTTTCTCTTGTCAGCCGTGCTCACCCTGACCTGGCTTATAATCGCGGCTAACATGAAAAACCTGCCGCGCCGCTCTGCGCAGGCGGCGGGTGCAACAGCCTAAACGTATTCAGGAGAAACAATGGCATCGGTCAACAAAGTCATCATCGTCGGCAATCTCGGGCGCGATCCGGAAACACGCTACATGCCCAACGGCGAAGCCGTCACCAACATCGCCGTCGCCACGACCGAAAGCTGGAAGGACAAGAACACTGGCGAAAAGAAGGAGCTCACCGAATGGCATCGCATCACCTTCTACCGCAAGCTCGCTGAAATCGCCGGCCAGTACCTGAAGAAGGGCTCGCAGATCTACGTCGAAGGCCGCCTGCAGACCCGCAAGTGGCAGGACAAGGAAGGCGTCGAACGCTACACCACCGAAATCATCGCTGACACCATGCAGATGCTGGGCGGCCGTCAGGGCGCCGGCGGCGGTGGTGGCGGCATGGACGAAGGCGGTTATGGTGGCGGTGGTGGCGGCAGCTACGGCGGCGGCGCGCCGCGCCAGAGTGCCGGTGGCGGTGCAGCCGGTGGTGCTGCTCCGCGCCAGCAGCCGGCGCAGCGCCCGGCCCCGAACTTCTCGGACATGGACGACGATATTCCCTTTTGAAGTCTGCAAGACCCCGTCTCGCGTCAGACATGCAAAACCCTCGCTTCAGCACGAAGCGAGGGTTTTTTGTTTTGAAGTGGCCTGATCGCCGGCCAGCCCGTCACCTCATAGGCATTTCTCGTTCTGCCCCGCCCCCGGCGGAAAGACGCCCACCTGCCGCCATTGCCCCTTGGCGTGATACTGATACAGCCGGAAGCGCGGCGCCGCGTTGGCGCCGCTGGCCGTGAAACTGATCGGCCCGCTCAGGCCCGCATGGCGCATGCGGTGCAAGGTTGCCGCAATCTTTTCGCCGTCGGTCGAACCGGCTTGCTCAATGGCGGCGATCATCATGCTGGTAGCGTCATACGCATAGTAGGAATAGGGACTGGGCGCGGCGTTATAGCGTCGCACGTAGGCCTGGGTGAAGGCTTTCCAGCGCGGACAGTGCTCGCGCGCCAGTTCGTACTCCAGCACATGGGCCTGCGGCAGTTCGCCCTCGCCGAACGACAGGCTGCTGGCGCCGCCCACCAGCAGCAGTTTGGCATCCAGCCCGGTACGGCGCACTTCCTCCACGAAGGCTGACGCCTGCGGAAACAACGCAAGGAACACGAGCACATCGGCCTGATACTGGGTCGCGGCCTTGACCGCCGCATTGAAGTCGGTGCTGCGGCGGCCGACCAGATAGCGTGTGGCGCTCAGTCCCGGATGCTTGATCAGGTGCGCGGCGAGCTCATCGGTGAGCGCATTGCTGTAGGCCGAGTCATTGTGAATGATGAAGACCCGTTTGCCCTTGAGGGTGGCGGCCGACACCTGGGCCAGCACCGCGCCCACATCGGCCGTCCCGCCCACCACCCGGAAGGGCATGCGGTTGCCCTGGCTGGTCCACTGGCTGGTGCCGGCCGTAAAGGATATCTGCGGAATGCGGGCCGCTTCGTAGAGTTCTGCCGTGGCCATGGCGGCGTCGCTGCTCCAGGGGCCGATGACTCCGGCGACTTTTTCCTTGATGAAGTAACGTGCCACGTTCACGCCGAAATTGGCCGTTCCCTGGTCATCCTGGGCCAGCAGGCGGAAACGATACGAAGACTTCTTCCGCGCAGCCAGGGCGTTGCCATCCTCGACGGCCAGCTCCGCGCCACGCCAGGCACTTTGCACGATGGGTTGCGTCAGCCATGCGCTCAGGCCCAGCGTCACCTGCCGGCTGTCCTCCGACCTGGCCGGTGCCATCGTCCACAGCAGCAATGTGGCGATCCAGACCGCCCGCATGATGGTGGCGCTCCACATGTCATCCCCCTTGACCCGGCTTGAGCTGCAGCCGCCCGTGATCTTGTGATGGTCTTGCATGGATGTTCACATTGACTGGTCAAAATATACACCCTTGTTCCGATGAAGCAGCCACAACGGCGGCACAAGGCGCCCGTCAGGGGCTTCTGATGCGCTCTGCGCCGGTCTGGCGCTCCCCTGCACAACGCCAGCTTCTCCCACTTCTTCAGAAAAATACCGTCAATCAGGAAAATCCTTGTCTTTTTCCTGAAAAAACGGATTAGCTCATCAGTAACGACATTGAATAACCAAATATAACCAATAAAATAAATTTAGCATTCTTAATTCAGTTTATTTATTTAAATCAATGAACGGGCAGGCCAACAAGCTCACCGAGCTGGTCGCTGCCTTCAAGCTCAGGAACCCGTCCGCTGTACTGGCGATGCGCTAGCGCCGCGAAACGCCCGACTGGCGGGGGCTGGCGGGCGATGTGAACGAAGATTCAGTCGCGTGCCGGGAATGCCCGACAGGCGGCATGGCCGCTCTGGACCGCATGAACCTTCCGGCGATTTTTGGTCGGATTCATTCCGGCCAGCGCAGTTCGAAACAGCTCCCGCCCAGGGGCGAGGGGCGGCAGTCTGCCTGGCCGTGATGCGCGCTGGCGATGGCGCGCACCACGGCCAGTCCCAGGCCGCTCCCCTTGGGCGCAGCCGCACCCGCATGCGCTGCGCGCTGGAAGGCATCGAAGATGCGCCCGGCGTCGGCCTCCGTCAGACCGGGGCCGCTGTCTTCCACCCGCAGACAATGCTGGCCATCGATCTGCGCGGTGCTGATGTGCAAGGGCCCCGGCGTGGCGTGCTGCAGGGCGTTTTCCAGCAGGGCCAGCAAGGCCTGTCGGATGCGCACCGGGTCGCATACCGCGGCGTGCGCACTGAGCGCCACGGTGAGGGTGAAGCCCTTTTCCTGCAGCGCCGCCTCGCACGCCTTGAGCACCGTCATGACCTCGTGCCGCAGGTCGGTCTGCTGCAACTGGATGCGCAGGTGACCGTTTTCGGCCAGCCCGACGATGCGCAAGTCCTCGATCAGCCGGCCCAGTCCTTCCACCTGCACCAGCAAGCTGGCAAAGAGCGCCGGATCAGGCTGGAACACGCCATCGGACAAGCCCTGCAAGCGTCCGCGCAGGATCGTCACCGGGGTACGCAATTCGTGGGCAATCGCGGCGTTCCAGAAGATGCGCTCCTGTTGCGCGCGCTCCAGGCGCTCGGCCATGGTGTTGAAGTCACTGATGAGTTGCGACGCCTCGTCCAGCGGTTGCCGTTGCGCCGCCGCGCGCGCGGCCAGATCCCCTTGCGCCACCCGGCGCAGGCTGCTGGCCACCGAATTGAGGGGCGTGAGGATACGGCGCGACAGGCGCATCGCCACCCACACCGCGATGGCCATGCCGATCAAGGTGGTGACGATGATCCATCCCCATTCCGCAGGCGAGGGCAGCCAGCTGTCCGGTGCCGAGAGCGCCGTGGGCATGAGGATGAACATGGTCGAATAAAACCCGTACGACCCCAGCAGCACCATGAGCATGATGCTCAGTGCCAGGATGGCGATGGAGCGGATGATCTGGCGCGCCAGCCCCTTGCCGCGCCAGAGGGTGATGAGATCGATGTCGGGTTTCATGTCTGCCTTGCTGCCTGAGACTCAGCTGCCCGACCGGAAGCGATAGCCGACCCCGCGGATGCTCACCGGGATGCCGGCGATGCCCAGGTCTTCCAGTTTCTTGCGCAGCTTGCTGACATGGCTGTCCACGGTGCGCTCCAGGGTATCGCCCTCGGGCAGGCAGGTCGCCAGCAGTTCGGCGCGGCTGAACACGCGGCGCGGTGCACGCGCCAGCTGCGCCAGCAGTTTGAATTCGGTCAGTGTCAGGACCAGCGTATGGCGCACCCCCTCGATCTCGGCCACTATCTCATGCTGTTCGAAGTCGATCACGAAGGGCGGGGCGCGCAGGATGCGCCGCTCGTCGCGCGCCTCGCGCGGCAGGCTGCGGCGCAGTACCGCTTCCACCCGTGCCACCACCTCGGCCGGATTGAAGGGCTTGACCACGTAGTCATCGGCACCGATGCGCAAGCCCATGAGCTTGTCCACGTCCTGATCCAGCGCGGTCAGCAGGATCACCGGCGTATGGCCGCGCTGGCGGATCTGCGCCAGTACCTGCCAGCCGTTGACCTGCGGCATCTGGATGTCCAGCAGCACCAGGTCCGGCTTGAGCGAGAGATGCAGTTCCAGTGCCCTGGCACCATCGGCCGCGTGCACGCTGCGCATGCCGCTGCGGGCCAGGTAGGCGGCGAGGATCTCGGCGATCTCGATGGCATCCTCGGCGATCAGGATCAACGCTCCCTGCACCGCGGTATCCTCGCCCAGGCCCAGCTGGGGTGCTGTCATTGTTGCCTTCTCCATCGAAACTCCATAGTTGTACCGCGCAATCCTCACGCCGATGGCCCAGACTCCGCCTTCGCCCGCGATTGTACTGTCGCCCTGCGCCAAGCGACAGGGGGCTGGCCTGGACCGGTAGCCACGACCTTCGCGCGTTCCCCTCGATGGAGTTTCTGCATGCCCCGCTTTTTCATCGACCGTCCCGTCTTTGCCTGGGTGGTCGCCCTGTTCATCATGCTCTTCGGCGTGATCGCCATGAGCCAGTTGCCCATCGCCCGCTATCCCTCGGTGGCTCCGCCCAGCGTGACGATCACCGCCACCTATCCGGGCGCCACGCCCCAGACCATGAACGATGGCGTCATCAGCCTGATCGAGCGCGAGCTATCGGGCGTGAAGAACCTGCTCTATTTCGAATCCTCGGCCGATACCTCGGGCAGCGCCCAGATCACCGTCACCTTCAAACCGGGCACGGACCCGGAACTGGCGCAGGTGGATGTGCAGAACAAGCTCAAGGCCATCGAAGCGCGTCTGCCGCAGACGGTGCGGCAGAACGGCGTGAGCGTGGAATCGGCGGCCTCGGGCTTCCTGCTCATGGTCAGCCTGACCTCCACGGATGGCCGCTACGATGAAATCCGTCTCAACGATTACCTGGCCCGCAATATCGTCGAAGAGCTGCGCCGTATCGAAGGCGTGGGCCGCGTGCAACTGTTTGGTGCCGAGCAGGCCATGCGCATCTGGATCGATCCCTTCAAGCTCAATGCTTTCGGCCTGTCGGTGAGCGACATCAGTGCCGCGATCAACCAGCAGAACGCACAGATTGCTCCGGGGCGCCTGGGTGATACGCCAACTGTACCGGGCCAGCAGATTGCCGTTCCCCTGACTGTACCGGGCCAGTTGCAGTCACCGGCCCAGTTCGCTTCCATCGTGCTCAAGGCCAAGGCGGATGGTTCGCGGGTATTGCTGGGCGATGTGGCGAAGGTCGAGCTGGGTGCGCAGTCCTACGCATTCGTCAACCGTGAGAACGGCAAGCCCGCCGGTGTGGCTGCGGTGCAGCTCTCGCCCGGGGCCAATGCCGTGCGCACCGCTGCGGCCATCCAGGCACGCATGGAAGAACTGCGCCCCAGCCTGCCGCAGGGCATGCACTTCTCGCTGCCCTACAACACGGCGCCCTTCGTCAAGGTGTCCATCCAGAAAGTGGTGCAGACCCTGATCGAAGCCATGGTGCTGGTGTTCCTGGTGATGTACCTGTTCCTGCAGAACGTGCGCTATACCCTCATCCCGGCCATCGTCGCGCCCATCGCCCTGCTGGGCACGCTGGGGGTGATGCTGGTGGCCGGCTACTCGGTCAATGTGCTGACCATGTTCGGCATGGTGCTGGCCATCGGCATCATCGTCGATGACGCCATCGTGGTGGTCGAAAACGTCGAGCGCATCATGGCCGAGGAGGGGCTCGCGCCGCGCGAGGCGACCATCAAGGCCATGCGCGAGATCACCGGGGCCATCGTCGGCATCACCCTGGTCCTGACGGCGGTGTTCATCCCCATGGCGCTGGCCAGCGGATCGGTCGGGGTGATCTATCGCCAGTTCGCACTGGCCATGGCGGTGTCGATCCTGTTCTCGGCCTTGCTGGCGCTGAGCCTGACGCCGGCGCTCTGTGCCACGCTGCTCAAGCCCGTAGCGCCCGGCCATCATGAGAAGCGCGGCGTCTTCGGTGCCTTCAACCGCGCCTTCGCCCGCCTGACGCGGCGCTACGAATCGCTGCTGGGCCGCGTCATCGCGCGGGGCGTGCGCATGATGCTGCTCTATGGCGCGCTGTCGCTCTTGCTGGTGCTGGGCTTGCGGGCACTGCCCTCGGCCTTCCTGCCGGAAGAAGACCAGGGCTATTTCATGACCAGTTTCCAGCTGCCCGCCGATGCCACCGCCGAGCGCACTGCCCGCGCCGTGGATCAGTTCGAGCGCTATCTGAAGACGCGCGAAGATATCGGTGCCAATCTGTCCGTACTGGGCTTCGGCTTTTCCGGTTCCGGTCCCAATGCCGCGATGGCCTTCACCGAACTGAAGGACTGGAAAGAGCGCAAGGGTTCCACCGCCGCGCTGGAGACCCAGCATGCGCAGGCCGCGATGGAAAGCGGTGTGGATGGCATCGTCATGAGCCTGCTGCCCCCGGCCATCGATGAGCTGGGTAATTCCTCCGGCTTTGCCATGCGCCTGCAGGACCGCGCCAACCAGGGCAATGCCGCGCTCAAGGCGGCCGAAGCGCAGCTGCTGGCGCTGGCTGCCCGCAGCGACAAGCTGGCAGGCGTCTATTCGGATGGCCTGCCGTCCGGTTCCGGCCTGCAGCTGGAGATCGATCGCCACAAGGCGGCCGCGCTTGGCGTGTCCTTTGCCAGCATCAGCGACACCCTGTCGGCCGCCATCGGTTCGCTCTACGTCAATGATTTCCCCAATGCCGGCCGCATGCAGCAGGTCATCGTGCAGGCCCAGGCCGCATCGCGCATGCAGATCGAGGATGTGATGAAGCTGCATGTCCGCAACCAGAGCGGCGGCATGGTGCCGCTGGCCGAACTGGTCAGGCCGTCCTGGCAGATGTTGCCCACGCAACTGCAGCGCTATCAGGGATTCCCGGCAGTGCGCATTTCAGGCAGCGCCGCCGCGGGCGTGGCCAGTGGGGAAGCCATGGCCGAGATGGAGCGCCTGGCGCAGCAATTGCCGCCCGGCTTTGCCGTTGCGTGGACCGGCCAGTCGCTGCAGGAACGCCTCTCGGCAGCCCAGGCGCCGATGCTGATGGGCTTGTCGATGCTGGTGGTGTTCCTGGTGCTGGCGGCGCTCTACGAGAGCTGGCGCATTCCGCTGGCAGTCATGCTGGCGGTGCCGCTGGGACTGGTCGGCGCGGTGGCAGCGGTGATCTTGCGCGACATGCCCAATGACGTCTTCTTCAAGGTCGGCATGATCACCGTCATCGGGCTGTCCGCCAAGAATGCCATCCTCATCGTGGAATTCGCCCGCCAGTTGCGAGCCGAAGGCGCCGGGCTGGTGGAAGCGGCGATCAAGGCGGCGGTGCTGCGTTTGCGGCCCATCCTCATGACGTCGCTGGCCTTTGCGCTGGGCGTGGTGCCGCTCATGCTGGCCTCCGGTGCCAGCGCCGAGACACAGCGTGCGATCGGTACGGGCGTCTTCGGTGGCATGATCAGTGCGACCGTGCTGGCAGTGTTGTTCGTGCCGCTGCTGTTCGTGCTGGTACTGGGCGCGGGGGCGGGGCGGCGGCGCCCGGATCAGCGCAGGGAGCAGCCCTGATGCAACCGTGCAGTGAGGGGCGGCGCAATGCGTCCCCTCCTGCGCTCACGGCACAGACCCGGACGGCCAGCGGCCCTAGATCAGGCGCCCACGGGCGGTGCGAAATCCCCGTCCTTGCGCGCAGCGGCAGGCACTGGTGCGGCTTGTACCGGCGCTGCGCCGGCCGGCTCGTGCTGCTGCGCGCCCTCGGCCACCATGCTGCTTTCCTGCGCGACCGGCTGCATGTCTTCTGGGCTGAAGACGGCGGGGTGGCCCGATGCGCTGCCGGCCTGCGTATTGACGGCGCGGCGGTTGAGCTCGCCGTAGCGGCGCAGTACCGGTCTGGCAGCGGCCAGCATGGCCAGGGAACCAGCGGCCAACATGAGGAAGGACGTCTTTTTCATTGCGGCTCCTGTAGGCATCGCGGGGATGCAAATCGGATAGGGATCGGTAGGGGAGCCTTGATTATCGCCAGCCGAGCTGGGCACGCCTGTCGGACGATGGCGTAATCCGCCGTCGGCCAGGCTTTGATTTTGTGGATGAGCTGCAGAAAACAAAAAAGGGTCCATCTTGCGATGGACCCTTTTTCTACTACATATGGTGCGGCTGGCAGGAATCGAACCCACGACCCCTTGGTTCGTAGCCAAGTACTCTATCCAGCTGAGCTACAGCCGCGAAAGACCGAGATTATAAGGAGCTTTTCTAAAAAGTACAAACATTTTTTCGTGACCCCGCAAAAAAACTTCATGGCCGCGCTTCAATACACCTCCCGCGAGGCAAACGGGTGGTACTGGAACAACCAGGTCTCGCTGAGCGCCTGGCTCTGATGGCGCAGGAACAGGCGCAGCTCGACCGGCTCCGCGCCGCTGGCGGTAAGGTCGAACTGCGCGCGCCAGTGGCCGGGCACGCCATTGGGCAGGGCTTCGGTGTAGACGTAGGAAATGCTGCCGCGCGAGGCGGTGATGACGGCTTCCGGTTGCACGCCGAAGGGCAGGGCCTCCAATGGCTTGCCCTTGAACTCCACCATGAACTTGCGCACCTGCGGCGGGCGCGCCTGTCCAGGCTGGCCGCCGCGTCCCAGGCGCGTGGCCACGCAGCGCGCCAGCGGGGTGGGGAAGGGCTCGTCCTGCTGCCAGTAGAGCCGGTAGCGCAGGCGATACGCATTGCCCGCGCGCGCCGGAGCCTTGGGCACCCACATGGCGACGATGTTGTCGTGGATCTCGTCGTCGGTGCGCAGTTCGATCAGTTGCACTTCGCCGTCGCCCCAGTCGCCCAGCGGTTCCACCCACAGGCTGGGGCGGCGTTCGTAATGCACGCCATCCAGATAATGATCGAAATCCCGGTCGCGCTGCAGCAGCCCGAAGCCGCGCAGGTGCTGGTCGCTGAAGGCCGAGGCCATGGTGCGCGGCGGATTGTTGAGCGGTCGCCACAGATGTTCGCCGGCGCCATTCCAGATCGCCAGACCGTCGGAGTCATGTACCTCTGGCCGCCAGTCCACGCCCGTGCCCTTGACCGTTTCCGAGAACCAGTACATCGAGGTGGCCGGTGCCAGCCCCAGGCGCGCCACGTCGCGGCGCAGGAACAGGGACTTGTCGATCTCCATGCCGACGCCGCCCCCGTCCTTGCGCTGCATGGCGAAGCGATACGCGCCGGTGATGCTGGGGCCATCGAGCAGTGCGTAGACCACCACGGTATCGCTGTGCGGCGCGGAAGGCTCGAAGAAGAATTGCGTGAAGTCGGGAAATTCCTCCGGCCGGTCGGCCTGGGCCACATCGATGGCAATGCCGCGTGCCGACAAACCGTACTGGTACAGATCGCCGATGGCACGGAAATAGGACGCGCCCAGAAACGCCACCCAGTCATTATTGCGCCAGTCCTTTAGCTGTTGATCGGCCAGGCGGCTTTCCTGGAAGCGGAAACCGGCAAAGCCGCTGCCCGCAGGCAGCCGGTGCGCGGGGCTGTCAGCGGGCATGTCGAAGTAGTCATCGCGGTAGGACACTTCCTGCGCCTGTACCGGTACAGTGGCATCGCCTCGACCAGTAAGGATGAACATCCGTACCGGTACACGAAAGAACTTGCCGAGATGAAAGAAGGTCACCGGAAACGCGCCGGGGCCTTGGGCGAAGAGGGCATCCGCAGTCTTGAAGCGGATCTTGCCGTGGGCTTCGTAATCGATCTGGTCCAGTACGTCGGCGGGCGCAGCGGGCGGGGCCTGATAGGGCGTGCGGGCCATGTCGCGGGCGCGGGCGATGAGCGTGTCGAAGGCAAACGGCTGCGCGCTGCCCAGGCGCAAGCCCTGTGCCGCCAGCGCGCGCGGCGACAGACCGAGTGCGGCCATCGCTGAGGCGGCGCTGGCGGCGGCGAGGAAATGACGGCGGCTGGGCATGGGTGGTTCTCCTGTGAGGCGGCCTCATGGCGGCGGTGGCGGGGCGATGCGAACTCTACAGAGTCAGTGCGGCTGCGCTTGGTTCCGCCCACAAAAAAGCCCGCTGCGCAGGCAGCGGGCTTTCAGACTGATGCGGGTTCCGGATGACCGGAGCGGCAGGATCAGTATTCCCAGAACATCTTCTGGATTTCCTTGGTATCGGTGGTCTTGGTCAGCGCCAGCATCAGCAGGATGCGTGCCTTCTGAGGATTCAGCGTATCGGAGACCACGAAGTCCAGCTTGTCGTCATCGGCTTCACCGTTGCGTGCCACGATGCCCTGGCCGACACGGCTGGAGCGCACGATCACGACACCCTTCTTGCGCGCTTCGGTCAGTGCCGGCACCACGGTGTTGTTCAGGCTGCCGTCACCCACGCCGGCGTGGATGATGCCTTGCGCGCCAGCGGCCACGAAGGCGTTCAGCGCAACCGGGTTCATGTTGGCGTAGCCGTAGACGATATCGACTTGCGGCAGCTTGTCCAGGTTCATGATGTCGAAGGGCGTGTCGACCGTGTTCTTGCGGGTCGACTGGCGATAGAAGTAAGGCTTGCTGCCCTGGATGTAGCCCAGGAAGCCCAGTTCCGGCGTCTTGAAGGTGTCCATGGTGGAGGTGTTGGTCTTGGTCACTTCACGGCCAGCATTGATCTGGTCGTTCAGGGTCACCAGCACGCCCTTGCCGACGGCTTCCTTGGAGCCGGCCAGCAGCACGGCGTTGTACAGGTTGATCGGACCATCCGCACTGATGGCGGTGGACGGACGCATCGCGCCCACGATCACCACCGGCTTCCTGCTCTTGACCACCAGGTCCAGGAAGTAGGCGGTTTCTTCGATGGTGTCGGTACCGTGGGTGATGACGATGCCATCCACATCGCTCTGCGCCAGCAGGGTGTTGACGCGCTTGGCCAGCTTCAGCCAGGCGTCGTTGTTCATGTTCTCGCTGGCGATCTGCATGACCTGCTCGCCACGCACGTTGGCGACCTTCTTCAGTTCGGGAACGGCTGCGATCAAGGCGTCCACGCCGACCTTGGCAGCGGTGTAGCCGACGGTGGTTGTGCTGGTGGCGCCGGTGCCGGCGATGGTGCCGCCGGTGGCCAGGATGACCACGTTGGGCAGGTTCTGTGCGTGAGCTGCAGCGGCCGCAGCCAGGCAGAGCAGGACCAGCATTTGCTGGAAGATTTTTCTGATAATCATGTGTGCCTCTGAACGAATGATTGAATGAATTTTCTTAGTTTTTATTGGTAGCCCGGCACGGATGCTCGACGTCTTGCTGCGTGATGCCTCCCGGCCAAAGCGCCGACACGATAGCACCGGTGCGCGCCGCAATCAAAGCTTTTTTTATCCGATGAGAAAGCCGCATGGCAGAGCGCTTTGCGGCGGGGTGGCATGCACGTTTCGTGCGTTTTGAAGGAGGGTGAGTGAACGGAAAGGACAGAATGTTGCACCTCTGACGGAGCGCTGACGCGGCTCTCGCCGGCTTCTGGCGCGCGGTAGGCGGTCGCTTCTTTGCGTGGAGAAAAAATAAGTAAACGCGGCCGTAGGACTCGGAAGATACCACCGAACAGGAGCACCGCAAAGCCGGACAAGCGCGTCATTGTCCTGACTGATCCGCGTATGCTGCGGCTGCATGGAATGGCCCGCTCTCAGGTAAGATGGTGCTGCGCACAAGTGGAACCCATTTCATCAAAAGGCGTGGGTTCTCGTTTCGATGAATGACCGGTCCAACCGGCCGCGCCGCTCCAGCGCATTGGACTGACCCCCGGTGTGGCGCGCGGCAATGATGGAGAACCACGATGTTTGCCACAGAAAAATTCACCAACCCCGAAGCCGCCTATGCGCGCGTGCTGGAAATCTACGAGCACAACACCGCCATCCTGCGCGATGCCTTCCGTCAGTTCGCCAGCGATGCGGGCATGCAGCAGCGGGTGCGTGCCTGCTATCCCTTCGTGCGCATCACCACGGAAAAATCCACCCACACCGATACCCGCCAGTCCTTCGGCTTCGTCGCCGGTCCCGGCTGCTACGAGACCACGCTCACGCGTCCCGCGCTGTTCCATCAATACCTGCTGGCGCAATTCAAGCTGGTGCTGCAGAACCATGAGGTGCCGCTGGAAGTGGGCGTGAGCGACATGCCCATCCCGGTCCACTTCGCCTTCCCCGAGGGCATCCACGTCGAAGGCAGCCTGGATCCGGAACACCTGCGCACGCTGCCCGATTACTTCGACCTGCCCGACCTGGCAGCCATGGATGACCGCATCGCCAACGGCACCTATGAAGTGGACAACGGTGCCTGGCGCGAAGGGCCGCATCCGCTGGCGCTGTTCACCGGTCCGCGCATCGATTATTCGCTGCATCGCCTGCGTCATTACACGGCGACCTCGCCGGACCAGTTCCAGCGCTATGTGCTCTTCACCAACTATGCTTTCTACGTCGATGAATTCGTGCGCCTGGGCCGGCGCCTGATGGAGCCGACCGATGATCCGGATGAGCTGGCCTATCGTCGCCAGTACACTGCCTTCGTCGAGCCCGGTAATGTCACCACCTGGAGTGCCAACCAGACCGGTACACAGACCAGGCCAGTTTCCGGTGTGGCACCGGCACGGCAGCCGCAGATGCCGGCCTATCACCTGCAGCGCGCCGATGGCAGCGGCATCACGCTGGTCAACATCGGTGTGGGTCCGTCCAATGCCAAGACGGTGACTGACCACGTGGCGGTGTTGCGTCCGCACGGCTGGCTGATGCTGGGCCACTGCGCCGGCCTGTCGGCCTCGCAGCGCATGGGCGACTACGTGCTGGCACATGCCTACGTGCGTGACGATCACGTGCTCGATGACGACCTGCCGTTGTGGGTGCCGATCCCGGCCCTGGCTGAAGTGCAACTGGCCTTGCAGGATGCGGTGGCCAGCATCACCCAGCTGGAAGGCTACGAATTGAAGCGCATCATGCGTACCGGTACAGTTGCCTCGGTCGATGACCGCAACTGGGAGCTGCGCGACCATCGCATGCCATTGCTGCGTTTCTCCCAGAGCCGCGCCATCGCACTGGATATGGAAAGCGCCACGGTGGCCGCCAACGGCTTCCGCTTCCGGGTGCCTTACGGCACGCTGCTGTGCGTGTCGGACAAACCGCTGCACGGTGAAATCAAGCTGCCCGGCATGGCCAATACCTTCTACGAGCAGCGCGTGGCGCAGCACTTGCAGATCGGTATCCGCGCGCTGGAGTTGTTGCGCAACAATGGCATCGAGCAGGTGCACAGCCGCAAGCTGCGCAGCTTTGCGGAGCCGGCGTTCCGCTGAACGTCTCGCCGTCATTGCTGCAAACGGGAACGCCCGCGACAGAAGATGTCGCGGGCGTTTTTGTTTATGTGATGCGCATCAGCGCGGCAAGCGATGCGTCATGGTCAAGCGATAGTAGAGCCCGGCACCGATCAAGAGGGCCACGGCCGCCACGCACAGCGACGGCGTGAAGGAACCGCTGCCGTGGACCAGTGCGGTGGCCAGCGGCGGGCCGGCGATCTGGCCGATGCCATAGGCGGCCGTCATCAGGGCCATGAGGCTGCTGGCGTGTTCGCGGCGCAGGCGGCGCGCCTCGCGCATGCCGAACAAGGTGATGGCCGTGAAGGGCAGGCCCAGCAGCAGGCAGCTCAGCGCGAATCCGGGGGCGCTGGGCAAGAGGATGGATACCAGCACACCCGCCGCCTGCATCAGGTAGGCGGCAGTCAGCAGCAGGCGCTGGTCGGCCTGCACTGAGAGCCGTGTCGCGCTGAAGGCGCCCAGCGCGACCGACAGGCCGAAGATCGGCCAGAAGTAATCCGGCCAGACCGAGCCCGGTAGCGCTTGGCGCGCGATCACCGGTAGGAAGGTAGCGGTGATGATGTAGCCGAAGCCGGCGATGCCATAGGCGAAGACCTGGATCAGCACTTCACTCTTCTGGCTGGCCGATTCCGGTACGGGGGCCTGTGCTGCATTGCTGTCATGCGGATGTACATTAAGGCCGCGCCCGGCATCGAAGCTGAACGACTTCCACACCAATGCAGTGAGCCCCAGCGCAATCACGCCGAAGGCAATCCAGCCACCGGCCGCCAGCCAGCCCGCCGCGATCATCGGGCCCGAGAGCAGGCCGGTCAGGGCAATGCCCAGTCCGGGGCCGCAGAAGATCACCCCGCCCAGTTCCGGACGGCCGAGTTGCGTCAGTTGTTGCAGGCACCAGCCGGCCGTGTAGACGAATACATAGGCGCTGGCCACGCCCGACAAGAAACGCATCCACAGCCAGGCCACGTCATGATGCAGCACCCCCATGCCCAGCGTGAGCAGGATGGTCACCACCAGTCCTGCGCGCAGCATGGCCACGCCGCGCTTGCTGCGATGAAAGGCGCACAGCATGGCGCCGGCGAAGTAGCCCAGATAATTGGCCGTGGCCAGCCAGCCCCCCATCTGCAGCGACAGGCTGCCCTCATGCAGCATCATCGGCAGCAGCGGCGTGAAGGCGAAGCGGCCGATGCCCATCGCCACTGACAGGGCCACCATGCCGGACAGGCAGACTTTCCAGGCCAGTGCGTGGATCGGGGCGGCGGGCATGGATGAGGCGGGCTGGGTCATGGACTTCACAGAGGCGTGAGGGGAACGGGTGTCTATGCTATCGTCTTTCGGTCATTCCAAAAAATGAATAATCGGGATGACTTCATCTGGATTTGAGAACATCCCCGGAGCGCTTCATGGAACTGGCCGAACTGGAAATCTTCCGCACCGTCGTCGCCGAAGGCGGCGTGACCCGCGCCGCTGAGCGGCTCAACCGGGTGCAGTCCAATGTCACCACGCGCATCAAGCAGCTGGAAGAATCGATCGGCGTGCCGCTGTTCGTGCGCGACCGGCGCCGGCTGGTATTGACGGCGGCAGGCGAGGCGCTGCTCGATTACGCCGAACGTATCCTCGATCTGGTGCAGGAGGCGCGCCAGGTGGTCGCGCCGCAAAGCCCGCGCGGGCGGCTGCGCATCGGCTCCATGGAAAGCACCGCCGCCAGCCGCTTGCCGGCGCCGCTGGCCGAATTCCACCAGCGCTGGCCGGAAGTGCGGCTGGAATTGTCGACGGGGCCGACCGACGTGCTCATCGCCGGCGTACGGGCCTGCAAGCTCGATGCCGCGCTCGTGGCCGGGCCCATCGATGATCCGGCCTTGGCCGCCATGCCCCTGTACAAGGAAGAACTGCTGCTGGTGACCCCGTGCAATCATCCGCGCGTGCGCTCGCCCGGCGATGTGCGGCTGGAGACCCTGATCGTCTTCGAACAGGGCTGCGCCTACCGTCGCCATGCCGAACACTGGTTCGCCCGCCAGGGCAAGGGCGGCGGGCCGCTGCGCATACTGGAACTGGCCTCCTATCACGCCATCCTGGCCTGCGTGGCGGCGGGCGCCGGGGTGGCGGTGGTGCCGCGTTCGGTGATCGCCATGCAGATGGCACCGCATGGCTTTGCCACGCACTTGCTGGGCCGCGACGGGCGGGTCACCACCTACCTTATCAGCCGGCGGGAACGCACTTCGGCCGCCTTGCTGGCACTGCGTTCTTTACTTGCGGCAAGCCTTTGATATAGTGGATTCATATCGGCCCCATCGGGTATGCAGGCACGTGCCAGTAAATATGTATTGCCGTGCAGCATATGAGCAGGGTGTAACCATTTGTAAAAACGGCTGTCACGGGGAGTTGTTTTCCCTATATTGGAGGTCCCCCTCCATTCTCCCCCCCGAGAATGGGATTTACCCCACGGCTCGCAAGGGACGTGGGGTTTTTCTTTTGTCCCGCCGCTTTTCTTCCCATTTCCGATGTGTCATTTCCCGTCATTTACGACGTAGCTGACATGAAGTTGACAGCGACGAGAATTGGTGAGTTCATATGTTTAATATTGCATATATGTTGCCTTTTTCAGCTCTTCCTTGGACGTCAACGGAAAATGTTTCGGCACGGCCATCCGAGTCTATTTTTCTTCCGCGCCGGCTTGCCTGACCCCTCCTCTGGAGGGCGTACTGCCACCGATCAGGTTGCCGCGCGCGGCCGTCTGGATCGCCAGCACGGCCGGATGGCTCAACCGGCGCTCGACCGAGATGGCATAGAACTGCTCGCGGATGGCGTCGGTCTTGCCGATCTCCACGAGCCCGTACTGCTTGCGGATCTGCGCGGCAATGGCGGTGGGCGCCGCGAAGATGCCGGCGCCGGCGTCGCCGAAGGCCAGCAGCAGGGCGCCATCATCGAATTCCCCGGTGATCTGGGGGCGGATGCCCTGCTTCTCGAACCAGCGCAACAGGCGCGGACGCACGGCGGCATCTTCACCCGGCATCAGGAAGGGAGCACCGTCCAGGCTGCGCGGAAAATCCTTGCGGTAGCGCCGCGCCAGCTCGGGGGTGGCGAAGAAGCTGGTATCGCATTCGCCCAGCAGGTGGTGGTAGCCGCGCACGTCCACATTGGGCGGCATGGGGCTATCGGCGATGATGATGTCCAGCTTGTGGATGGCCAGGTCGGCCAGCAGCACGTCGAGCTTGCCTTCGCGGCAGATGATGCGGATCGGGTCCTGCATGGCCAGTGCGCTTTCCAGCAGCAGGTAGGCAATCGCCTTGGGCACGGCATCGGCCACGCCCACGCGCAGCTGCAGGGTGCGTCCACCGGGGCGCAGGCGCAGCGCTTCTTCCAGTTCCTCTCCCAGGCTGAAGATGCGTTCGGCGTAATCGAACACCATGCGGCCTTCGTCGTTGAGTTCCAGCCGCCGTCCCACG
Source organism: Herbaspirillum sp. DW155 (assembly GCF_037076565.1). Lineage (NCBI taxonomy): Bacteria > Pseudomonadati > Pseudomonadota > Betaproteobacteria > Burkholderiales > Oxalobacteraceae > Herbaspirillum > Herbaspirillum sp. DW155. The sequence continues at coordinate 4,488,917 of NZ_AP029028.1, read as the reverse complement.
CGCTTGAAGAGCTTGTAGCCCAGCGATTCCTCGAACAGGCTGATCTGGCCGCTGATGGTCTGCGCCGTCAGGTGCAGGCGCTCGCTGGCGCGCGCCACGCCGCCGGTCTTGGCGACCGTCCAGAAATAGTGAAGATGCTTGTAGTTGAGGCTGGCCATGGCAATCATCCTTGATGCGATACTTCGGTTTTTCCGAAGGATTATCTCAAAATATTCGAATTTTCATTCATCAGGCTTTGGCCTAAAGTGACGCCTTGTCCGGTAGTGATCTTGAGTTGTCAACGCGCCGGGCATCGTTGCCAAACCTGACTTTGAGGAGAGCCTGATGAAATGTCCCGTCTGCACATCTCACAACCTGCTGATCTCGGAACGCCAGGGCATCGAGATCGATTACTGCCCGCAGTGCCGGGGCGTGTGGCTGGATCGCGGCGAGCTGGACAAGCTGATCGAACGTTCCGCCGCCAGCCAGTCCAACGCAGCGGTTCCCATGCCAGCAGCGCGGCCGGCCATGCACACGCCGCCGCCACCGGCTTACGATGCCCGCTTCGGGCATGGAGGGCATGGATATGAATACAAACGCAAGAAAAAAGGCTTTCTGGGCGAAATCTTCGACTTCGATTGAAGATTTTTTCCAAAATACGAAAAACCGATCCCGCCGCCGGCGGATGAACAAGAAGAGAGAGGTCTGACGTGAACGGTGTAGAGAGTTTCGCAAGCCTGCCCATGTGGGGTGGCTTCATCGTATTCGTGCTGGGTATGCTGGCGGTGGACATGTTCGCCCTGGGCGGACGCAATGCCCACCGGGTGTCGCCCAGGGAGGCACTGGCCTGGTCGGTGGTGTGGGTGTCGCTGGCCTTCCTCTTTGCCGGCCTGATGTGGTGGTACCTCGATGCCAACGTCGGCCGCGAGTTCGCCAACCAGAAGGGCGCCGAGTTCCTCTCCGGCTACCTGATCGAGAAGGCGCTGTCGGTGGACAACATCTTCGTGTTCCTGATGATCTTCAGCTATTTCGCCGTGCCGGCTGAAATGCAGCGCCGGGTGCTGCTGTACGGTGTGATCGGTGCCATTGTCATGCGCGCCGTGATGATCCTGCTGGGCGCCTGGATGATCGCGCAGTTCAGCTGGATTCTGTATGTGTTCGGCGCCTTCCTGGTGTTCACCGGCGTGAAGATGCTGATCTTTGCCGACAAGGAAGCCGACCTGAGCGACAACCCGCTGCTGCGCTGGCTGCGCGGCCATATGAAGATCAGCAACGACTACGACGGCGAAAACTTCACCACCCGCATCAATGGCGTGCGCTATTTCACCCCGCTGATGCTGGTGCTGCTGCTGATCGAGATTTCCGACGTGATCTTCGCGGTGGACAGCATCCCGGCCATCTTCGCCATCACCAAGGATCCGTTCATCGTCTTCACCTCGAACATGTTCGCCATCATGGGTCTGCGTGCGCTGTACTTCCTGCTGGCCGATTCGGCAGAGCGCTTCCACCTGCTCAAGTATGGCCTGGCCCTGGTGCTGCTGTTCGTGGGCGGCAAGATGCTGGCCTCCTACTGGTTCCACGTGCCGGTGCTGGTGTCGTTGTCCATCGTGGGCAGCATCCTGCTGGTTTCCATCATCGCCAGCCTGGTGCTGAGCAAGGACAAGGCCAAGGAAAACGCCGCCTGACGGCACCTGTGAAGAATTCACCGTGGGGCTTGACCGGTCGGAGCAATCTGGCCGGTTTTTTTATGCACAGGTGAAGTTTCTTGCGATTCCATGCAAATTGGGCATCGCATGTTTATTGGGGACGGAGTGCATTAGAATGTCCGCTCCCATTCTTCAGGTTTGCAGTGTCTGCCATGGCCCGCCTTCCCCGACTCGTCGTTCCGCACCAGCCGCACCACATCATCCAGCGCGGCCATGATGGCCTGGTCATCTTCCGCGATGCCGATGACCACCTGGCCTTCCTGGGCTGGCTCAAGGATGCCGCAAGGCAATTCAAGGTGGCCGTGCACGCCTACGTGCTCATGCCGGATCACCTGCACCTGCTGGCCACGCCGTCCGATGACCAGGGCCTGGCACGGATGATGCAGTGGGTAGGGCGCCACTACGTCCCGTATTTCAACCAGAAGCATGGACGCAGCGGCACGCTGTGGCAGGGGCGCTACCGCGCCACCGTCATCGACGCCGAACTCTACCTGCTGGCCATCTGCCGCTACATCGAGCTGAACCCCGTGCGCAACGGCCTGACAGTCAGCCCGGGGGATTACCCCTGGTCCAGCTACATGCATCACATCGGCGCCAAGCAGGATGGCCTGATCACTGACCATCCTCAATATTGGTCGATTGGCAACACTCCCTTTGATCGCGAGATCGCCTATCGCCAGCTCACCGAAGAGGGACTGGCGCGCGCCGAAGTGGAGCGCATCACCGATGCCACGCTCAAGGGTTGGGCGCTGGGTTCGGAAGGTTTCAAGCAGGGGCTGGAACGCCAGACCCACCGGCGCGTCAGTCCGGCCAAGCGCGGCCGCCCGGCTGCCGTCCGCACGGCGGCCGAGGCGGAAGACGTAGCCGCACGGCAAGAATCGTAGGGTTTCAAAAATAAGTCTTTGTAATCAATGACTTGAATCCGCGGTGCATTGCTCTGTCCCCAATTAAAAAATCCTGAAAATCTTGGGGATTTAAATTGGACTCAGACCCTAATTATTTTTATTGAACTATTGGGTGCAGTGCACTATTCTTCAAATCCTTACTGTCAATGTGGTGGAGTACCGTTATGCACGCGCAAGGCCTTTACGACCCAGCAAATGAACATGACGCCTGTGGCGTCGGTTTCATCGCCCACATCAAGGGCAAGAAATCCCATTCCATCGTTGACCAGGGTTTGCTCATTCTGAAGAACCTGGATCACCGGGGTGCGGTCGGTGCCGACCCGTTGATGGGTGACGGTGCCGGTATCCTGATCCAGATCCCCGACCAGTATTACCGTGAAGAGATGGCCAAGCAGGGCGTGGACCTGCCGCCGCCCGGTGAATACGGCGTGGGCATGATCTTCCTGCCCAAGGAAAACGCTTCCCGCATTGCCTGTGAACAGGAAATCGAACGCGCGGTGCTGGCCGAAGGCCAGATCGTGCTGGGCTGGCGCGATGTCCCGGTGGACCGCGACATGCCGATGTCCCCCACCGTGCGCGAAAAAGAGCCGGTGATCCGCCAGATCTTCATCGGCCGTGGTCCGGACGTGATGGTCACCGACGCGCTGGAACGCAAGCTGTACGTGATCCGCAAGTCTTCCGGCCACGCCATCCAGGCGCTGAACCTGTTGCATGGCAAGGAATTCTTCGTGCCCTCGATGTCGGCCCGCACCGTGGTCTACAAGGGCCTGCTGCTGGCCGACCAGGTTGGCGTGTACTACAAGGACCTGCAGGACGAGCGCTGCGTCTCGGCCCTGGCCCTGGTGCACCAGCGCTTCTCCACCAACACCTTCCCGGAATGGCCGCTGGCCCACCCGTACCGCCTGATCGCCCACAACGGCGAAATCAACACCGTCAAGGGCAACTTCAACTGGATGCGCGCCCGCGAAGGCGTGATGCAGTCGGCCGTGCTGGGTTCGGACCTGAAGAAGCTGTTCCCGCTGATCTATGAAGGCCAGTCCGATACCGCCAGCTTCGACAACGCGCTGGAACTGCTGGTCATGGCCGGCTATCCGCTGCCGCAGGCGATGATGATGATGGTGCCCGAAGCCTGGGAAAACCACACTTCGATGGACGACAACCGCCGCGCCTTCTACGAATACCACGCCGCCATGATGGAACCGTGGGACGGCCCCGCTGCGCTGGCCTTCACCGACGGTCGCCACATCGGCGGCACGCTGGACCGCAACGGCCTGCGTCCGGCGCGCTACATCGTCACCGATGACGACCTGGTGGTGATGGCTTCCGAATCCGGCGTGCTGCCGATTCCCGAATCCAAGATCATCCAGAAGTGGCGCCTGCAGCCGGGCAAGATGTTCCTGATCGACCTGGACGCCGGCCGCATCATCGACGACAAGGAACTCAAGGACACCTACGCCAACGCCAAGCCCTACAAGCAGTGGATCAACTCGGTGCGCGTCAAGCTGGACGAGCTGAAGGAAGAGCCGCGTCAGCCGTCGTCGTCCCTGAAGCTGCTGGACCTGCAGCAGGTCTTCGGCTACACCCAGGAAGACGTCAAGTTCCTGATGGCCCCCATGGCCAGCGGTGGCGAGGAAGCCATCGGCTCCATGGGCAATGACTCGCCGCTGGCGGTCATGTCCAACAAGAACAAGCCGCTGTACAACTACTTCCGCCAGCTGTTCGCGCAGGTGACCAACCCGCCCATCGACCCGATCCGCGAAGCGCTGGTCATGTCGCTGGTGTCCTTCATCGGTCCCAAGCCCAACCTGCTGGACACCAACAACATCAACCCGCCGATGCGTCTGGAAGTATCGCAGCCGGTGCTGGACTACGACGACATCGCCAAGCTGCGCAACATCAGCGCGCACAGCGGCGGCAAGTTCAAGTCCTACGAACTGAACATCTGCTATCCCGTCGCCTGGGGCAAGGAAGGCATCGAAGCGCGCCTGGCTTCGCTGTGCGCCAAGGCGGTCGATGCGGTCAAGTCGGGCCACAACATCCTGATCATCTCGGACCGCAAGGTCGATGCCGAGCAGCTGCCGATCCCGGCACTGCTGGCGACTTCGGCCATCCACCAGCACCTGGTCAGCAAGGGCCTGCGCACCTCCACCGGCCTGGTGGTGGAAACCGGCTCGGCCCGCGAAACGCACCACTTCGCCCTGCTGGCAGGTTATGGCGCCGAAGCGATCCACCCCTACCTGGCGATGGACACCCTGGCCGACATGGCCAAGGGTCTGCCGGGCGACCTGTCGCCGGAAAAGGCCATCTACAACTTCCAGAAGGCAATCGGCAAGGGCTTGCTGAAGGTCATGTCCAAGATGGGCATCTCGACCTACATGTCCTACTGCGGCGCGCAGATCTTCGAAGCCATCGGTCTGTCGAAGGCGCTGGTGGACAAGTATTTCAAGGGCACCGCCTCCAACGTCGAAGGCATCGGCGTGTTCGAAGTGGCCGAAGAAGCGCTGCGCCTGCATACCGCCGCCTTCAGCGCCGACCCGGTGCTGGCCAATGCACTGGACGCCGGTGGCGAATACGCCTTCCGCATCCGTGGCGAAGAGCACATGTGGACCCCGGACGCGATCGCCAAGCTGCAGCACTCGACCCGTTCGAACAGCTACAACACCTACAAGGAATACGCCCAGATCATCAACGACCAGTCCAAGCGCCATATGACGCTGCGCGGCCTGTTCGAATTCAAGATCGACCCGTCCAAGGCGATCTCGATCGATGAAGTGGAACCGGCCAAGGAAATCGTCAAGCGCTTCGCCACCGGCGCCATGTCGCTGGGCTCGATCTCGACCGAAGCCCACGCCACGCTGGCTATCGCCATGAACCGTATCGGCGGCAAGTCCAACACCGGCGAAGGTGGTGAAGACGTCAACCGTTATCGCAACGAGTTGAAGGGCATCCCCATCAAGCAAGGCGCGACCCTGGCTTCGGAAATCGGCAAGGAACACATCGAAGTCGACATCCCCCTGCAGGAAGGCGACTCGCTGCGCTCGCGCATCAAGCAGGTGGCCTCGGGCCGTTTCGGTGTCTCCGCCGAATACCTGATCTCGGCCGACCAGATCCAGATCAAGATGGCCCAGGGCGCCAAGCCCGGCGAAGGCGGCCAACTGCCCGGCCACAAGGTCTCGGAATACATCGCCAAGCTGCGCGTGTCGGTGCCGGGCGTGGGCCTGATCTCGCCGCCGCCGCACCATGACATCTACTCCATCGAGGATCTGGCCCAGCTGATCCACGACCTGAAGAACGTCAACCCGCGCGCTTCCATCTCGGTCAAGCTGGTCTCTGAAGTGGGTGTCGGTACCGTGGCTGCCGGCGTGGCCAAGGCCAAGTCGGATCACGTGGTCATCGCCGGTCACGATGGCGGTACCGGTGCCTCGCCGCTGTCCTCGATCAAGCACGCCGGTTCGCCGTGGGAACTGGGCCTGGCTGAAACCCAGCAGACCCTGGTCCTGAACGGCCTGCGCAACCGCATCCGCGTGCAGGCTGACGGCCAGATGAAGACCGGCCGCGACGTCGTGATCGGCGCCATGCTGGGCGCGGACGAATTCGGTTTCGCCACTGCGCCGCTGGTGGTCGAAGGCTGCATCATGATGCGCAAGTGCCACCTGAACACCTGCCCGGTGGGCGTGGCGACGCAAGATCCGGTGCTGCGCGCCAAGTTCTCCGGCAAGCCGGAACACGTGGTCAACTTCTTCTTCTTCATCGCCGAAGAAGCGCGCCAGATCATGGCTCAGCTGGGCATCCGCAAGTTCGACGACCTGATCGGCCGTGCCGACCTGCTGGACCGTTCCAAGGCGATTGCCCACTGGAAGGCCAAGGGTCTGGACTTCAGCCGCATCTTCCATCAGCCCGAGTCGAAGCTGCCGGTGTACCACACCGATGTGCAAGACCACGGCCTGGACAAGGCACTGGACCACAAACTCATCGCGCAAGCCAAGATCGCGCTGGAGAAGGGCGAGAAGGTCTCCTTCATCTCCCCGATCAAGAACCTCAACCGCACCGTCGGCGCCATGCTCTCGGGTGAAGTGGCCAAGCGTTACGGCGATGAAGGCCTGCCGGACGACACCATCCACATCCAGCTGCAAGGGACCGCAGGCCAGTCCGCCGGCGCCTTCCTGGCCAAGGGCGTGACCCTGGATCTGGTCGGTGAAGGCAACGACTACGTGGGCAAGGGCTTGTCGGGTGGCCGCATCATCGTGCGTCCCAACACCGAGTTCCGTGGCCGTGCCGTGGACAACATGATCTCCGGCAATACCGTCCTGTACGGTGCCATCAGCGGTGAAGCCTTCATCAACGGCGTGGCTGGCGAGCGTTTTGCCGTGCGTAACTCCGGCGCCACTGCGGTGGTGGAAGGCACGGGCGACCACGGTTGCGAATACATGACCGGCGGCACCGTGGTGGTGCTGGGCAATACCGGCCGCAACTTCGCAGCGGGCATGTCGGGTGGTATCGCTTACGTGTATGACCCGGAAGGCGATTTCGCCGGCAAGTGCAATACCGCTATGGTCAGCCTGGAGAAGGTCTTGTCCGACACCGAGCAGGAGCAGACCCTGGGCCGCGACATCTGGCACAGCCTGCAGCGCGGTGGCGAACGCCAGACCGACGAAGCCATCCTGCGCGGCTTGATTGAACGCCACTTCAAGTACACCGGCAGCACGCGTGCGCGCTACCTGCTGGATAACTGGGCGGCGTCGCGCGCCAAGTTCGTCAAGGTGTTCCCGACCGAGTACAAGCGTGCGCTGGCCGAACTGGCCGCCGCTGCCGAAACGAAGAAGGAAAAGGTCGCCGCCTGATCTTCAGGCAGTGATCGGACTAATCAATCAAGCACGCCGGCGGGCGTGGCGCCACCCAGAGTGAGAGCGCAGCCCGCCGCATCCTTAGCGAGAATGTGAGAGGAAAATGGGAAAAGCAACCGGTTTCATGGAGTACCAGCGCCTGAAAGAGGCCAGCGAGGCGCCTGCCGCGCGTACCAAGCATTACAAGGAGTTCGTCCTGCACTTGAGCGACGCCGACGCCAAGATCCAGGGCGCGCGTTGCATGGACTGCGGCATCCCCTTCTGCAACAACGGCTGCCCGGTCAACAACATCATTCCCGACTGGAATGACCTGGTGTATCGCGGCAACTACAAGGAAGCCCTGGATACCCTGCACCAGACCAACAACTTCCCCGAGTTCACCGGCCGCATCTGCCCGGCACCGTGCGAAGCCGCCTGCACCCTGGGCATCAACAACGACGCCGTGGGCATCAAGTCGATCGAGCACTTCATCATCGACAAGGGCTGGGAAAACGGCTGGGTGGTGCCGCAACCGGCTTCGGTGAAGACCGGCAAGAAGGTCGCCGTGGTCGGTTCCGGTCCTGCCGGCCTGGCCGCAGCCCAGCAGCTGGCGCGCGCCGGTCACGACGTGACCGTGTTCGAAAAGAATGATCGCGTCGGCGGCCTGCTGCGTTATGGCATCCCTGACTTCAAGATGGAAAAGTCGCACATCGACCTGCGCGTGGAACAGATGAAGGCCGAAGGCGTGAGCTTCCGCACCGGTGTCTTCGTCGGCAAGGATTTCCCCGAGACCGTCAACAACTGGTCCAAGGAAACCGTCACCCCCGAAGAACTGAAGAAGGAATTCGATGCGGTGATCATCGCCGGTGGCGCCGAGTCCCCGCGTGACCTGCCGGTGCCGGGCCGCGAACTGAAGGGCGTGCATTTCGCCATGGATTTCCTGCCGCTGCAGAACAAGGTCAATGCCGGCGACAAGCTCAAGAACCAGATCATGGCCACCGGCAAGAACGTGGTCGTCATCGGCGGTGGCGACACCGGTTCGGACTGCGTGGGTACTTCCAATCGTCACGGTGCCGCTTCGGTGACCCAGTTTGAACTGATGCCGCAGCCGCCCGAGTCCGAAAACAAGCCGCTGGTCTGGCCCTACTGGCCGATCAAGCTGCGCACTTCTTCCTCGCACGAGGAAGGTTGCCAGCGTGACTTCGCGGTCACCACCAAGCGTCTGGAAGGCAAGGGCGGCAAGGTCGAGAAGCTCATCGCCGCACGCGTCGAGTTCAAGGACGGCAAGATGGTCGAAGTGCCCGATTCGGAATTCGAAATCAAGGCCGACCTGGTGCTGCTGGCCATGGGCTTCGTCTCGCCGGTGCAGCAGGTGCTCGATGCCTTCGGCGTCGAGAAGGATGCGCGCGGCAACGCCAAGGCCACCACCGATGGCGAAGGCTGCTACAAGACCTCGGTGGAGAAGGTCTTCGCCGCCGGCGACATGCGCCGTGGCCAGTCGCTGGTGGTGTGGGCGATCCGCGAAGGCCGCCAGTGCGCACGTGCGGTGGATGAGTTCCTGATGGGTTCTTCACTGCTGCCGCGCTGATCGGCGCGCTTCCAGCCGTCTGTAAATGATTTATATGATTTAAAAAGTTAGTTTGCAGTTCGTGTGACCCTGGACCCCGGGCCGGCGCAAGCCGGTCCGGTTTTTTTTCGTCCGTGGCCCGCGCCCCATGTTGCGCGGCAGCGCGTGTAAAATGGCCCATCGCCGCTGGCCGGCACCATCCCTACCGCACATTGCAATGGCAACCCCGATCCGCTACCGCATCACTTCCCTCGATCCAGCTTCCCACCTCTACGACGTCAGCGTCACCGTCGATGCCCCGGCCGCCGATGGCCAGGTCTTCTCGCTGCCGGCCTGGATTCCGGGCAGCTACATGATCCGCGAATTCGGCAAGAACATCGTCCAGCTGCGCGGCCAATCCAATGGCCGCAAGGTGGTCGTCAGGAAGCGCGACAAGCACACCTGGCAAGCCGCTCCCTGCAAGGGCGCGCTCACGCTGCACTATCAGGTGTATGCCTGGGATCTCTCGGTGCGTACCGCGCATCTGGATCGCACCCACGGCTTCTTCAATGGCACCAGTGTCTTCCTGGCGGCGCATGGCTTTGAAGAAGGCGAGCACGTGGTGGAGATCGTCCGTCCGGAAGGGGAGGATTTCAAGCGCTGGCGCGTGGCCACGGCGTTGCCCGAACTCAAGGCCAGGCGCTATGGCTTCGGCACCTATGTGGCACAGAACTATGATGAGCTGATCGATCATCCGGTGGAGATCGGCGATTTCGCCCTCGCCACTTTCCAGGCGCATGGCGTGCCACATGATGTGGTCGTCACCGGTCGTGTGCCTAATCTCGACCTGGCGCGCCTGTGCGACGATCTCAAGAAGATCTGTGAGGCGCAGATCGCCTTCTTCGAGCCGCGCAGCAAGCGCGCACCGATGGATCGCTACGTCTTCATGACGCTGGCCGTGGGCGATGGCTATGGCGGTCTTGAACATCGCGCATCGACCGCGCTGATCTGCTCGCGCGCCGACCTGCCGGTCAAGGGCAAGCCGGAGCAGACCGATGGCTACCGCACCTACCTGGGCTTGTGCAGCCATGAGTATTTCCATACCTGGAACGTCAAGCGCATCAAGCCGGCGGTATTCGCACCCTACGATCTGCGCCAGGAAAATTACACCTCGCTGCTGTGGCTCTTCGAGGGCTTCACCAGCTATTACGACGATTTGTTCCTGGTACGTACCGGCGTCATCGATACCGACAATTACCTCAAGCTGGTCGGCAAGACCATCACCGGCGTGCTGCGCGGCAGCGGTCGCAAGAAGCAGAGCGTGGCGGAGTCCAGCTTCGATGCCTGGGTCAAGTATTACCGCCAGGATGAAAACGCCAGCAATGCCATCGTCAGCTACTACACCAAGGGTTCGCTGGTGGCACTGGGACTGGACCTGAGCATCCGCACCCAGACCCGTGGCCGCCGCTCGCTGGATGACGTGATGCGCGGCCTGTGGACGCGCTACGGGCGCGACTTCTACAGCGGCAGGCAGCAGGGCGTAGCCGAAGACGAGATCCTGGCCGTGATGGAAGAGTTGAGCGGCGCCGACCTGAAGCGCTTTTATGACCGCCATATCCTTGGCACCGAGGATGTGCCGCTGGAAGATTTGTTGCCGGCCTTCGGTGTCGTCTACGATGCCAGCCTGCCTGCAGATGCCAAGCCCTGGCTCGGTGCGCGCATCGGCAAGGAGGGCGGCGATGCCAAGCTGGCGGCCGTGTATGAAGGCGGTCCGGCGATGCAGGCGGGATTGTCGGCCGGTGACAGGCTGGTCGCCATCGACGGCCTGCGCGTGCCGGCCTCGGGGCCGGACGGTTTGCTGGCGCGCTATCGTCTCAATGACACCGTGCGTATCCACGCTTTTCGTCGTGACGAGCTGATGGAGTTCAGCCTCAGGCTCAAGGCCGATAGCGCCCCGCAGGTCAGCCTCAGGGCCATGGGCAAACCGGTGGCAGTGGTACGCCAGCGTCTGGCGTGGCTCACGCTGAAGGGCCGCTGATGTGATGCGTCGACGCCCGGCGCCATAACGCCAGACGAAAAAAAACCGCCAACGCAAATTGGCGGTTTTTTCTTGCAGCGGAAAAAGCGGATTACTTGGCTTCTTCAGCGCCGCCTGCAGCAGCTTCACCTTCAGCGGCCACTTGACCAGCCGGCACGGTGGCGGTGGCGATGGTCAGGTTTTCCTGGGTCACGGCGGTCACGCCGTTGGGCAGCTTCAGGTCGCCCAGGTGGATCGACTGGCCGACGTCCAGCTTGGACAGGTCGACTTCGATGAACTCGGGCAGGTTCTTCGGCAGGCAGGTCACGTCCAGTTCAGCAGCGACGTGGCTGATGATGCCGCCGTGCAGCTTGACGGCCGGCGAGATTTCAGCGTTCACGAAGTGCAGGGGCACCTTGGTGTGCAGCTTCTGGGAAGCGTCCACGCGCTGGAAGTCAACGTGCAGGACCAGTTGCTTGTAAGCGTGGACTTGGAAGTCACGCAGCAGCACTTGCTCGACCTTGCCTTCGATTTCCAGGTCCAGGATGGACGAGTGGAAGGTTTCCTTCTTCAGGGCATGATACAGCGCGTTGTGGTCAACAGCGATGTTGGTCGGGGCAGCGGTGCCACCGTAGACGATACCCGGGGTTTGACCCGCGCGACGCAGGCGGCGGCTCGCTCCGGTGCCCTGTTCATTACGCGGAAAGGCGATCACTTTCATTTGATAACTCCAAAGTTGGCGGGGCTCGTCGTTGCATCAATGAAGCGACGGTTGCCCCGTGTGGTAAATATTCCCCGCGACCAGGGAATACGAAAAAACCTCGCCACGGAAAACCGCAGCGAGGCGAATGCAAATCTTATTCAGCAAACAGCGACATCACCGAGTCACCCTTGGTGATGCGCTTGAAGGTCTCGGCCAGCAGGTCGGCGCAGGTCAGCTGACGCACCTTCGGGCAGCCGCGTGCAGCGGGCGAGAGCGGAATGGTGTCAGTGACCACCAGTTCGTCCAGCGGCGAATTGGCGATGCGCTCGATGGCCGGACCCGACAGCACCGGGTGCGTACAGTAGGCCACGACCTTCTTGGCGCCGCGTTCCTTGAGCACTTCAGCCGCCTTGGTCAGGGTGCCGGCGGTGTCCACCATGTCGTCCATGATGACGCAGTTGCGGCCTTCGACTTCACCGATGATGTTCATCACCTCGGAGACGTTGGCCTTCGGACGGCGCTTGTCGATGATGGCCAGGTCGCAGTTCAGGCGCTTGGCCAGCGCACGTGCGCGCACCACGCCACCCACGTCGGGCGAGACCACCAGCAGGTCTTCGTAGTTCTTGTTGACCAGATCGCCCAAGAGGATGGGTGAAGCGTAGATGTTGTCCACCGGGATATCGAAGAAGCCCTGGATCTGGTCTGCGTGCAGATCCATGATCAGGACGCGCTCGACGCCGGCTTCCTGCAGCATGTTGGCCACGACCTTGGCCGAGATGGCCACCCGTGCCGAACGCGGGCGGCGATCCTGGCGGGCATAGCCGTAGTAGGGGATGGCGGCGGTGATGCGACCGGCCGATGCGCGCTTCAAGGCATCGACCATGATCATGATTTCCATCAGGTTGTCATTGGTCGGTGCGCAGGTGGACTGCAGCACGAAGACGTCCTTGCCGCGAACGTTTTCATTGATCTCGACCATGACTTCGCCATCGGAGAACTTGGAAACGTTGGCCTTGCCCAGCGGGATACCGAGTTTCTCAGCGACGCCGCGCGCCAGTTCGGGGTTGGCGTTGCCCGTAAAAACCATCAGGTTCTCAAGTGCCATGTGGGTATCCCTGGAATGCAATCGTTAAAAAGTCGAAAAGCCGACAACGCTTGACCTGATCAGTCTCACATTGACGGCTTATTTTTCTGACTGGACCCGGGCCTGAACGAAAGGCCTGTCCGAATTAAATGGCAGGGGAACAAGGATTCGAACCTTGGAATGCCGGAATCAAAATCCGGTGCCTTAACCAGCTTGGCGATTCCCCTACGCAACTTGCTGTTTGCCGTATCGGCGCGCTCATCATCAGGCGCTGCGTCTTCGTCAAACAAATTCTTTCTTACGACTGCACTAAATGGGCGAGAGGATGTTCCTGCATCGCTTTGGCTTTCCAGCCGATCCAGCGCGAAGGCAATTGCTTGAGCACTTCGCCTGCCTGATGTTCGTGTTCGAATGCACAAAACACACAGGCGCCAGATCCGGTCATTCTTGCGCTCCCGAATTTGCCCAGCCATTCGACTGCTGCTGCCACTTCGGGGAAATGCGCTGTTGCCACCATTTCCAGATCGTTTTTCCCGAAGCTGGAAGCAACTTGTTTCGTCGCATCAGGAAAGTCCGTTATTCTGACGGGTTGCGTATCCCTTGTCAACAACTTTGATGAAAAAATTACTGAGGTTGGAACAGATACGCCCGGTTCGATCACCACGTACCAGCAATCTGCCGTACGCAGCGCCGACAATTCTTCACCGACACCTTCAGCGAATGCATTGCGGCCGAACAGGAAGAAGGGAACGTCGGCCCCCAACTGCAGGCCCATCTCCATCAGCGAGGCGCGATTGTAGCCGCATTTCCATAGATGATTCAAGACCATCAGCGTGGTGGCCGCATCCGAGGAGCCGCCGCCGACCCCGCCGCCCATGGGCAGCAGCTTGTGCACCGTGATGTCGGCACCGAGTTGAGCATTGCCGCTGGCCGCGCGCAGCAGGTGCGCGGCGCGGATCACCAGGTCCGATTCCTCGGGCACGCCGGGTACCTCGTTGGTACGGCGGATCTGCCCGTCCCCACGCAGGCGGAAGTCCAGCGTGTCGCAGCGGTCGATCAGCTGGAAGGCCGATTGCAGCAGGTGATAGCCATCCGGGCGGCGGCCGGTCACGTGCAGGAACAGGTTGAGCTTGGCCGGCGCCGGGCAGGCGGTGAGGGTGGTGGTCATGCTTGGTACGGATTGTTCAGTTGAGGAGCAGGCGCCATGAAGGCAAGGCTGGGGATTCAGGTTCTCAGGGCTTCTTCCATCCATCGATGGCGATGCGGATCGATACCTTGCCGGCCTGCGTGGTGCTGCGGGTCAGGTCGATGCGCTTGGGGCGCGTCTGGCCGCTGGCGGCATCGCTCTCCCAGTTGGCATAGGTGACGCGCCAGCCATCACGGGTGGTGAAGCTGGCGTCGTTCTCGCCAGTCTTTGCCACGAAGGGTTTTCCATTCGCATCGGTGCCGCTACCCTGCAGCCACTGGCGCATGCCCGACACCGGCAGCGGCCAGCCCAGCGATTGCGCGGCCAGGGCGTCCACGTCGGCGGCGACCTGCGGCGCGCGGCCGGACTGCACCAGCGTGGCGATGCCGGGCCTGACGTTGATGGTGGCCACGGTCTGGCCCAGCGGCGAGAACATCTCCAGGTTCAGCTCCTGCGCGGTCTGCTTCCAGAAGAAGCTGCCGTGCAGGGATTGCGGGCGGTCATCCTGCTCGTACTGCACCGAGATGCGGCCATCGATCTCGATGCTGGCCTGATAGGCCGGTGCCGTGGCATTGGTCGGCACGGCATCCTGCGAGACCGTGGCGCAACCGCCCAGCAGACCGGCCAGACAGACGGCCGCGAGCTTCGGAAAAGCGCATGTCTTGCTCATAACTTCACATTGAGCCGCGCCAGCGTGCTTTTCAGGACTTCGTTATTGGGTTCTTTCAGGCTGACTTCGCGCCATACCTTGCGCGCTTCGTCCTGCTTGCCATTGGTCCACAGCACTTCACCCAGATGCACGCCGATTTCCACGTCCGGCCGCAAGGCATAGGCGCGGCGCATCTGCGTCTCGGCCTGTTCAAGACGGCCCATGCGGAACAGCACCCAGCCCAGGCTGTCGGCGATGAAGGGGTCTTCCGGTGCCAGGTCGGAGGCCTTCTGGATCAGTTCCAGCGCTTCGGGCAGGCGCACGTTGCGGTCCGCCAGCGAATAGCCCAGGGCGTTGTAAGCGTGCTGGTTGCCGGGGGCCAGCTTCATGACGCGGCGCAGCGAGGCTTCCATCTCGTCGTACTTGCCCAGCTTGTCCAGGACCATGGAATAGTCGTAGAGCAGGTCGGTATTGTTGGGGAAGCGCTCCAGGCCGCTCTTGAGCACATCAGCCGCCTCCTGGTTGCGGTTGGCGTCGCGCAGCAGGGTGGACTCGGCCAGCATCAGCTGCAGTTGCTCGCCGTCGTTGGTCGATTCGGACTGGGCATCTTCCAGCGCCTTGCGGGCGCCTTCGATGTCGTTCTTGCGGGACAGCAGCTGGGCACGTCGTACCTGCAGGCTGATGTAACCCTCGGTGCCGGGTTCGGCCTGCTCCAGATAGCGCAAGGCCGAATCCAGATCACGGCGCTCCTCGGCGATGCGCGAGAGCAGCAGCAGCGCCTGGCTGGGGTCGCGGTCTTCTTCGGGCTGGGCCGAGAGCACCTGCAGGTAGCGCTGCAGATAGTATTCGGCATCCTTCAGCTGGTTGGTCTCGGCCGAGAGCACGCCCAGGGCGAAGAGCGTGGTGGCATCTTCGCCGTCTTCCTTCAACAGGGTTTCGAACTGGCTGCGGGCCTGCTTGAACTCCTTCTGCTCGACCAGGCTGCGGGCGTAGGCCACACGCACTTCGCGCGCATCCGGATACTTGCGCAGGAAGTCGGTCACCAGCTTGGTCGCATCCTTGTTGTTGGAGGCGACCTGGGCAGCGGTGAGTACGGCCAGTTCCGAATCGGGCTTGATCTTCAGGGCGGCGGCGGCTTCGCGCTGGGCGGTGGCACCATCGCCCATGCTGAAGGCACCCTGGGCCAGTGCCAGGTGGGTTTCCATCAGGTCGCCGTAGGGCTTGCTGATATTTTGCAGGATGGCGTAGCTGGCTTGCTTGTCCTTGGCGCGCGCCAGCAGGCGCTGCACCTGCAGCAGCATCGGGCCGCGCGCCTGCGGGGCGGCGTCGGCCAGGCGCTGGGTCAGGAGCGGTTCGATCTCGTCCACGCTGTCCGAGAGCATGATCAGGCCCAGGTAGTTCTGCAGGGCTTCATCCGAATGCGGCGCCAGTTCGGTCCACAACCGCACGGCCACCAGGGCTTCTCCGGGCTGGCGCGCCGTCACCGCCATTTCGGCGGCACGCTTGGCCAGGCGCGGGTCGCGCGTCTGCTGGGCAGCGGCCAGCATGGTCACGTAGGCTGATTGCCACTGGCCGCGCTGGAAGGCGATCTCGGACGTCAGCACTTTGTAAAGAATGTCTTCGCTCAGCGCCACGGCGGGCAGCGCATCTTCCTGCGGCTGTACCCGGGCCTTGGCGGCCTTCTTGCGACTGGCTTGCTTGGAGGAAGACGACGAGGATGCCGTCTTCTGATCCCCCTGGGCGTTCTCCTTGTCGCCGGGCTGCTGGAAGACCGAGCAGGCTGTCAGCAGCAGGGAACTGGTGAGGAGGGCGATGGTTTTTTTCAAGATGTCATCCTGACGATTCGACAGAGGTTCGATTTTACGCGCAACAACCGTGGCGTTGCTGACAGCGCAGTGTAATCCATCTTTGACAAGCTTCCGCATGCCGCGTGCGCGCGCGGCTTCAGGTCTTGATTTCGGCAAGTGCATTATCATATGCAGCTTCCCGCTCGTCCCGGCTATCCCTGACCTCCCCGAACGCAAGCCCATGCCTGAATTACCAGAAGTCGAAGTCACCCGCCGCGGGGTCGCACCCCATCTGGAGGGGCAGACCGTCAGCGGCGTCGTGCTGCGCCATACCGGCCTGCGCTGGCCTTTCCCCACCGGACTGGATGCGCTCCTGACCGGCCGCGTGATCCGCAGTACCGGACGGCGCGGCAAATACCTGCTGATCCATTTCGACCATGGCACGCTCATCGTGCACCTGGGCATGTCGGGCCATCTGCGCATCCTGCCGCCGGGCATCGCCCCGCAAAAGCATGACCACTTCGATCTGGAAGTGGGCGGCCAGGTCATGCGCATGACCGACCCGCGCCGCTTCGGTGCCATCCTCTGGCACGACCTCAGCGAGGGCGACATCGAGGAACACCTGCTGCTGCGCAGCCTGGGCGTGGAACCGCTGGAAGACAAGTTCAGCGCGGCCGAACTGTTCAGGCAGACGCGCGGGCGCAGCGCCCCCATCAAACAGGTGCTGCTGGCCGGCGATATCGTGGTCGGGGTCGGCAACATCTATGCGTCCGAGAGCCTGTTCAAGGCCCGCATCAATCCCAAGACGCCAGCGGGAAAGATCAGCCTGGCACGCTACGAACGCCTGGCCGAGGCCATTCGCGAGACGCTGGCCGCCGCCATCGAGCAGGGCGGCAGCAGCTTGCGCGACTTCATTGCCGTAAACGGACAGTCGGGTTACTTCCAGCAGAATTACTTCGTCTACAACCGTACCGGCGAGCCTTGCCGCATCTGCGCCACACCGATCCGCCAGATCAAGCAGGGCCAGCGGTCCACCTTTTATTGCGTGAACTGCCAGAAATGAAGGGTCTCGTCGAACCGCGCCGCAAGAAGGCGGCCGCCAGCCAGGACGCTGGTGCGCAGTATGAAGATCCCTCCTTTTCGGCGGCAGTGATCGCCTGGCAGAAGCAGCACGGCCGTCACAAGCTGCCCTGGCAGAACACGCGCGATGCGTATCGGGTGTGGCTCTCCGAGATCATGCTGCAGCAGACCCAGGTGGCGGCCGTGATTCCGTATTACCAGCGCTTCCTGGAACGTTGCCCGGATGTCTTCGCCCTGGCCGCTGCGCCCTCCGAAGACGTGATGGCGCTCTGGAGCGGGCTGGGCTACTACACCCGCGCACGCAACCTGCACAGGTGCGCGCAGCGCGTGGTGGCGGAATATGGTGGACGCTTCCCGGATGATCCGGCGCTGCTGGCCGACCTGCCCGGCATCGGGCGCTCCACCGCCGCCGCCATCGCGGCCTTTTCCTACGGACGGCGCGCGGCCATTCTCGATGGCAACGTCAAGCGTGTGTTTGCGCGGGTGTTCGGCATCGATGGCTATCCCGGTGCCAAGCCGGTTGAAGACCAGCTCTGGCTGCGCGCCGTGGCGCTGCTGCCCGAGGACGATATCGAGTCCTATACCCAGGGCCTGATGGATCTGGGCGCAACGCTGTGCGTGCGCGGCAAGCCCGCCTGCACGCGCTGTCCCCTGGCCGCACGCTGCGTGGCACTGGCCGATGACCGCGTGGCCGAGCTGCCGGTGAGCAAGCCGAAGAAAGCCGTGCCGGAAAAGGACACCGTGATGCTGGTCATCACCCACGGAGCAGATGTGTTGCTGGAACAGCGCCCGGACAGCGGCATCTGGGGCGGCCTGCTGTCACTGCCGGAAATCGCGGTCAGTGACGCCGCAGGATTCGATACCGCCGTCCATACGCTGGTGGCGCCCTATGGCGAACTGGACGGCTGTCGCAAGCTGCAGCCGTTCTCGCACGTCTTCACGCACTTCAAGCTGCATGTCGCGCCCTTCCAGGTGGCCTTGAAGAGCCGCACGCATCACATCGCCGAGGGCGCGCTGCTCTGGTATCCGGCCAGCAGGCTGGCCGATGCGCCCTTGCCGGCGCCGGTCAAGAAACTCTTGCTGGGGGTCTTGCGGTCGGACGATTTGCTGGCCACTACCTGAACAGTTCACCTGACAGTTGCGGTCCAGCTACCTGACACTTCAGTGCCAAGCCGCTGACAGTTCAGCAGCGGACACCGTATCAGTTCAGTTGCCGATGCCGGCACACCACCTGTTCAGTTGCGCGGAAGTGGCTGGCCAGTTGTTCTGCCAGATAGACCGAACGATGCTGGCCACCCGTGCAGCCGATGGCCACCGTGAGATAGCTGCGGTTGTCGTTCTTGAAGGAGGGCAGCCACTTTTCCACAAAGCTGCGGATGTCGTTGAACATGTCGGCCACTTCGGGATAGCTGGCCAGGAACTCGATCACCGGCGTATCCCGTCCGGTCAGCGGACGCAGCCGGGCATCGTAGTGCGGATTGGGCAGCATGCGCACGTCGAACACCAGATCGGCGTCCAGCGGCAGGCCGTGCTTGAAGGCAAACGATTCGATGAGCAGCGTCAGCGGTGAGCGCTCCAGGTCCACCAGCTCCTTGATCCAGCGGCGCAGCTTGTTGGAACTGAGTTCCGACGTATCCATCACCAGGCCGATGTCCTGCAGGTCGCCCAGCATGTCTTTCTCCAGAGCGATGCACTCGGTAAGAGTCAGGCGGTCATTCGGATTGCGGCCCGGCAGCAGGCGATGTGACAGCGGATGGCTGCGGCGCGTCTCGGAAAAGCGGGTGATGAGGGTCTCGTCGGAGGCGGTCAGGAAGAAGACCTTGACGTCATGGCCATCGCTGCGCAACTGCTCGATGTCGGTACGCAGCGTGGCCAGCGAATCGGCGCTGCGCGCATCGGTGGCCACTGCAAGCATGCTGGCGCCTTCCTTGATGCGCGTCTGTACCAGATCGCACAGCAGGGAAGGGGGGAGATTGTCCACGCAGAAATAGCCGGCGTCTTCCAGCACGTGCAGTGCTACCGATTTGCCGGAACCGGAAATGCCGGTGATCAGAACGATTCGCATGCCGGCAATCATAACGCATCGTCCGGCCGGAAGTGACGATGCGGGAATGAAGAAATGCTGCCTAAAGTTTTCCCGGCAAGCGGGAAAGCCGCGCCCCGTGGGCTATTCGCCGTTCATGGCGCGGCGCTGGCGTTCGATGAATTCCTTCAAGGTGTCGATGCCGCGCAGTTGCAGGATGGTATTGCGCACGGCGGCCTCCAGCAGCACCGCGATGTTGCGGCCGGCGGCCACGGGAATGACCACCTTGCGGATCGGCAGGCCCAGCACTTCTTCGTACTGCGCATCCAGCGGCAGGCGTTCGTAGTTTTCTTCCAGGGTGCTGCGGCGGACCAGGTGCACGATCAGTTTCAGGCGCATCTTGCGGCGTACGGCAGTCTCGCCAAAGATGGCCTTGATGTCCAGCAGACCCAGGCCGCGCACTTCCAGCAGGTTCGCCAACAGCGGCGGGCAGCGGCCCTCGATCATGTTGGGTGCGATGCGGGCGAACTCCACCGCATCATCGGCCACCAGGCCGTGGCTGCGCGAAATCAGTTCCAGACCCAGTTCGCTCTTGCCCAGGCCCGATTCGCCGGTGATGAGCACACCCACGCCCAGTACGTCCATGAACACGCCATGCATGGTGATCTGCTGCGCCAGTTTCTTGGACAGATACACGCGCAGATAGTCGATCACCTGGGCGGCCGGCAGCGGCGTGGAAAACAGCGGGATGTTCTTTTCATCGCAGACCGCCAGCAGATCGGGCGGTGTCGACAGGCCCTGCGCGATGATGAAGGCGGGCGGTTCTCCGGCCACCAGTTCGGCGGTCTGGTAGGCGCGCGAGGTGTTGGAGAGACGATTGTAGTACTCGATTTCCTGATGGCCGAAGACCTGCAGGCGGCCGGGGTGGATCAGGTTCAGGTGACCAACCTGATCGGAGGCCGACACGGCGTCGCCGGAGATGAGGCGCTCGCCGCCGGGGAAGCCGGCGAACCAGCCCAGTTGCAGGGACTCACGGTTTTCTTCGTACAGCTGCTGAATCGACAACGCGGAATAATTGGGCATGGAGATCCGGATCTGCTGACAGGATAGAGGGCGGCCTTGCCGCCGGTGTGATGCAGCGTACTTGTGCCGGTTTTTTCAGCCGGCTTTTTCCATCGAAGTCTGCCAGGTCACGATGCGGGCATGCACCACGGCGGGATCGGACTCGACGGTGAGTTCGTTGCGGAAGGCATCATCGGAAAACATCTCGGCGATTTCCGAGAGGATTTCCAGATGCTGCTGCGTCACATGATCGGGAATGAGCAGGAACACCAGCAGCTTGACCGGCTGACCATCGGGCGACTCGAAGGGAATCGGCGCGGCCAGGCGCATGAACAGGGCCAGCGGCGCCTTCAGGCCCTTGATGCGGCCGTGCGGCACGGCCACACCATGACCCAGGCCGGTCGAACCAAGGCGCTCCCGGGCAAACAGGTTTTCGGAAACGGTAGAGCGGGCGATGCCGCTGTTGTTTTCGAAGGTCAGGCCGGCTTGTTCGAAAGCTCTTTTTTTGCTGGAGACTTCCAGATCCAGAACCACGTTTTCTGGAGACAGGATTTTTGCGAGATTAGTCATGACGCTCAAGAATTTGCTACGGGCTGAAGCTTTGAGCAGGATTATAGGCTTCTTTGCCGGCGGCGGAAGGCTTTGAAAGCGCTGAACAGGAGGGGATTTCGGGCAGAAGGGGCCGAATTGATGCGCTCTGCGGCATGCAGGCCGATGATCGTGAGCAACATGTTGCCACAAGGGATAGGAAGCCGTGATGCTTGGCGATGATGTGGGCCGATGCCTGCCTCAGGGCAGGGACATCGGCTGGCTCATCGGTCATCTGATCACTCTGACCTGGCGGCAGTGAAGAAGCACATGCCCAGGAGGCCATCCTGCGCCTTGCCGGGCTTACATCTCGATACGGCCGAAGATCAGCAGCACGTCGCCGTTGTTCTTGCTGGAGGAAAAGCGCGGCACGTAGGCGAACATGAGCTTGGCCTTTTGCGTGCCGACGGACGCCAGCGGCAGCGGCACCGGGAAAGGCACGCTGTGGAAGTAATCCTGACGACTCATCAGCATGGCCGTGCCGCCCAGGCCCAGCTCCAGGCCGCTATGGGCGATCGGGAACACCCATTCATAGGCGTAGCCGGCCATGTATTGCGGATGACGGTGGGAATCCTTGATGACGAAACCGTACAGGGATTCATCATCGCCCTTCTCATTGCGCAGAGTCTTGCCATAGCCCAGGCCCCAGGCGTGTTCATTGAGCTCGTTGAGCTTTTCGCGGCTGTAGGTGCTGCGGCCGTGGTGGGCCACCCCGGACAGATAAATGGCATCGTCGCCCTGGTCCCAGATGTGGCTGGCGTGGTCCTTGACCTGTTGCCACAGGCTGTACTGGTTGTCTTCGGCGTGGGCGGCGGGGGCCAGGCTCAAGGCAGCGGCGCCGGCAAGGGCCGCTTTGCGCAAGATCGCGCCAATGGTGAAGGAAGCGGCCTGGCGCCGGGGCTGGGAGGTGGTTTTCATGATTGTTATGAATGGAAAAGCAAAAACGCGACAACGGGAAAACAAGAGGGTGGAGAAAGTCGGACACGCAGCAGAGAGGGGCGCGCCAGCTCATCAGTCAACATGGACAGGCATCGAGGCAAAAGTATCCCGTGATGATGAGTTTGCCAAAAGGCAAGATGTTACCAAAAACCTGTTCGATCCTTATCTCTGCGAGACGACGGACTCTCTTCCCGTAAGGTTTGGTAACAATTTGGCCGCGCAAAGTGGCTGGCAAGCCACAATGCATGGGCTCACTGGCGGGCGTTGCGCAATTGCGAGGGCGGTTTGGCGCTGGAGAAATTGCTGCGCCAGGGATTGATGTCCAGCCCGCCGCGCCGCGTGTAGCGGGCGTAGACGGCCAGTTTCTGCGGTTTGCAGTGGCGCAGGATGTCGGTGAAGATGCGTTCCACGCATTGCTCGTGGAATTCATTGTGCTCACGGAAGCTGATGATGTACTTCAGCAGCCGCTCCTGATCGATGGGCGCACCCACGTACTGGATCTGCACGCTGCCCCAGTCGGGCTGGCTGGTCACCGGGCAGTTGGACTTGAGCAGGTGCGACACCAGCGTCTCTTCCACCGTGGCTTCCTCCGTATTGGCGCGCAGCAGGCTGCCATCGGGATGGGCGCCGGTAGCGGCCGGTTCGATTTCCACATCGAGCCGGTCCAGCAGCAGCCCGGAGAGTTCGCCGAACTGCAGCTGCCCGAACTGCGAGGATTCGGTCAACGTCACCTGCACGCTGGCGCCCGCGGCGGCCGAAAGATCGGTGCGCAGCTTGTCGATGAGCTGGTCGGCGCTTTCCAGGCGTTCCTGATTGAAGGAGTTCAGGTACAGCTTGAAGGACTTCGACTCGATGATGTTGGGCGAATCGGCCGGCACCATGAAGGTGGCGATGGCGATCTGCGGCTTGCCGCGCAGGTTCAGCCAGGAAATTTCATAGGCCGTCCAGAAGTCCGCACCGAAGAAGGGCAGGGTGCCGCTGATCTGCAACTCGGCACGCTTGGGCGCGCGCGGGATGGGGAACAGCAGGCTGGGGTCGTAATGGGTCGGATATTCCGAACTCTTGCCCAGGGGCGAGCTTTCCGGCGAATGGCCGACGATGGATGCGGACGGGGTGGTGTGGTCCATGTGAATACTCCTGAGGTGCTGCGGGTTCAGCTTGTTCGTTCAGTAGTCATGCTGCCCCGCGCGCCGGTGGAGCGGCGCGCGGGCGGGCAGCGTTCGGCCTTAGCCGAGGAAGAGCTTGTACAGCGGGTTCTTGGTTTCGTCCCAGTGACGATAGCCCAGCTGGGCCAGGAAGGCGCGCAATTCCTTCATTTCCTTCTTGGGCACCTGCAGGCCGATCAGGATGCGGCCGACGTCGCCGCCCTGGTTGCGGTAATGGAACAGGCTGATATTCCAGCCAGGGTTCATGCTGGAAAGGAACTTCATCAGCGCGCCCGGACGCTCGGGGAATTCGAAGCGATACAGCAACTCATCGCCCGCCAGTTCACTCTTGCCGCCCACCAGGTGACGGATGTGAACCTTGGCCAGTTCATCATGGGTCAGGTCGAGCACGCCAAAGCCGGCCTTCTCGAAGTTGCGCGCGATCTTGCCGGCTTCATCGGCCGCCGACACCTGGATGCCCACGAACACGTGCGCCGCCCTGGCATCGCTGATGCGGTAGTTGAATTCGGTGACGTTGCGCGGGCCCACGGTTTCACAGAAGCGGCGGAAGCTGCCGCGTTCCTCGGGAATGGTGACGGCGAAGACCGCCTCGCGCGCCTCGCCCGCATCGGCCATCTCGGCCACGAAGCGCAGGCGGTCGAAGTTCATGTTGGCGCCGCAGGCAATGGTGATCAGGGACTCGCCCTTGATCGGCTTCTTGCTGGCCTTTGCGCGCTCCACGTAAGCCTTGGCACCGGCCACGGCCAGCGCACCGGCGGGTTCGACGATG
Source organism: Herbaspirillum sp. DW155 (assembly GCF_037076565.1). NCBI lineage: Bacteria > Pseudomonadati > Pseudomonadota > Betaproteobacteria > Burkholderiales > Oxalobacteraceae > Herbaspirillum > Herbaspirillum sp. DW155. Next base: position 4,464,905 of record NZ_AP029028.1, on the reverse strand, counting down.
CTGCGGGTGTCCTGGAAGATGTCCTTGATGGCGGTGCAGACGGCATCGGTGTCGACGATGATGATGTCATCGACCAGTTCTTTGGCGATGCGGAAGGTTTCTTCACCTACCAGCTTGACGGCCGTCCCGTCCGAGAACAGGCCCACATCCGGCAGCGCCACGCGGCGGCCGGCTTTGAGGCTGCGGGCCATGGCGTCGGAGTCGGTGGTCTGCACGCCGATGATCTTGATGTCCGGGCGCACCGCCTTGACGTAGGAAGCCACACCCGCGATCAGCCCGCCACCGCCGATGGCCACGAAGATGGCGTGGATAGGGTCGGGATGCTGGCGCAGGATTTCCATGCCCACCGTGCCCTGGCCGGCGATCACGTAGGGATCATCGAAGGGGTGGACGAAGGTCAGCTTCTGCTTCTTTTCCAGCGTCAGCGCGTGTTCGTAGGCATCGGTGAAGGAGTCGCCGAAGAGCACCACTTCACCGCCGCGCGCCTTGACGGCATCGATCTTCACCTGCGGGGTGGTGGTGGGCATGACGATGACGGCGCGGCAGCCCAGGCGTGCTGCGGAAAGCGCCACGCCCTGGGCGTGGTTGCCGGCGGAGGCGCAGATGACGCCGCGCTTCAGTTGCGCCGGGCTCAGGTGGGCCATCTTGTTGTAGGCGCCGCGCAGCTTGAAGCTGAACACGCTCTGCATGTCTTCACGCTTGAAGTAAATTCGATTATCAATCCTTTGCGACAGCGTGTTCGCCAGTTCCAGCGGGGTTTCTTGGGCGACGTCGTAGACGCGGGCGGTCAGGATTTTTTTCAGATAATCGTTACTCATGTTGGTCATCAATGAAGTGAAGTCAGGCGAGCAGCAGCGGGTTCAGGCGCGGTCATATCGCAATCAGGTAAAGGAAATAAAGGCTGGGTAAGCCGCTTGGGATTCCACCTGGGCAAGGCTGGCCGGTCACCGGTCCTGGCCAGGGGAACTGGGCATTATAAGGGAGCGGGGCTGGTCAACGCCAAGCGGGCACTGCCCAGGGGTGATGTGAATGTTTCTTCCATTCTTGAAATCAGGCACTGCGGCACCAGCTAGAATGCACGCTGCGCCATTCACCGGGCTTGACGGATGGCAAGTTTCCTCCCTGGCTGCGGCCAGTTCTCCACCTACCTGCCATCTGCATGATCGAATCCGCCGTTCTCTGGCTGCTCAATATTCTGGCCATTCCTACCGTGGGCCTGACCTCGGTCTTTCTGATCAGCTTCGTCTCGGCCACCTTGCTGCCGCTGGGCTCGGAACCGGCGGTCTTTGCGGTCATCAAGGCCAGTCCGGAGATGTTCTGGCCGGTGATCCTGGTGGCTACCGCCGGTAACACGCTGGGTGGTATCGTCGATTACTGGATGGGCTATGGGGCCAAGCAGGCCTTTGCCAAGGAGCGCTCCACGCGCTGGTTCCACTGGCTGGAGCGCTTCGGCGCCAAGACCATGCTGCTGGCCTGGCTGCCCGGCATCGGCGACCCCATCTGCACCCTGGCTGGCTGGCTGCGGCTGCCGTTCTGGCCTTCGGTGATCTATATGGCCATCGGCAAGTTCGTCCGCTATGTGCTGATGACCTGGCTGCTGCTGAACGTGCCGGATGGCTTCTGGCACAAGCTGGGGGACTGGCTGGCGTAAATTTCGGGCTATATGAAGGAAAACGGCGCCGCAAGGGCGCCGTAGCCGTTTCCTGGCACGGGCTGGAATTATCCTGCCAAATTCGGGACCAGGCTTTCGACCAGGCGGATGGCCAGGAAGGTGGCCGTCACGCCCAGCACGGCCAGGTGGCGGGTCTTGAGCATCATGGCCAGGCCGGTGTCTTCGTTGAGGATGGCGGTGTGCATGGTGATCTCCTTGGTACGTTGATCTGGCCTTTTCAGGCCTTGCATTGGGCATAGTCAGCCAGGGTGATGGCCAGGTTTTCCAGAAATTCGCTCATCAGGGTCTGCAACATGGGGTCCTCCTTCGTGGAACGGGTTCAGGGCGCTTCCCTGATGTCTGGATGGATTATAGGTTTTCGCAATCGTTTAATTGAAGTTGATTGTTTTTATGAATTCAATTGGCTGAGCCTATCGCCGCGCTAGTCCCTGCAAACGTCGCCTATCCGCCGCACAAGGGCGCGCAAAGCGCGTGCGGGCCTGCCCAAAACGGGTGCAGGCCGTCGCGAGTTTTGCCAATAGGCTAAAATGCACCTCCGGCAGCAGATTTACCTCATACATCGATGAACGCCCCCGCACAGATCCAGGCTTTGCTTACAGACGCGCCGCATGGCGCCGCGACCCCGCGCTTGCGCGAAATCCCGTACAACTACACTTCCTTCTCCGATCGCGAGATCGTGATCCGGTTGTTGGGCGAAGCCTCCTGGTCCCTGCTGGACGAGCTGCGCGGCAAGCGCCAGACCGGTCGCTCGGCGCGCATGCTGTATGAAGTATTGGGCGACATCTGGGTAGTCCGCCGCAATCCCTACCTGCAGGATGACCTGCTGGACAACCCCAAGCGCCGCGCCGCCCTGATCGAGGCGCTGAACCATCGCATCAACGAAGTCGACAAGCGCCGCCTGGCCACCGACCTGGCCGAATCCGGCGACGCCGACGCCCAGCGCCGCAGCGCCAGCGTGGAAGCCTTGCTGAAGGCGGCCAAGAAGGCCATCGGTGACTTTGCCGAAGAATTCCGCCAGACCTATGATTTGCGCAAGCGCGCCACCAAGGTTCTGGGCCGCTACACCGCCAAGGACAACATCAAGTTCGACGGCCTCTCGCGCGTCTCGCACGTGACCGACGCCACCGACTGGCGCGTCGAGTACCCGTTCGTGGTGCTGACCCCGGATACCGAAGATGAAATGGCCGGCCTGGTCAAGGCCTGTATCGAACTCGGCCTGACCATCATCCCGCGCGGCGGCGGCACCGGTTATACCGGCGGCGCCATTCCGCTCACGCCCATGTCGGCCGTCATCAACACCGAAAAGCTGGAACAGCTGGGCGCGGTCGAAATGACCATGCTGCCCGGCGTGGACAAGCCCTACGCCACGATCTATTCGGGCGCGGGCGTGGTCACCAAGCGCGTCTCGGATGCGGCCGAAAAGGCCGGCTTCGTGTTCGCCGTGGACCCGACTTCTGCTGAAGCCTCGTGCATCGGCGGCAACGTCGCCATGAACGCCGGCGGCAAGAAGGCCGTGCTGTGGGGCACCGCCCTGGACAACCTGGCCAGCTGGCGCATGGTCGATCCGCAAGGCGACTGGCTGGAAGTGACCCGCCTGGACCACAACCTGGGCAAGATCCACGACGTCGAAGTGGCGCGCTTCAAGCTGGAGTGGTCGCATCCCGGCGAGAAGGGCCAGAAGACCGAAGTCTTCAAGACCGAGATTTTGGAAATCTCCGGCAAGAAATTCCGCAAGGAAGGCCTGGGCAAGGACGTCACCGACAAGTTCCTCTCGGGCCTGCCGGGCGTGCAGAAGGAAGGTTGCGATGGCTTGATCACCTCGGCCCGCTGGATCCTGCACAAGATGCCCAAGCAGACCCGCACGGTCTGCCTGGAATTCTTCGGCCAGGCGCGTGATGCGATTCCCTCCATCGTCGAAATCAAGGATTATCTCGACGCCGAAACCAAGAAGGGCGGCGCCATCCTGGCCGGCCTGGAACACCTGGACGAGCGCTACCTGCGCGCGGTCGGCTATGCCACCAAGTCCAAGCGCGGCGTGCTGCCCAAGATGGTGCTGATCGGCGACATCGTGGGTGACGACGAAAACGCCGTCGCGGCCGCCGCCTCGGAAGTGATCCGCATGGCCAACAACCGCGTGGGCGAAGGCTTTGTGGCCGTGAGCCCGGAAGCGCGCAAGAAATTCTGGCTGGACCGCTCGCGCACGGCGGCCATCGCCAAGCATACCAACGCCTTCAAGATCAACGAAGATGTGGTGATCCCGCTGAACCGCATGGGCGAATACACCGACGGCATCGAGCGCATCAACATCGAACTGTCGATCAAGAACAAGCTGCAACTGCTGGCCGAACTGGACAGCTTCTTCGTCAAGGGCAACCTGCCGCTGGGCAAGAGCGACGACGCCGAAGGCGACGACATCCCCGCCGCCGAAATGCTGGAAGACCGCGTGCACCAGGCCGAAAGCCTCTTGGAACAGACCCACGCACGCTGGTCCTATCTGCTGGCCAATCTGGACAAGCCGCTGGGTGAAGCCAAGGGTGAACTGGCCGCACTGGGCCTGGAAAAGATGCTGCCGGTGTTCGAGCAGCGCCTGATCGACCAGCCCGAAGCCGCCGTCTTCCACGTGGTGCAGGACCGCACCGTGCGCATTTCCTGGAAGCAGGAAGTGCGCGCGCAACTGCGCCAGATCTTCTCGGGCGCGGCCTTCAAGCTGATCCTGGAAGAATGCCAGGCCATCCACAAGCGCGTGCTGCGCGGCCGCGTCTTCGTGGCGCTGCACATGCACGCGGGTGATGGCAACGTGCACACCAACATCCCGGTCAATTCCGACCACTACGAAATGCTGCAGGATGCCCACGTCGCCGTGGCGCGCATCATGAAGCTGGCCCGTTCGCTCAATGGCGTGATCTCGGGCGAACACGGCATCGGCATCACCAAGCTGGAATTCCTCACCGAAGACGAAATCGGCGAATTCCGCGAATACAAGAAGCGCGTGGACCCGGAAGGCCGCTTCAACAAGGGCAAGCTCCTGAACCTGCCCGGCATGGAAGCCGACCTCTCCAATGCCTACACGCCTTCGTTCGGTTTGATGGGCCACGAATCGCTGATCATGCAGCAGAGCGACATCGGTGCGATTGCCAGCAGCGTCAAGGACTGCCTGCGCTGCGGCAAGTGCAAGCCGGTCTGCTCGACCCACGTGCCGCGCGCCAACCTGCTCTACTCGCCGCGCAACAAGATCCTGGCGACTTCGCTGCTGGTGGAAGCCTTCCTCTATGAAGAGCAGACCCGTCGCGGCGTCTCCATCAAGCATTGGGAAGAATTCGAGGACGTGGCCGACCACTGCACGGTCTGCCACAAGTGCGTCACGCCTTGCCCGGTCGATATTGACTTCGGCGATGTCTCGATGAACATGCGCAACCTCTTGCGCAAGATGGGCAAGAAGTCCTTCAATGCCGGCACCAATGCGGCCATGTTCTTCCTCAACGCCACCGACCCGGCCACCATCAACGCCACCCGCAAGGTGATGACGCAGTGGGGCTTCAAGGCGCAGCGCCTGGGCAACGACCTGATGAAGAAGTTTGCGAAAAAGCAGACCCAGAAACCGCCCGCCACCGTCGGCAAGCCGCCGGTCAAGGAGCAGGTCATCCACTTCATCAACAAGAAGATGCCGGGCAACCTGCCCAAGAAGACCGCGCGCGCGCTGCTCGATATCGAGGATGACAAGATCGTCCCCATCATCCGCAATCCCAAGACCACCACGGCCGATACGGAAGCGGTGTTCTACTTCCCCGGTTGCGGTTCGGAGCGCCTGTTCTCGCAGGTGGGTCTGGCCACGCAAGCGATGCTGTGGAACGTGGGCGTGCAGACGGTGCTGCCGCCGGGCTACCTGTGCTGCGGCTATCCGCAACGCGGCACCGGCGACTTCGCCAAGGGCGAGAAGATCATCACCGACAACCGTGTGCTGTTCCACCGCGTGGCCAATACGCTGAACTATCTCGACATCAAGACCGTGGTGGTGTCCTGCGGTACCTGCTACGACCAGTTGCAGGGTTATGAATTCGAGAAGATCTTCCCCGGCTGCCGCATCATCGACATCCACGAATACCTGCTGGAAAAGGGCGTCAAGCTCGAAGGCGTGACCGGTACCCGCTACATGTACCACGATCCCTGCCATAGCCCCATGAAGCAGCAGGATCCGCTGAAGACCGTCAACTCGCTCATCACCACGGTGGATGCGCAGAAGATCGAGAAGAACGATCGCTGCTGCGGCGAGTCGGGCACCTTCGGTGTCTCGCGTCCGGATGTCTCGACCCAGGTGCGCTTCCGCAAGGAAGAGGAAATGAAGAAGGGCACTGACAAGGTGCGCGCAGACGGCTTCACCGGCGACGTCAAGATCCTGACTTCCTGCCCGTCCTGCTTCCAGGGCCTGTCGCGCTACAACGAGGATGCCGGTACCACCGCCGATTACATCGTGGTCGAAATGGCGCGCCATCTGCTGGGCGAGAACTGGATGCCGGAATACGTCGAGCGCGCCAACAATGGCGGCATCGAACGCATCCTGGTGTAAGAGGAACCGACCATGAGCCAGACTCCAGCCTGTGAACTGTGCGCCGGCGACGGCGGCGAAGTGCTCTGGCACCATCCGGAATTCCGGGTGGTGCTGGTCGATGAGCCGGATTATCCGGGCTTCTGCCGTGTGATCTGTAATGCGCACGTCAAGGAAATGACGGACCTCGCACCGGCGCAGCGCACCCTGATGGCCAATGCGGTGTGGGCAGTCGAGGCCGCGCAGCGGGCGGTGATGCAACCCGAGAAGGTCAACCTGGCCACGCTGGGCAACATGACGCCGCACGTGCACTGGCACGTGATCCCGCGCTTCACCGATGATCGTCACTTCCCCAGCCCGGTCTGGGCCGAGCCGCGCCGCGCGGCCGATACCGCCAGCCTCACTGCGCGCCGCGCCCTGCTGCCGCAGTTGCGCGAAGCGGTGCGCCAGCAGCTCGATGCGGCGGGCCTGACGGCCTGATCTGCAGGCACTGCGCAAGCCCGGCCTGGACAGCTCCGGCCGGGTTTGCATTTCATCTTACGAATTTCAAGGGAGAGCCCATGAGCGCCCCGTCTTCTCCGGTTCCGGTGTCCTTCAAGGTGCGCAAGCTTTCGCGTCTGGTCGAGGTCGAGTTCGATGATGGCATGATGTTTTCTCTGCCCTTTGAACTGATGCGCGTCTATTCGCCCTCGGCCGAAGTGCGCGGTCACGGGCCGGGCCAGGAAGTGCTGCAGACCGGCAAGCGCGAAGTGGAAATCCACGGTATCGAACCGGTCGGCAACTATGGCGTGAAGCCACTGTTTTCCGATGGTCATGCCAGCGGCATCTTTACCTGGGATTACCTCTACCAGCTTGGCCGTGACCAGGCCGCGATGTGGGAAGCCTATCTGCAGAAACTGGAAGCGGCCGGGTTCACGCGCGAAAGCGGGCGTGATCATCAGCCCGAGGCCAGCGGTGGCTATGCCTGCGGCCATGCACACTGAACCGCGCTGATCCGTAGCGCTTCCTGCTGATCCAGGGCAAGCTCTGCGCGGGCCCGTCTCTTATAATGTCGTCTTCATCGTTACAGGCCTAGCCATGACCAACACCACCCATTTCGGTTACGAAACCGTCAAAGAAGAAGAGAAGGTCCGCAAGGTCGCGGAAGTGTTCCACTCCGTCGCCGCCAAATACGACGTCATGAACGACTTCATGTCGGCGGGCCTGCATCGCATCTGGAAAGCCTTCACCATCGCCCAGGCCGGCGTGCGTCCCGGCTTCAAGGTGCTCGACATCGCCGGTGGCACCGGTGACCTCTCCAAGGTCTTCGCCAGACAGGCTGGTCCGAGCGGTGAAGTCTGGCTCACCGACATCAACGAATCCATGCTGCGCGTGGGCCGCGACCGCCTGCTCAACAAGGGCATCGTCACCCCGACCATGTTGTGCGATGCCGAGAAGCTGCCCTTTCCTGACAATTACTTCGACCGCGTGTCGGTGGCCTTCGGCCTGCGCAACATGACCCACAAGGATGCCGCCCTGGCCGAAATGCGCCGCGTGCTGAAACCCGGTGGCAAGCTGCTGGTGCTGGAATTCTCCAAGGTATGGGAGCCGCTGAAGAAACCCTATGACGTCTATTCCTTCTCGGTCCTGCCGTGGCTGGGCAAGAAGGTCGCCAACGATGCCGACAGCTATCGCTACCTGGCCGAATCGATCCGCATGCACCCCGATCAGGAAACCCTGAAGCAGATGATGGAACAGGCCGGTCTGGATCGCGTGCAGTACTTCAACCTGACTGCCGGTGTGGCCGCGCTGCATACGGGCATTAAGATGTAATGAATGCTGGGCGCGCCAGCATTAAGGCTGGCTTAATTATGCCCGGCGACAATGATGGCTCCGATTCTGCGGACTTGCTTTTCCCTCGGCCCGCCCGCAGCGTCGGCATCATCCACAAGAGGCAAGCCCATGAAAAAAATCCTCCTCGCACTGCTGCTGGCGATCACCTCGCTCTCCCTCATCATGTCGCCCGCCGAGGCCAAGCGCCTGGGTGGCGGTGGTTCCTTCGGCAAGCAATCCTCCAATTACTCGCGCCAGGCGGCGCCTTCCGCGCCGTCTTCGCCGTCCTATAGCCAACCGTCGGCGACGCCTTATCGTCCCTCGGCACCGGCCGCCGCACCGCAAAGCGCACCCCTGCCCAAGCCCGCCAGCCCGTGGCGCAATATGCTGGGCGGTGCGCTGCTGGGCTTCGGTCTCGGTGCGCTGATGTCGCACTTCGGTATCGGTGGCGCATTCGGCGGCATGCTGGGTTCGCTGCTGACCATCGCGCTGCTGTGCGCGGCGGTGATCTTCCTGATCCGCCTGTTTGCCCGTGGCCGCGAGGCGCAGAACAACAATCCGGCCTATGCCACGCCGACGCCGGGCGTGAGCCCCATCGGCAGCGCCGTCGGTGCCACGCCCGAGATCGGTTCGGGCCTGCGCGACATCAATACGCCTCCGGCTGTCCCGCACGCGTCGCCCGCTGCCCTGCAAGGCAGTGGTTACGGTGGCACGGCCCAGCCGGCGCAGATCCAGCAATGGGGCATTCCCGAAGGCTTTGATACGGCGGGCTTCGTGCGCAATGCCAAGACGTATTTCATCCGCCTGCAGGCGGCCTGGGATCGCGCCGACGTCAACGACATCCGCGAATTCACCACGCCCGAGATGTTTGCTGAATTGCGCATGCAACTGACCGAACGCGGTGCCGCGCCCAATGCCACCGATGTCGTGCAGCTCGATGCGCAATTGCTGGGCATCGAGACCATGGCCTTCGATTACCTGGCCACGGTGCGCTTCCAGGGCTTGATCAAGGAAGCGCCGGATGCCTCGGCCGAACCCTTCGCCGAGATCTGGAATCTGTCCAAGCCGCTCAACGGCAGCGGCGGCTGGGTGCTGGCGGGTATCCAGCAGGTCTGATCACGCTGATGCCCCGGCAAGGCGCGCTGGATCAAGCAACACGCAGTACCCGGACCTTGCCGGCGCGCCAAGCTGGTACACTTGAAACCGCCCGGCTTTTGCGGGCGGTTTTGTTTTTGCGGGGGTGAATTGTTCTGCTCCTGCGTACCCATACCTTAGCCTCTGGCCCAACCCGATTCTGGAATCCATGTCCGTGCTGCCCGATCCATCCACCCTTGCCCTCGACCCCATGAAACCTGCCGCCGCGGTGATCAACCATCTGCTGGCACAGGAGCCCTGGGCGCGCGACACGCTCATCGCCCACGCCGGCAAGGTGGCCTGCATCGATACCGGTGTCATGCCGCTGCGCCTGAAGGTGACCGGTGATGGCTATCTGCAGGATGTGCCGGCCGATGCGCCCGCCAACGTCACGATCCGCCTGAAGCTTTCCGACCTGCCGCTCATTGCCGCCAACCGCGAGCGTGCGGTCTCCTACGTCAAGCTGGAGGGCGATGCCGATTTCGCCAATGCCATTTCGCAATTGAGCCAGAAGCTGCGCTGGGATGCCGAGGATGATCTCTCCCGCGTGGTCGGCGATGTCGCTGCCACCCGTATCGTCTCCGGTGCGCGCGGCCTGTTCGAGGCCGCCCGCACTACCCAGCGCAAGCTGACCGAAAACCTTGCCGAGTATTTCCTGGAAGAACAACCGATGCTGATCCGCCCCCGCCAGTTGCAGGATTTTTCTGCCGACGTCGTGCGCCTGCGCGATGACCTGGAACGCCTGTCCAAGCGTATCGAAAAACTGGAGCGTCGTTAAATGCTGCTGCGTTCCATGCGTCTGCTCAAGATCATCCGCGTGGCCATCCTGTATGGCCTGGATGAAATCATCGCCTTCGAATTCGCGCCGCCGCGCATCGCCCGCATCATCAACCGCGTCTTCTTCTGGCGCGACCTCTCCGCGCCACGCGGCGAGCGTTTGCGCCGCGCGCTGGAAGACCTCGGACCCATCTTCATCAAGTTCGGTCAGGTGCTCTCGACCCGGCGCGACCTGATGCCACCCGACATCGCCAACGAACTGACCCTGCTGCAGGATCGCGTGCCGCCCTTCGATTCGGAACTGGCAGTCAGGCAGATCGAGAAATCGCTGGGTGCGCATCCGGATCAGCTCTTCGCCAGCTTCGAGCGCACTCCGGTGGCCTCGGCCTCGATTGCGCAGGTCCACTTCGCCACCCTGAAGGATGGCAAGGATGTGGCCGTGAAGGTGCTGCGTCCCGGCATGCGCGACATCATCGATCACGACATCGGCTTGATGCACGTGGCCGCCGACTGGCTGGAACGCCTGTGGGCAGACGGCCGGCGCCTGAAGGCCAAGGAAGTCGTGGGCGAGTTCGACAAGTACCTGCACGACGAGCTGGACCTCATGCGCGAAGCCGCCAACGCCAGCCAGCTGCGCCGCAACTTCGCCGAGTCCACGCTGTTGATGGTGCCGGAGATGTATTGGGATTATTGTTCACCGTCGGTCATCGTGATGGAGCGCATGGTGGGCATCCCCATCTCGCAAACCGAGCGCCTGCGCGCCGAAGGGGTGGACCTGGCCAAGCTGTCGCGCGATGGCGTGGAGATTTTCTTCACCCAGGTGTTTCGCGATGGCTTCTTCCATGCCGACATGCATCCGGGCAACATCCTGGTGTCGGTGGCACCGGAGAGCTTTGGCCGTTACATCGCGCTGGACTTCGGCATCGTCGGCACGCTCAATGATTTCGACAAGGATTACCTGTCGCAGAATTTCCTGGCCTTCTTCCGCCGCGACTACAAGCGCGTGGCCGAGGCCCATATCGAATCCGGCTGGGCACCCAAGGAAACCCGCGTCGATGAACTCGAAGCCGCCGTGCGTGCCTGCTGCGAACCGATCTTCGACCGTCCGCTGAAGGACATCTCCTTCGGCCAGGTGCTGCTGCGCCTGTTCCAGACCTCGCGCCGTTTCAACGTGGAAGTGCAGCCGCAACTGGTGCTGCTGCAGAAGACGCTGCTCAACGTCGAGGGCCTGGGCCGCCAGCTCGATCCCGATCTAGATCTGTGGAAGACTGCCAAACCTTATCTGGAACGCTGGATGAGCGAGCAGATCGGCTGGCGCGGATTCGTCGAGCAGCTGAAGGTGGAAGTGCCGCGCTACAGCCGCCTGCTGCCGGAACTGCCGCGCCTGGCGCACCAGGCACTGACGCGCTATACCGAAGGCGAGAACCAGCCGCAGAACACCGAGCTGATCCGCAAGCTGCTGGCCGAGCAGCGGCGCACCAACATGCTGCTGGGCGTGATCGTCTATTTCGGCGGCGGGCTGATCGGCGGCATCATCGTCATACAGATGCTGATGCATTTCCTGAAGTTCTATTGATGTAAATGATTTAAACAATATAGATAATTTGGATGATTCGGGGAATTTGAATATTCTCTTCTGCGAGCGCCGGCCTGTGCCGGCGTTTCGCATGGTCCAACCAGAAACGACAGAGGCGCAAACACCGTGGGAACCAACGACAACAGCCTGGCCGATGCACGCGTGCGCATGTTGCCCTACATCGTGGCGGCGACTTTCTTCATGGAGTATCTCGACACCACCATCATCGCCACGGCCTTGCCGCAGATGGCGCAGTCCTTCGGGATCGGACCCAATGAGCTGAGCCTGGGCATGACGGCCTACATGCTGACGCTGGCCGTGTTCATTCCCGTCAGCGGCTGGGTGGCGGACCGCTTCGGTTCGCGCACGGTGTTCGGCATGGCCATTGCGATCTTCACGCTGGCGTCGGTGCTGTGCGGTTTTTCACAGAACGTGTGGGAGTTCACGGCGGCGCGCGTGCTGCAGGGACTCGGGGGCGCGATGATGGTGCCGGTCGGGCGCATGATCGTGGTGCGCAGTACCGGCAAGGACCGCCTCATGAAAGCCATCGCCACCATCACCTGGCCGGCCATCGTGGCGCCGGTGGTGGGGCCTTCCATCGGCGGTTTCATTACGACGTATGCCTCGTGGCACTGGATCTTCCTGATGAACGTACCGTTCGGTCTTGCGGCCTTTGCCGCGGTGATGATGGTGGTGCGCAATGAACATGGCCACGACAAGCGACCGCTGGACGTGACCGGTTTCATCCTCTCGGGCGCGGCGCTGACCTCGCTGCTGTATGGCACCGAAATCGCCAGCCACATGGAATCCAACATCAAGGTGGCGCTCGGTTTCGTGGCGCTGGGCGTGGTGCTCGGCTACTGCGCGTGGCGCCACATGCAGCGCATCGAACATCCGCTGCTGGATTTTTCCAACCTGCGCATTCCGACCTATTCGGTGACGGTGCTCACCGGTTCGCTCACGCGCATCGGCGTGGATGCGGTGCCTTATCTGATGCCGCTGATGTTCCAGATCGGTTTCGGCCTGACTGCCTTCCAGTCGGGTTTGCTGTTGCTGGCCACCGCACTGGGCAATCTGGGCATGAAGGCGTTCACTACGCGCATCCTGCAGCGCTTCGGTTTTCGCCGCGTGGCGGTCAACAATGCGGCCATCGCGGGCTGCCTCATCATCGTGTGCGGTTTGCTCACGCCTGGCATGCCCTTGCCGGTGATTCTTGGCGTGATCTTCTGCTACGGGCTGTCGCGCTCGATGCAATTTTCTACCCTGGCCACGCTGGCCTATGCGGATATCAGCGATGCCCGCAAATCCTCGGCCAGCACGCTCTGGAGCGTGGCGCAGCAAATGACCATCGGCATGGGCATCGCCTTCGGCGCGCTGGCCTTGCGTATCGCGGCGGCGCTGCGTGGTGAGCAGATCGATACCGGCTCTGCGCATTTCACGCTGGGTGATTTTCAGTGGGCCTTTGCGATGGCCGGCGTAGTGACATTGATCTCGGTGATCGGCTATCGCGGTCTGGCGCCGGATGCCGGCAGCAATATCGGTGGTGGCATGCGCGCAGCGCAAGGCAAGCGCTGAGCGCCGGCAAGACGTAAAAAAACCTCGCCCTGGGCAATACCGGGCGAGGTTTTTTATGGGCGGAAAGTGGGCTCAGGCGAACAGCCGTGCCAGCTCCACACCCGGTTCAGGGGCGCGCATGAAGGCTTCGCCGACCAGGAAGGCGTGCACGTCGGCGTCGCGCATGCGCTTGACGTCATCCGGCGTGGCGATGGCCGATTCGGTGACCACCAGTTTTTCCGGCGGAATGCGGGGCAGCAGGTTCAGCGTGGTGTCGAGCGTGGTCTCGAAGGTGCGCAGGTTGCGGTTGTTGATGCCCAAGAGGCGCGTCTTCAACTTCAGGGCGGCATCCAGCTCGGCGCTGTCGTGTACTTCCACTAGCACGCTCATGCCCAGTTCATGGGCGCAGGCTTCCAGCTCGGCCATCAGGCCGTGGTCCAGGGCCGCCACGATCAGCAGGATGGCGTCCGCCCCCCAGGAGCGGGCCTGATAGATCTGGTAATGATCCATCATGAAATCCTTGCGCAGCGCCGGCAGGGCGCACGCGGCGCGCGCCTGTCTGAGGTAGTCCGGCGAGCCCTGGAAGAATTGTTCATCCGTCAGTACGGACAGGCAGGCCGCGCCATGTTCGGCATAGCTCACGGCGATCTCGGCCGGCTTGAAGTCGGGACGGATCACGCCTTTGGAGGGCGAGGCCTTCTTGACTTCGGCGATCACGCCGGCCTGGCCGTTGGCGATCTTGCCGCGCAGGCTGTCTTCGAAGTTGCGCAGTTCCGAGCGCAATTCGCTGTCGGTTTCCACATCGCGGCGCAGACTGGCGAGGTCGCGCTGCTTCTTGGCCAGACGCACTTCCTCGGCCTTGACGTCGAGGATCTTGTTGAGGATGTCGGACATGGGGCTCCTTGTCGGTTTCAGTGTTTGCCGCCAAGCTGGCGCGTGATCTGCACGAACTGCTCCAGCTTGGCACGGGCGGCGCCCGAGGCGATGGTGGCGCGCGCGGTGGCAATCCCCTCGGCAATGGAGGGTGCCACACCTGCCGCGTACAGGGCGGTGGCGGCATTGATGACTACGATGTCGCAGACCGGACCGGGTTCCCCGCGCAGGGCTTCAAAGATCTTTTCCTTCGATTCGGCGGCATTGGCGACCTGCAGGTTGCGGCTGGCAAACATGGACAGGCCGAAGTCTTCCGGATGGATTTCGTATTCGCGGATCTCGCCATTGATGAGCTCTCCCACCATGGTGGCGCCGCCCAGCGTGACTTCATCCAGGTTGTCGCGGCCCCAGACCACGATGGCGTGCTGCGCGCCCAGGCGTTGCAGTACGCGCACCTGGATGCCCACGAGATCCGGATGGAACACCCCCATGAGGATATTGGGCGCCCCGGCCGGATTGGTCAGCGGACCGAGGATGTTGAAGATGGTGCGCACGCCCAGTTCCTTGCGCACCGGCGCGGCATGCTTCATCGCGGCATGGTGGTTGGGGGCGAACATGAAGCCGATGCCGGTCCGGGCGATCGATTGCGCCACCTGCTCGGGTTGCAGGTTGATGTCTGCACCCAGGGCTTCGAGCACGTCGGCGCTGCCGGATGAGGACGATACGCTGCGCCCGCCATGCTTGGCCACGCGCGCACCGGCCGCAGCGGCGACGAACATGGAAGCCGTGGAAATATTGAAGGTATGCGCGCCATCGCCGCCGGTGCCCACGATGTCGAGCAGGCCGGTGGTGTCGGCCATCGGCACCTTGGTCGCGAACTCGCGCATGACCTGGGCGGCGGCGGCTATCTCGCCGATGCTTTCCTTTTTCACGCGCAGGCCCATCGTGAGCGCTGCGATCATGACTGGCGACATCTCGCCACCCATGATCTGGCGGAACAGCGTGAGCATTTCATCGTGGAAGATTTCGCGATGTTCGATACAGCGCAGCAGCGCTTCTTGCGGAGTGATGGACATGTCGTGTCTCGTCTTGTTGTGATGGCCTCAGCCGTGGGCGCTGCCGGTCAGGAAGTTCTTGAGCAGGGCGTGACCGTGCTCGGAGAGGATGGACTCGGGGTGGAACTGCACGCCTTGCAGATCGAACTCCTTGTGGCGCACACCCATGATCTCGCCATCGTCGGTCCAGGCGGTCACTTCCAGGCAATCCGGCAGGGTGGCGCGTTCGATGGCCAGCGAGTGGTAGCGGATCACCGTGTAAGGCGTGGGCAGGTCCTTGAAGACGCCCACACCGGTGTGCGCGATCTTGGAAGTCTTGCCATGCATGACCTGCTTGGCGCGGATGATGTTGCCGCCGAAGGCTTCACCGATGGCCTGATGGCCCAGGCAGACGCCGAGGATGGGCAGCTTGCCGGAAAATTCCTTGAGCAGGTCCACGCAGATGCCGGCTTCCTTGGGGCTGCAGGGGCCGGGGGAGAGGCAGATGCGTTCCGGGTTCAGTTTCTTGATGTCATCCAGCGTGATCTCGTCATTGCGGATGGTCAGCACCTCTTCGCCCAGCTCGCCGAAGTATTGCACCAGGTTGTAGGTGAAGGAGTCGTAGTTGTCGATCATCAGCAGCATTTAGATTTCTCCGTCCAGGCCATCTTGCACTTGTTCAGCAGCGCGCAGTACGGCACGCGCCTTGTTTTCGGTTTCTTCCCATTCCATTTCCGGCACCGAGTCGGCCACGATGCCGGCAGCCGCCTGCACATACAGCGTGCCATCCTTGATGACGCCGGTACGGATCGCAATGGCCACATCCATCTCGCCGCCGAAGGAGAGATAGCCGCAGGCGCCACCATAGATGCCGCGCTTGGTGGGTTCCAGCTCGTCGATGATTTCCATCGCACGCACCTTGGGCGCGCCCGACAGGGTGCCGGCCGGGAAGGTGGCCTTGAGCACATCCAGATTGGACATGCCGGGCTTCAAGATGCCCTCGACGTTGGAGACGATGTGCTGCACGTGGGAATATTTCTCGATCACCATCTGGTCGGTGACCTTGACGCTGCCGGTGGTGGCGATGCGGCCGATGTCGTTGCGGGCCAGGTCGATCAACATCACGTGTTCGGCGATTTCCTTGGGATCGGCCAGCAGTTCGCGCGCCAGCTGTTCATCGCGTTCGATGGTGGAGCCGCGCGGACGGGTGCCGGCCAGCGGGCGGATGGTGATCTTCTTCTGGTCTTCGCCGATGGATTCGTTGCGCACCAGGATTTCGGGTGAGGCGCCGACGATCTGCATATCGCCGAAGTTGTAGAAGTACATGTAAGGCGAAGGGTTCAGCGAGCGCAGCGCGCGGTACAGCATCAACGGCGAGTCGACGTAGGATTTCTTCAGGCGCTGGCCGATCTGCACCTGCATCAGGTCGCCGGCCATCACGTATTGCTTGGCGCGGGCGACGGCCTTGAGGTATTCGTCCTTGGGGAATTCGCGGATCGTTTCGGTACGCACCGAACCGGTGGTGACGGGCGCATCGGCCGGTCGTCGCAGCATGGCGCGCAGGTCGCGCAGTCGCTGTCGGCCACGGGAGAAGGCTTCCGGCTGGGTGGGGTCGGCGTAGACGATCAGATAGAGCTTGCCGGAAAGATTGTCGATGACGGCCAGTTCTTCGGTCAGCAGCAGCTGGATGTCGGGCAGGCCGAGGGTATCCTTGGGCGCGCTGTCTTCCAGGCGCTTTTCGATGTAGCGCACGGCGTCATAGCCGAAGTAGCCGGCCAGGCCGCCGCAGAAGCGCGGCATGCCGGGGCGGATGGCGACCTTGAAGCGGGACTGATACTGGGCGATGAATTCCAGCGCATTGCCTTCGGCGGTTTCGATCACCACGTCATTTTTCAGCACTTCGATCTGCTTGCCGCTGCAGCGGATCTTGGTCGAGGCGGGCAGGCCGATGAAGGAATAGCGGCCGAAGCGCTCGCCCCCCACCACCGACTCCAGCAGGAAGGTGTTCTTGCCGGTGTTGTGGCTCTGCGCCAGCTTGAGATAGAGCGTGAGCGGCGTTTCCAGGTCGGCGAAGGCTTCGGCGATCAGGGGGATGCGGTTGTAGCCTTCGGCGGCCAGCGATTTGAATTCGAGTTCGGTCATGTTTCACTCCAGACCGCCATTGTAGGGTACGCGGGCCTGCCCACTGGCGGTGCGCAGGCGCAATGCGCGATGCACACGATGACCGTGGACAGCTGCGGACTCTCGTCAGCGGTGTCGTTAAGGGAAATACGGGGGATGCGGGTACTACAACAAACGACCCGGCACGCAGGTGCGGCCAGGTCCAGGCGTCATTTACCGAGCCTGGAATTGCCAGCGTCGCCACAGCCAGGCCTCAGGGGCGGCTGTCGGTTGAGCGGTACGTTTGTTGTTGCGAAACATTGATGTGGGGTCGCGGTTGGATCTTCGGTCTATCGACCGGTGGCCTGAGAGGGTGTCAGTCCACCGAGATTTGCTGCGCTGCTTCTACAAGCGTCGAAACTATACCATCCGAATCGACGTCGTGTATAGATTCACCGTGGTTGTATCCATACGGAACATTCAGGACACGGCATCCCGCCGCGCGGGCCGCCTGGGCATCGTTGCTGGAGTCGCCGATGGCCACCACCTGCGCCGGTTCCAGGGCGAAATCCTTGCAGACTTGCAGCAAGGGCATGGGATCGGGCTTCTTCCTGGGGAAGGAATCACCGCCATAGACGATCTCGAAGAAATCGCGCAGGCCCTTCTTCTGCAGCAGCGGCACGGCAAAGGCCAGCGGCTTGTTGGTCACGCAGGCCAGGCGCAGGCCCTTGCCACGCAGGGCTTGCAGGCCCTCGATCACGCCCGGGTAGAGCGAGGAATAGTCGCCGTTGATTGCCAGGTAATGCTCGGTATAGCTGTCCAGCGCTTGCTGGAAGTACTGCGCCGCTTCATCTTCGGCATAGTCCACGGCCAGCACGCGGCGGATCAGGTTCTCGGTCCCCTTGCCGACGAAGTTGACGATAGTTTCCTGGGACAGTGGCGTCAGTCCCAATTCTTCACGCATGCGATTGACCGCCACATGGAAGTCGGCCGCCGTATCCAGCATGGTGCCGTCGAGGTCGATGATGGCGGCCTTGATATTGGTCAGATTCTTCATATGCTCTGGAAACCTCGTGGTTGATGCGTCTGGCGAAGGGGTGGGATCAGACCTGGGCCAGCTCGGCGCGCATGGCGTCGATGACGGCCTTGTAGTCCGGCTTGCCGAAGATGGCTGAACCGGCCACGAAGGTATCGGCACCGGCGCGGGCGGCGGCGGCGATGTTCTCGATCTTGATGCCGCCATCGACTTCCAGCAGGATGTCGCGGCCGGATTCATCGATGCGGCGGCGCACTTCGGCGATCTTCTTCAGGGCTTCCGGAATGAAGGACTGGCCGCCGAAACCGGGGTTGACCGACATGATCAGCACCATGTCCAGCTTGTCCATCACGTGATCCAGGTAGTGCAGGGGCGTGCCGGGGTTGAACACCAGGCCGGCCTTGCAGCCGTTGTCGCGGATCAGTTGCAGGGAGCGGTCGATGTGCTCGGAGGCTTCCGGGTGGAAGGTGATCAGGTTGGCGCCGGCCTTGGCGAAGTCGGGGATGATGCGGTCCACGGGCTTGACCATCAGGTGCACGTCGATGGGCACCTGCACGTGCGGACGGATGGCTTCGCAGACCAGCGGGCCGATGGTCAGGTTGGGGACGTAGTGGTTGTCCATCACGTCGAAGTGGATGAAATCGGCGCCGGCGGCGACGACATTGCGCACTTCTTCACCCAGGCGGGCAAAATCGGCGGACAGGATGCTGGGGGCGATACGGTAGGTCGGCATGGCTGTAAAGAAAGGATGGCTGAATCGACAGTTGCCCGCCGGGCGCAGGCGCGGAGGCGGCAAAGCCGCTATTCTACCTTGCTGCGCCGCGCACCGGCCCGGCCGATGAGCTGGTCGGAGCCCTGAAAGGGCAGACGGAACGCATCGGCTTGCGCTGCTTGCGGAATTCGTGTGCAATCCGGGATGGTCGCGCGACGGCCCCTCTTCACAACACAGGAAACCCCATGGCAGCGTATGAGTTCACGGTGACGGTCAAGACCCAGTACCTGGAGGAACAATCCGATCCATCGCGTTCGCATTACGTGTTCGCCTATGCGATCAGCATCGTCAACAGCGGCACGGTGCCGGCCCAGCTGATCTCGCGTCATTGGGTCATCACCGACGCCAACAACCACGTGCAGGAAGTGCGCGGCCTGGGCGTGGTCGGGCACCAGCCATTCCTGCAGCCGGGCGAACAGTTCGAATACACCAGCGGCACTTCGCTCAATACTCCCCAGGGCAGCATGCATGGTGAATATTTCTGCGTGGCCGAGGATGGCGAGCAGTTTGATGTGCGCATTCCCGAGTTCGTACTTTCACTGCCGCGCACCTTGCACTGAATTTTTCTTCCTGAAACCGGGCGGCGGATTTTTCAGCGCGGGTCGCTGTCTGTCGTCTCTCGCGCTTGCTGCTGCTCTTTCTGCTTCGCGCTGACGGGCCGGCCATCGTGTTCCTTGCGGCCCGAGAACATGGTCCACCAGACGATGAAGACCAGCACGAAGAAGGCGGCGCAAGCTTCCAGGATCAACCACAACATGAATTTGTCTCCGATGTCATTGAATCGTTTTGCCAAGCTTTCGGCGCTGCGGCGTCTCAGTGTACCTGCAATGGCGGTCTCGGTCGCCGTCCTGCTGGCGGCCTGCCAGACCACGCCGCTGACTACGCCCGCTCCGAGCGAGTCGGCGCCCAAGCCGGTCGTCCAGCCGGGGCCGGCCATGCGCGCCACCACCTTTGCCCAGTTGCCCGGCTGGAACAACGACGACCTGCGCGAAGCCTGGCCGGCCGTGCAGTCTTCCTGCTCGGTCATGATCAGAAAGCCCGAGTGGCGCGCGGCCTGCAGTGCGGCCCAGCAGGTCAATGCCAATGACCTGGGCTTCCTGCGCCAGTACTTCGAGACCTATTTCACGCCCTGGCAGCTGTTCAATCCGGATGGCACCGATACCGGGCTGGTGACCGGCTACTACGAACCGCTGCTGCGCGGCGCGCGTCGCCGTGGCGGGCCTTACCAGACACCGCTGTACCAGGCGCCGGATGATCTGCTGACCATCGACCTGGCCAGCGTCTATCCGGAGCTGAAGAACCTGCGCCTGCGCGGCAAGGTGGTCGGACGCAAGGTGGTGCCGTATCCGACCCGCGCCGAGTTGATGCAGGGCAATAGCCTGGCCGGCAAGGAAATCGTCTGGGTGGATGATCCGGTGGAGGCGTTCTTCCTGCAGGTGCAGGGTTCGGGCCGCGTGTATCTGCCGGAGTCGCGCGAAACCATCCGCCTGGCTTATGCGGACCAGAACGGGCGTCCCTACAAATCCATCGGGCGCTACCTGGTGGACAAGGGCGAGATGGAGCTGTCCCAGGCCTCGGCCCAGAACATCAAGGCCTGGGTCCAGGCCAATCCGGCGCGCAAGGAAGAGTTGCTCAATGCCAATCCCAGCTATGTCTTCTTCAAGGAAGAAAAGCTGCCCGATCCTTCCAAGGGACCGAAGGGCGCCCAGGGCATCCCGCTGACCCCCCAGCGTTCCATCGCCATCGACCCGCAGCATGTGCCGCTGGGCGCACCTGTGTTCCTGTCGACCACTTTGCCCAACAGCGATCGTCCGCTGCAGCGGCTGGTGGTGGCGCAGGATACGGGTGGGGCCATTCGTGGCGTGGTGCGTGCCGACTATTTCTGGGGCTTTGGCGATGAGGCCGAGGATCGCGCCGGGGCCATGAAGCAGCGCGGCATGATGTGGGTGCTGTTGCCCAAGGGGATGACGCCTTCTGGTGGCAACTGACCCCTTGAAGTTGCCTTGATGCAATTGAAAAAGCCTGATCCTGCCGAGGGATCAGGCTCAGATTGATGACAAAGCCTTGGCGAGAGCCAAGGCTTTGTTGTTTAATCGGTCATGCTCAAAAAACCGACAGCCGCCCAGCACGAGTTAGAGATGGTGACCATCGAGATGCTCGTGCCCAAGGACCATCTGCTGCGCAAGATCGACGCGGCGGTGGATTTCGAGTTCATCCGCGAGAAGGTGGCGCATCTGTATTGCGCCGACAATGGCCGCCCGGCACTGGACCCGGTGGTACTCTTCAAGCTCTTGTTCATCGGCTACCTCTTCGGTATCCGCAGCGAGCGCCAGCTCATCCGCGAGGTCCAGGTCAACGTGGCCTATCGCTGGTTTGCCGGATTCCGTCTGACCGACAAGGTGCCGGACTCCTCCACCTTCTCCCAGAACCGGCGCCGCCGCTTCATTGATACCACCGTCTATCAAGAGATCTTCGACGAGATCGTGCGCCAGGCCATTGGACGCGGCATGGTCGATGGCCGCGTGCTCTACAGCGACAGCACCCACCTCAAGGCCAACGCCAACAAGAACAAGTTCGACTACGTTCAAGTTACCCAGACACCCTCGGCCTATCTGGCCGAACTGGATGCGGCTGTGGATATCGACCGTGCCGAGCATGGCAAGAAGCCGCTCAAGCGCGACGATGATGATGAGCCGCCCACCAAAGAGATCAAGGTTAGTCGCACCGATCCCGAGAGCGGCTACATGGTGCGCGACGACAAGCCCAAGGGCTTCTTCTACCTGGATCACCGCACCGTCGATGCCAAGCATTGCATCATTACCGATACCCATGTCACGCCCGCCTCAGTCCATGACAGTCAACCTTATCTGGCACGCCTGGATCGTCAGCGCCAGACGTTCGGATTTGATGTACAGGCCGTTGGCCTGGATGCTGGCTATTTCACACCGGCCGTCTGCCAGGGACTGGAGAATCGCGAGATCAGCGGCGTGATGGGCTACCGCACACCCAACCACAAGCCGGGGACATTCTTTAAAAGGGAGTATGAGTACGACGCCTACCGTGACGAATACATCTGCCCGCAGGGCCAGTCCTTGCACTACAGCACCACCAATCGGCAGGGGTATCGGGAATACAAATCCAAGCCTGAACAATGCCGGGGCTGCAAGGTACGCGAGCAATGCACCAATAGCGCCAATGCGGTCAAGGTGGTGACGCGCCATGTGTGGGAGCGTTCCAAGGAGAAGGTGGATGATCGGCGTCGTACCGAATGGGGCAAGCGCATCTATGCCAGACGCAAGGAAACGGTAGAACGCAGTTTCGCTGACGCCAAGCAATTGCACGGACATCGCTATGCCCGCATGCGCGGCTTGCGCAAGGTCGCCGAGCAGTGCTTGTTGGCGGCGGCGGCCCAGAACATGAAGAAGATTGCCCTGCTGGTGGCGCGCTTGCGCGCGCTTTTACCGGGCTTGAACGCCTATGCCAGCGTACAAAAGTGGCTACAGAGAAAAATGAGCGCATTGCTTGGCTTCTGCGCCATCGACCATCTGCAAATTACCTGCGCTGAAAAACAAAACCCCGTGTCCGAAAACACGGGGTTCGTCATCAACCTGAGCCTGATCCTGCCGAGGGATCAGGCTTTTTTACCGATGACGGCCGGGTTCAGCGCAGTACCAGCACCGGGATGGTGGAATGGGTCAGCACCTTCTGCGTCTTGCTGCCCAGGAAGATGCGCGAGAGCCCGCTGCGTCCGTGGGAAGCCATGAAGATGGCGTCGCAGCCGTGCAGTTGCGCCGCCTTGATGATTTCTTCATCAGGGTTGAAGGACATCACGATCTCGGTCTGGCAGGGAACGCCGGCCGCTGCCGCAGCGTCGGCGATCTTCTTGATGTGCTGGTTGGCCAGGGTCTTGACGTTTTCTTCATAGAGGGCAGGATCGATGGCCATCGAGCTTTCGGCCAAGGGCGAGAAAGGATACGGCTCGGCCACCGAGATGCCGATGATGCTTGCGCCGCAGTGTCTGGCGTAGTCCACCGCAGTGGCAATGGCCTTGTTCGAACGGTCGGAGCCGTCGGTGGGCACGAGTATGGTCTTGAACATGATGGCCTCCTTTTATCGGGATAAGAAAGGCGCCGCAGGGCGCTTGAGGGATGACTCCAATATAGACCCGAGGTGCCTTGCCCGCCTGAAATTCTGGGCAGTCATTGCGCCAGGTCGGACTGGCGCATTATTTTTCGCTTATTCTTGCGGTTCGCCGTGCCGGCTGCTGCCACGTCCGGCCGGATTGCCGATTCATTCATAAGAAGGAGACCTGCTATGAGCTACCAAAACATCCTGGTCGAGACCCACGACAAGGTTGGCCTGATCCGCCTGAACCGTCCCAAGGCGCTCAATGCCCTGAGCGACGACCTGATGAGCGAGCTGGGCACGGCCTTGCTGGCCTTCGACGCCGACGACGGGATCGGCTGCATCATCGTCACCGGCAGCGAGAAGGCATTTGCGGCGGGGGCGGACATCAGCGTGATGGCCGGGTTTGACTATATGGATGTCTTCAATGGCGAATTCATCACCCGCAACTGGGAGACCCTGCGCCGCATCCGCAAGCCGGTGATTGCGGCGGTGGCGGGTTACGCGCTGGGTGGCGGCTGTGAGCTGGCGATGATGTGCGACTTCATCATCGCGGCCGACAATGCGAAGTTCGGGCAACCGGAGATCAAGCTGGGCATCATCCCCGGGGCCGGTGGTACGCAGCGCCTGCCGCGGGCGGTCTCCAAGTCCAAGGCCATGGATCTGGCGCTGACGGCGCGCATGATGGATGCCGAGGAGGCCGAGCGGGCCGGACTGGTGTCGCGCATCGTGCCGGCGGACAAGCTGATGGAAGAAGCCATGGCGGCCGCCGTGACCATTACCGAGATGCCGCGCCAGGTGGCGATGATGGTGAAGGATTCGGTCAACCGGGCCTATGAGACTACGCTGTCCGAGGGGATGAAGTATGAACGCGCGCTCTTCTATAGCTGCTTTGCTACTGAAGACCAGAAGGAGGGCATGAAGGCCTTTCTGGAAAAGCGGCCGGCGGTGTTCAAGAACGCTTGATCACTTCTCTTTTCATGCCGTAGAAAGGGGCGCCCGTCAGGGCGGCCCTTTTTTCTGAATGATTTACGATTTCTTCATATCGGCCGCAAAGCCACGCCAGTAGCGGATGTAGTTGCCCCCGCAATTCAGGACACTCAGACATCGTTAAGTTACTGATGCTGCAGCCCGTCTGAACTCGCGAGGCGAGCGGTATTTCAGGGCCTTGTGCGGATGGCGCTCATTGTATTGCTCGAAGGCAGAGGCCAGATGCGTGAGCGCCGTAGGCACATCGGGCTTGTCCATGAAGGCGATGTAATCATGCTTCATCGTTTTTACGAACCGCTCCGCCATGCCGTTACTCTGTGGCGAGCGCACGGGCGTGGTCAAGGGCTCCAATCCCAGCTCGCGAGCGAAGCTGCGTGTGCGATGGTCGATGTAGGCCGAGCCGTTGTCGCTGAGCCATTCAATCACCTGTGGAGTCTGCGTGCTTCCAAACCTCTGCTCCACGGCGGCCAGCATCACGTCGCGCACGACATCCCCGCTATGCCCACCGGTAGTGGCCGCCCAGCTGATGGCTTCACGGTCACAACAATCCAGTGCAAACGTCACTCTCAATGCAGCCCCGTCATCACAACGGAATTCGAAGCCGTCCGAACACCAGCGCGCATTACTTTGCTTGACCGCTACGCGACCATCGTGGCGTCGATTGTCGCGTCTCACACCAGGTCGGCGCAGCAGCAACGCGTGCTCTCGCATGACGCGATAGACCCGCTTATGGTTCACGCACGCTTGCCCCAGAGATTCCCGGCTACGTCGCAGCAAAGCCCAGATGCGGCGATAGCCATAGCTCGGCAAGCTCGCGACATACAGCTCAATCTCTTCGAGCAAGCCGCTGTCGCCGACTTTGCGAGCACTACGGCCATCTCGCCATTCCGGGCTCCGGGCTCGTTTTACTGCCACTGCAGAGCGCGCCACACCGAGAACGTCACAGACCACTTTCATTGGTCGTCCTCCGGCAGCAAGGGCGAGCGCGCAATCAGGTTTTTTGACCGGCCCCATTCGACGGCCTCGCGCAGAATCTCGTTCTCCATGGTCTTCTTGCCCAACAGCCGCTGCAGTTCTTTGATTTCCTTGATGGCCGCGGCCAGCTCCGAGGCCGGGACTACCGTCTCGCCAGCCTTGACGGCGGTCAGACTGCCTTCCTGGTACTGCTTGCGCCAACCAAACACCTGGTTCGCGTTCACCCCGTGTCGCCTGGCAACGGCTGATACGGAAGCTCCAGGAGCCAAGGTCTCCTGGACGATGGCTATTTTTTCTTGGGGCGTGCGTCTTCTGCGACGCTCCGGCTCGGTCAGAATCTCGATGTGCTCCACGGTTTGCCTAGTCGTAAAACTGGTCATAAGACTATCCTCTATTTTAAGAGAGTCTTCGTGTCCTGAGATTCAAGGGGCTATTCCAGCGGATTTGAGGCTGATTCAGAAAAGCCTTGAAGCGTCCCGGCTAAATTATTTTCGATTTTTCTTCAAAAAGTGCTTGCGCGGTATGAAGAGCGTTGCTATAGTTCGCCCCCTGCTGACGCGACACACGAAGCGAAGTTGAAAAACAGAGCGACAAAGGTCGGCGAAGCAAAGAGGTGTGAAGCAGGTTGTAAGGCGTTTTAAATGGAAGTAGTCGAAGCGGAAGTTGAGCGAGACGAAAAAATTTAAAGCGAATCGCAAAAAAGTAGTTGACGCGATAAGCAAACTGCTACATAATCTCATTTCTCTGCTGCTGACGAACAAAACGATTCGCAGCGATGCAAACAGCGCCAAGCGCGTTTGCGGCAGACAGATCTTTAAAAATTAACAGCCGATAAGCGTGGGCGTTTAATGAAGTGCGACAGAGCCTTGGTTCTGGAAACTTTAAATATTAAATGCTCACAAGAAATATAGGTAAGTTCGCAAGAAATTACCTGTCAGTATTTTGAGAGAGCGATGCCCTTCGGGGTAGCCAGAAATGGCACAAAACAGAGATTAAACTAAAGAGTTTGATCCTGGCTCAGATTGAACGCTGGCGGCATGCCTTACACATGCAAGTCGAACGGCAGCATAGGAGCTTGCTCCTGATGGCGAGTGGCGAACGGGTGAGTAATATATCGGAACGTGCCCTAGAGTGGGGGATAACTAGTCGAAAGATTAGCTAATACCGCATACGATCTACGGATGAAAGTGGGGGATCGCAAGACCTCATGCTCCTGGAGCGGCCGATATCTGATTAGCTAGTTGGTGGGGTAAAAGCCTACCAAGGCGACGATCAGTAGCTGGTCTGAGAGGACGACCAGCCACACTGGGACTGAGACACGGCCCAGACTCCTACGGGAGGCAGCAGTGGGGAATTTTGGACAATGGGGGCAACCCTGATCCAGCAATGCCGCGTGAGTGAAGAAGGCCTTCGGGTTGTAAAGCTCTTTTGTCAGGGAAGAAACGGTTTTGGCTAATATCCAGAACTAATGACGGTACCTGAAGAATAAGCACCGGCTAACTACGTGCCAGCAGCCGCGGTAATACGTAGGGTGCAAGCGTTAATCGGAATTACTGGGCGTAAAGCGTGCGCAGGCGGTTGTGTAAGACAGATGTGAAATCCCCGGGCTCAACCTGGGAATTGCATTTGTGACTGCACGGCTAGAGTGTGTCAGAGGGGGGTAGAATTCCACGTGTAGCAGTGAAATGCGTAGATATGTGGAGGAATACCGATGGCGAAGGCAGCCCCCTGGGATAACACTGACGCTCATGCACGAA
Organism: Herbaspirillum sp. DW155; assembly: GCF_037076565.1. NCBI lineage: Bacteria > Pseudomonadati > Pseudomonadota > Betaproteobacteria > Burkholderiales > Oxalobacteraceae > Herbaspirillum > Herbaspirillum sp. DW155. The sequence continues at coordinate 4,438,175 of NZ_AP029028.1, read as the reverse complement.
AGCGTGGGGAGCAAACAGGATTAGATACCCTGGTAGTCCACGCCCTAAACGATGTCTACTAGTTGTCGGGTCTTAATTGACTTGGTAACGCAGCTAACGCGTGAAGTAGACCGCCTGGGGAGTACGGTCGCAAGATTAAAACTCAAAGGAATTGACGGGGACCCGCACAAGCGGTGGATGATGTGGATTAATTCGATGCAACGCGAAAAACCTTACCTACCCTTGACATGGATGGAATCCCGAAGAGATTTGGGAGTGCTCGAAAGAGAACCATCACACAGGTGCTGCATGGCTGTCGTCAGCTCGTGTCGTGAGATGTTGGGTTAAGTCCCGCAACGAGCGCAACCCTTGTCATTAGTTGCTACGAAAGGGCACTCTAATGAGACTGCCGGTGACAAACCGGAGGAAGGTGGGGATGACGTCAAGTCCTCATGGCCCTTATGGGTAGGGCTTCACACGTCATACAATGGTACATACAGAGGGCCGCCAACCCGCGAGGGGGAGCTAATCCCAGAAAGTGTATCGTAGTCCGGATTGGAGTCTGCAACTCGACTCCATGAAGTTGGAATCGCTAGTAATCGCGGATCAGCATGTCGCGGTGAATACGTTCCCGGGTCTTGTACACACCGCCCGTCACACCATGGGAGCGGGTTTTACCAGAAGTGGGTAGCCTAACCGCAAGGAGGGCGCTCACCACGGTAGGATTCGTGACTGGGGTGAAGTCGTAACAAGGTAGCCGTATCGGAAGGTGCGGCTGGATCACCTCCTTTCTAGAGTGCGCACGAAGTTAAGCGTCCACACTTATCGGCTGTAAATTAAGAACAGTTATTTGGTGAAGCGCGGTCTGTGACACAAGGTCATCGACTGGCTACTGATACTGATCCAAGCGGGTCTGTAGCTCAGCTGGTTAGAGCACCGTGTTGATAACGCGGGGGTCGTTGGTTCGAGCCCAACCAGACCCACCAAGGTTTCGGGGGTTTAGCTCAGCTGGGAGAGCACCTGCTTTGCAAGCAGGGGGTCGTCGGTTCGATCCCGTCAACCTCCACCAAGAAATGTCAAACCTAAGTCAGCGTGTATGACGTAGCGATTTAGGTTTGATCTTTTACGATCAATGGCTGTTTTTGTTCTTTAACAATCTGGAAGAAGTAAAGATTCATTTAAACGATCGCCAGGACTACGGTTCTTGCGAAAGTAAAAATGGGTGTGATTGTATCAATCAAAGTATTACGAAGTGATCTTAGCAATTAGAAGACTTACTTTGGAATACGGCAAACGCTAAAACTCAACGCTTCATATAACGCTCTTGTAAAAGAGGCTAACGTTATAGGAACAAGCGAATAAGTGCACATGGTGGATGCCTTGGCGATTACAGGCGATGAAGGACGTAGTAGCTTGCGATAAGCTGCGGGGAGCTGGCAAACAAGCTTTGATCCGCAGATTTCCGAATGGGGAAACCCGGCCGTAAGGTCATCGTTATCTGAATACATAGGGTAACGAAGCGAACGTGGCGAACTGAAACATCTAAGTAGCTACAGGAAAAGAAATCAACCGAGATTCCCAAAGTAGTGGCGAGCGAAATGGGATCAGCCTGCAAGATTTAGCATCAACGATAGCAAAACGGAATGGAAAGTCCGGCCATAGTGGGTGATAGCCCCGTATGCGAAATCGATGGTGTGGAACTAGGCTTGCGACAAGTAGGGCGGGACACGTGAAATCCTGTCTGAATATGGGGGGACCATCCTCCAAGGCTAAATACTCGTAATCGACCGATAGTGAACCAGTACCGTGAGGGAAAGGCGAAAAGAACCCCGGAAGGGGAGTGAAATAGATCCTGAAACCGTGTGCATACAAACAGTAGGAGCCTCGTAAGGGGTGACTGCGTACCTTTTGTATAATGGGTCAGCGACTTACATTCAGTGGCAAGCTTAACCGAATAGGGAAGGCGCAGAGAAATCGAGTCCGAATAGGGCGTTCAGTCGCTGGGTGTAGACCCGAAACCAGATGATCTATCCATGGCCAGGTTGAAGGTGCGGTAACACGCACTGGAGGACCGAACCCACTAATGTTGAAAAATTAGGGGATGAGCTGTGGATAGGGGTGAAAGGCTAAACAAATCTGGAAATAGCTGGTTCTCTCCGAAAACTATTTAGGTAGTGCCTCAAGTATCACCATCGGGGGTAGAGCACTGTTATGGCTAGGGGGTCATCGCGACTTACCAAACCATTGCAAACTCCGAATACCGATGAGTGCGAGCTTGGGAGACAGACGCCGGGTGCTAACGTCCGACGTCAAGAGGGAAACAACCCAGACCGCCAGCTAAGGTCCCAAAGATTGGCTAAGTGGAAAACGAAGTGGGAAGGCTAAAACAGTCAGGAGGTTGGCTTAGAAGCAGCCATCCTTTAAAGAAAGCGTAATAGCTCACTGATCGAGTCGTCCTGCGCGGAAGATGTAACGGGGCTAAGCCAGTCACCGAAGCTGCGGATATCCGTAAGGATATGGTAGGAGAGCGTTCTGTAAGCCTGTGAAGGTGTCTTGTAAAGGATGCTGGAGGTATCAGAAGTGCGAATGCTGACATGAGTAGCGATAATGCGGGTGAAAAGCCCGCACGCCGTAAGCCCAAGGTTTCCTGTTCAACGTTCATCGGAGCAGGGTGAGTCGGCCCCTAAGGCGAGGCAGAGATGCGTAGCTGATGGGAAGCAGGTTAATATTCCTGCACCGTCGTTAGATGCGATGGGGGGACGGATCGCGGAAGGTTGTCCGGGTGTTGGATGTCCCGGTTTTTGTATCGAAGAAGGCTGTTAGGCAAATCCGGCAGCGTAATTCAAGGGTATGAGACGAGCGAACTTGTTCGCGAAGCAATCGGAAGTGGTTCCAAGAAAAGCCTCTAAGCTTCAGTCTAACGAGACCGTACCGCAAACCGACACAGGTGGGCGAGATGAGTATTCTAAGGCGCTTGAGAGAACTCGGGAGAAGGAACTCGGCAAATTGGTACCGTAACTTCGGGATAAGGTACGCCCAAGTAGTTTGACTGGCCTGCGCCAGAAGGACAAAAGGGTTGCAATAAAATGGTGGCTGCGACTGTTTAATAAAAACACAGCACTCTGCAAACACGAAAGTGGACGTATAGGGTGTGACGCCTGCCCGGTGCTGGAAGATTAAATGATGGGGTGCAAGCTCTTGATTGAAGTCCCAGTAAACGGCGGCCGTAACTATAACGGTCCTAAGGTAGCGAAATTCCTTGTCGGGTAAGTTCCGACCTGCACGAATGGCGTAACGATGGCCACACTGTCTCCTCCCGAGACTCAGCGAAGTTGAAATGTTTGTGATGATGCAATCTACCCGCGGCTAGACGGAAAGACCCCATGAACCTTTACTGTAGCTTTGCATTGGACTTTGAACCAATCTGTGTAGGATAGGTGGGAGGCTTTGAAGCAGGAACGCTAGTTTCTGTGGAGCCGACCTTGAAATACCACCCTGGTTTGTTTGAGGTTCTAACCTTGGTCCGTTATCCGGATCGGGGACAGTGCATGGTAGGCAGTTTGACTGGGGCGGTCTCCTCCCAAAGTGTAACGGAGGAGTTCGAAGGTACGCTAGGTACGGTCGGACATCGTGCTAATAGTGCAATGGCATAAGCGTGCTTAACTGCGAGACTGACAAGTCGAGCAGGTACGAAAGTAGGACATAGTGATCCGGTGGTTCTGTATGGAAGGGCCATCGCTCAACGGATAAAAGGTACTCTGGGGATAACAGGCTGATTCCTCCCAAGAGTTCATATCGACGGGGGAGTTTGGCACCTCGATGTCGGCTCATCACATCCTGGGGCTGTAGCCGGTCCCAAGGGTATGGCTGTTCGCCATTTAAAGTGGTACGTGAGCTGGGTTTAAAACGTCGTGAGACAGTTTGGTCCCTATCTGCCGTGGGCGTTGGAAGTTTGAAGGGGGCTGCTCCTAGTACGAGAGGACCGGAGTGGACGAACCTCTGGTGTATCGGTTGTCACGCCAGTGGCATTGCCGAGTAGCTAAGTTCGGAAGAGATAACCGCTGAAAGCATCTAAGCGGGAAACTCGCCTTGAGATGAGACTTCCCGGGAACTAGATTCCCCTAAAGGGTCGTTCGAGACCAGGACGTTGATAGGTCAGGTGTGGAAGCGCAGTAATGCGTTAAGCTAACTGATACTAATTGCCCGTGCGGCTTGTTCCTATAACATTAGCTCTGTTATAGACAGGTTGAGCATATATTGTGTTTGCCCTAGTGCATCACACCCAAGAATCTACTAAATACTTCTTCCAGTTTGGGTCAGTTGCTGCTCCATCGAGAGCAACTGACTTTACAAGTTATGCCTGATGACTATAGCAAGTTGGTACCACCCCTTCCCATCCCGAACAGGACCGTGAAACGACTTCGCGCCGATGATAGTGCTGCAACCAGTGTGAAAGTAGGTCATCGTCAGGCTTGTTACCCCCAAAAACCCTCGTTACGCAAGTAGCGAGGGTTTTTGCTTTGGGCGAACGGTTTGTGCGCATGCTGACCCGTGCAGAATCCAGGGCTGGTCACTGATCCGGGAGTTCGCTGCTGAGTTGAGGATGCCAGCATCAAGGTTTAGGGTGATGGCGAACCTGACTCCCGCCATCCGCCAGGATCGGCGCTCGTCAAACCGCGCATTCCTTCAACATTTCCACAGGCCGCGCGCCGCGAGGGCCGCCAACAGGCTGCAAGAGGCCGTTTCCTTCATATCGCCCCGAAACCGCCTATATAGCGGCACGAGCGACGCGGCTGAATTCTCCACAGTGCACACGGAGTGCTAGCGCTGAATAATGGCCCGAGCCCGCGATTCAAAGGCCACCGCCGAAGACAATCAATTGGATTTATACACAGCCTGTGACCTGCGTCGGTAATTTGTAGCCAATCAGGCAGTGAGTCGGTTGTCGATCATATTCGATTCCAACCAGGCTCGACGGACCGTAGCTGGAGGTTGGTAGTTATGTGCGCTATGCGGTCTGCGCTCGTTGTAGAACTGACGCCATCTTTCAATCAGCACTTTCGCTTCTGCCCGGCTGCGGAACCACTCCCGGTTAAGCAGTTCGTCACGCAGCTTGCCATTGAAGCTTTCCACGAATCCGTTCTGCCATGGACTGCCTGGCGCAATGAAGGCCGGACCAACTGAGGCGTCCCGCAGCCATCGCATGACCTTGGCCGCTGTGAACTCGGCTCCATTGTCCGACCGAACGTAGGCCGGCTTTCCATGTAACCGCATCAAGCGCGAGAGCGTCAGGATAACGTCCTGGGAGCGCAAACTGGCAGCAACTTCGATGGCCAGGCATTCCCGGGTGTATTCATCGATCACGCACAGCATCTTCAACGAGCGTCCATCCACCATCTGGTCATGAACAAAGTCGTAGCTCCAGACCGAATTGGGCTTGGTTGCTCCAGGTAGCCGAATATCATTGCCGCATCGACGCCTGCGAGGCCGCTTTCGTGGAAGGCCCAGTTTTAGCTCGCTCCAGAGCCGTCGCACTCGGGACTCGCCCAAGGCCAGCCAGGCAGACATACGTCGGTAGCCGAAGCGAGGGACCTCTTGCGATGCCGCGATGAGCTGCTGCGTCAGGCTCCGATCCTTTTCGGGTTGTAGCAACTGATAACCTGCTACCCGCCGGCTCAGTTCCAGATAACGACATGCCTTGCGTTGCGACAGCCCCCGACGAGTAAGGACTTCCAGCGCTTCGCGCCGGCCCGCGGAGGTCATCATTTTTCTCGGCTTAACTCCTTCAAGCCATCAATCACCAGCAGTTGTTCCGCCACCATGCGTTTGAGCTTGTCGTTCTCCGATTCAAGCTCTCTGAGCCGCCGGGCGTCCGAGACATCCATACCGCCAAACTTGTTTCTCCAGCGGTAAAAGGTCTGCTCAGTAATGTTGTGGCGCTTGCACAGATCTACCGTCGCAATCTCCTTGCTCTCCGCCTCCCGCAAGATGCTGATGATCTGTTCGTCCGTAAATCTCTTCTTCATTGAGTTCTCCTTGGCGTTAGCATAAAGAACTCACTTACCCGGTGGCTACAAAATTCGTCTCAGGTCACCTGTTCAGCTGCCCGATGCAGCTGTTAATTTATGCACAGGTGAAAATCCAACCGACAATCTTCCGCAACCCAACTCCGATCAAGCCGTGAATGCGATGGACGATAAAAAAGCCGGCATAGCCGGCTTCTTCATCTGTACCACCTGGAACGTAAACTTAGAACTTATAAGCCACACGCGCCACAGCAAAGTTCACGCCGCCGTTAGGTTGCTTAATACCACCGTTGGAGAAGTGCTGCAGGCGGATGCCCAGGTCCAGGCCGTTGCTGAACACGTAACCGGCGCCGATATGGTCGCCAAACTGGAATGCGGTCGACAGCACTTTGTCATTGTTGCGGTAGAGCTTCGAGAACAGGTGCACGCCGATACCAGCTTCGCCGTAGAAACCCTTGCCATCGTCACGCTGGAAACGCAGCACCGGCGTCAAGCCCAGGTCGATCAGGTTGGCGCTGTCATTGGTCTTGTTGTAGTGGTTCATGCGCCAGTCGGCCAGCGACAGATCCCAGTAGCCGCCGATGTGGGTGCCGTTGGACTGCCAGAAATTCCAGTTCGGCCCCCAGTTGAACTGCGCGCCGATACGGGCCAGTTGGGTGTTGTTGCCGGTACCGTATTCCAGCGACATGCCGTCGATGGCATAGCTGGGCGATTGGATGGCGATGGCGGCGACGCCAGCGAAAACGATCTTGGCAACCAGGCTCTTCATTTTAGTCATGGGGTTTCTTTCAGCGCGTAAATTGTTTAGAAGGATTTTTGCGTGTATTCGGCGCGACGCCAAGGCATCCGCGGGACGCGATATTCTCTCATAATCATCACAAATGCATACTCGCGTGGACGATTGTGCCGCGTCCTTGCCACAACCGGTCTACAGACTCACGGGCGGTAGCTGTACTCAAGTCTTCCCGGCACCTCCACACGGATCGCCAACACATGGCCGGACAGCGGGTACTGCGCCAGCTCGGCATCGCTGCGCCCATTGCGCCCGGTCGTGATGAAGAGCGTGCGCAGATCCTCTCCACCGAACGCCACCATGGTCGGACACCGCGCCGGCAACCGGATCTCCCGCAGGATCTCGCCCTGCGGCGACAGGCGCAACACCCGTCCGCCCTCGAACATCGCGCACCAATAAGCGCCTTCGCTATCGACCGCAGCACCGTCCGGCCGCCCACCATAATCCGCTGCGCTCTTGTCGCTGTCGAACTGGCGCAGCAGGCGGCAGTTGCTGGTCTGTCCGGTGGCCAGGTCATAGTCATACACATGGATACGGTGTGCCGGCGTATTGGCGTGATACATCAAGCACTGATCCGGGCTGAAGGCCACGCCGTTGGAGGTCACCACTGCATGATGCGCATCGCGCAGCGCATTACGCTCGAAGCAATACAAGGTCCCGCCATCCCGATCGCGCGGCTCGTAGATCGTGCCGCACCAGAAGCGTCCGGAAGCATCGCAGCGGCCATCGTTGAAACGGATGTGTGCCGTATCGTAGGGCGCCGCCAGCAACATCGACAGCGCAGCATTGCCGGTATTGAGATGGAACATGCCCGTGCGCAACGCGACCACCAGCCCGCCTTGCGCATGCTTGACGATGCTGCCCGGTTCTTCCGGCATGTCCCATTGCTGGTGCTGCTGCGTTGCCAGTACCAGCTTGTGGACCGCCTTGCCGGGAATGTCGATCCAGTACAGCGCCCCTTCTTCGGCATGCCACAAGGGCGATTCGCCCAGCAGCATTGGCGCGGAAGTGACGGCAGTGAGAGTGTCGGCAGAAAATGCGGAAGATGCCTGGGACATGGACTTGCCTGTAAGCACGAATGAGGAAGCGATCATTATGCCGCGATGCGCTCGATTGAGAAACCTGATCAACACCAGCGCAAAGGACAAGGCCCGCAAGAAAAAACGGCATGCCCAAAGCATGCCGTCCTGAGGACCGAACTAAACCTGTTGCCGATCTTCGTCTTTCAGTTGGACCATCCCCCATCGATCATGTGGATAGAACCGGTGGTGAAGTTGGACTCGTCGGACGCCAGATACAGCGCCAGCGCCGCCACTTCCTCGGCCTTGCCGATACGTCCCATGGGCTGGCGTGCGACGAAGGCCGCGCGCACTTCCTCTTCGCTCTTGCCGGTCTCCTTGGCCTGGGTGCTGATGCGCTGGTTCAGCGAAGGCGATTCGATGGTGCCCGGGCAGATCGCATTGCAGCGGATACCTTGCGCCACGAAGTCGGCCGCCACCGATTTGGTCAGACCCACCACCGCCGCCTTGGAAGCGCCATAGGCGAAACGATTGGCCACGCCCTTTACGCTCGAGGCCGCCGAAGCGATGTTGACGATGGAACCGGCCTTCTTGGCCAGCATGCCCGGCAGCACTGCGCGGATGGTGTGGAACATGGCCTTGGCATTGAGATTGAAGGAAAAGTCCCAGGCCTTGTCATCGCATTCCAGGATGTTGCCGGCGGCCACATAGCCGGCGCAGTTGAAGAGCACATCGATGCTGCCCACCTTGGCCACCAGTGCCTTGATGGCGGCGTCATCGGTGACGTCCAGCAGATCGGTTTCCACGCCGGCGATGCCGGCCAGTTCATCCAGGTGCGGCTTGCTGATGTCGGTGGCGATCACGCGCGCGCCTTCGCGCGCAAACAGTTCGGTGGCGGCGCGGCCAATGCCCTGGGCCGCAGCGGTGATGAGGACGGTCTTGCCGGCGAGGCGGCCAGTGGATGCGGACATGCTTGTTCCTTTGCGATTAAACGAGTTTACGGTTGGCGAGGTTCTTGTACAGCGCAGTGAGGCCGAAGGTCCAAGGTGCAGTCTGGTCGCTGAAGTTGACGGTGTTCACCAGCGCGCCCAGTTTGGGAGTGGAGATGGTGACGATATCGGCGACCTGATGGGTGAAACCCTGGCCCGGACCGAAGCGGTCCTGGGTCGGTGCGAACATGGTGCCCAGGAACAGCACCAAGCCATCCGGATACTGGTGATTGGGACCGATCGCATGTTCCACCAGTTGCAGCGGATCGCGGCTGATCATGGACATCGAGCTGCTGCCCTTGAGCGTGAAACCTTCCGTGCCATCGACCCGCATTGTAAGTTCGGCGCGACGCACGTCGTCAATTGAAAAGTTTGCGTCGAACAGACGAATGAAAGGTCCGACCGCGCAGGACGCATTGTTGTCCTTGGCCTTGCCCAGCAGGAGGGCGCTGCGGCCCTCGAAGTCGCGCAGGTTGACGTCGTTACCCAGCGTGGCGCCGACCACCTTGCCGCGGCTGTTGATGGCCAGCACGATTTCCGGTTCGGGATTGTTCCAGGCCGACTTGGGATGAATGCCGACCTCATCGCCCAGACCCACCGAGGACATCGGCTGGGCCTTGGTGAAGATCTCCGCATCCGGACCGATGCCCACTTCCAGGTATTGCGACCATACCCCTTGTTCCAGCAGCACTTCCTTCAGGCGCGCCGCTTCGGCCGAGCCTGGCACCACGCTGGAGAGGTTGTCGCCGATCACGGCCGTGATGGCCTTGCGTACCGATTCGGCCTTGCCGGCATCGCCACGCGCCTGTTCCTCGATCACGCGCTCCAGCATGCTGGCCACGAAGGTCACGCCGCTGGCCTTGACTGCCTGCAGGTCGATGGGCGCCAGCAGCCAGGGTCGCGAGGTATCGCGACGGGCGGCGTCGGCGTTGTCCAGCAGCTCTTGCAGCGTGGCAATGCGACTCATGTTGGTGGCAGCGCGTACGGCCGCAGCCGGGTCATCGAGCTCCAGCAGTTCGCTGGAGGTGGCCGCGATGAGGGTCAGATCATAGGCGCCCTCGGCATCGATCCTGACCAGCACCGGGCCCACGCCCGGTTGCCAAATGCGGCCGACCAGCGTGGCCTGCGCGTGGTCTTCAGGCAGATGCGCCTGAAGCGAAAAAGTATGTGCCATGTTCGTGATTCCTTATGTTGGAGGCGGGCCCGGACTACACGGGAAGCGGGCATCGCCACGATGGTTCGTTCTGCAGGGGGAAGCGAAAACAACACTAGCCCAGCCGTAGCCGGGCGCTGATGATCTGCATCAGGATCAGGTATAGACACCGATGTGCCAGGGCACGAATTCGTTTTGCCCATAGCCATGCAATTCGCTCTTTGTCTTCTTGCCGGAAGCGGTATCGAGGATCATCTGGAAGAAGCGTTCGCCGATCTCTTGAGGTGTCACATTCCCATCGGCAATCTCGCCGCAGTTGATGTCCATGTCTTCTTCCTGCCGCTGCCACAGTGCGGTGTTGGTCGCCAGCTTGAGCGAAGGCGCCGGTGCGCAGCCATAGGCCGAGCCACGCCCGGTGGTGAAGCAGATCACGTTGGCGCCGCCCGCGACCTGTCCGGTGGCCGAGATCGGGTCATAGCCCGGGGTATCCATGAAGACGAAGCCGCGTGCGGTCACGGTCTCGGCATATTTGTACACGTCCACCAGATTGGTGGTGCCGCCCTTGGCCACCGCACCCAGCGACTTTTCCAGGATGGTGGTCAGGCCGCCTGCCTTGTTGCCGGCCGAGGGATTGTTGTTCATCTCGGCATCGTTCTTGGCGCAATACTCCTCCCACCAGGCGATGCGGGCCAGCAGCTTCTCACCGACTTCCGGCGAGACGGCGCGGCGGGTCAGCAAGTGTTCGGCACCATAGATTTCCGGTGTCTCCGAGAGGATGGCCGTGCCGCCATGCCGCACCAGCAAGTCCACCGCCGCGCCCAGCGCCGGGTTGGCGGTGATGCCCGAGTAACCATCGGAACCGCCGCATTGCAGACCCAGCGTGAGGTGTCTGGCCGATACCGGTTCGCGCCGGATATCGTTGGCCTTGGGCAGCATCTTCTTGATTTTTTCAATTCCCAGCGCCACCGTTTTGGCAGTGCCGCCGGTGCCCTGGATGGTGAAGGTGTGGAAGTACTCGCCTTCCTTCAGGTTCTGGCTTTCCATGAGACCCGAGATCTGGTTGGTCTCGCAGCCCAGGCCCACCACCAGCACGGCAGCGAAGTTGGGATGGGTGGCATAACCGGCCAGCGTGCGGCGCAGGATCTGCAGCGGCTCGCCCTGTGAATCCGTCGCGCAGCCCTCGCCGTGGGTGAGCGCCACTACGCCGTCGATGTTGGGATAGTCCGCCAGCACTTCCGGATGGATATCGCGGCGGAAGTAATCGGCAATGGCGCGCGCAGCGGTGGCCGAGCAATTCACCGAGGTCAGTACGCCGATATAGTTGCGCGTGGCCACGCGGCCATCGGGGCGCACGATGCCCATGAAGGTGGCCGGTTCGGCGACGAAATCGACCGGCTTCACATCCGCGCCGAAATGGTGTTCGCGCGAGAACTCGGCCATGGCCAGGTTGTGGGTGTGCACGTGTTGGCCGGGCGCAATGTCCTGGCTGGCCATGCCGATGATCTGGCCATAGCGCTTGACCGGTTCGCCAGCGGCAATGGCGCGGGTGGCCAGCTTGTGACCGGCGGGGATGAGGCCCTGGACCTTGAGGCCGCCTTCGTCCTGCAGCACGGTGCCGGAGATGAGCTGCTGGCGGGCGATGACGACATCATCGACCGGGTTCAGGCGAATGACTGGAGAGATGGCTTTCATGTTGATCTCATTGAGAGCGTTGTTGCTGCAGGCTGGCCGCAAACGCGGCGGGCACATGTCGCAGGCGTGGAGTCCTGCGACATGCCGGAAAAATTACTTGGGTGCGAACTGCGCCAGATCAGGCATGGGGCTGCCCACCCATTGCTGGTAGATGCCGGGCAGCTTGCCATTCTTGAGGTTGGCGGTGATCCATTCGTTGAGCCACTTCTCCAGTGCCGGTTCGCCCTTGCGCAGGCCGATGGCATACGGAATGTCCTTGATGGCGAACTTGGTCTCCAGGTTCTTGGACGGGTTCTGCTTGGCAATGGCCGAGGCCAGCGAATTGGGCGTACACAGTGCATCGACCTGGCCCGAGATGATGGCGGCCGTCACGGTCGCATCGTCATCGAAGCGCACGATGTTGGTACCCTTGGGCGCAATCGGAGTCAGCAGCGTATCCTGCATGTTGCCCCGGACCACGGCCACGCGCTTGCCGTGCAGATCGTTGAGGCTCTTGATGTTCTCGCTCCTGGGCGCAGCCACCACGAACTGCGAGGCACCGTAGGGTTGCGTGAAGGCGACCACCTTCTGGCGTTCCGGCGTGATCGAGAAGGACGAGATCACCATGTCGGCCTTGCCGGTCATCAGGAAGGGAATACGATTGGGACCGGTCACCTGCACGATCTCCAGCTCCACCCCCATGTCCTTGGCCAGCAGGCGTGCCGTCTCCACATCCGAGCCCTGCGGTTCCAGCCTGGCGTTGGTCATGCCGAAGGGAGGGGCGCCGAGGTCGATGGCGATGAGCACCTTCTTGCGCGCCTTGATGTCGGCCAGGGCATCGGCTTGTGCGGCCTGTGCAAAACAAGCCAGGCCGAGCACGACGGCGGCGGCTTTTCTGGTAAAGCTGAGCAGATTCTTCATGAGGGTCTCCTGTGTAGTTGTAGGGTGCTGCTGAAAATCAAATCCATACAAGCGCAATTCAGAGGTCGCTGGCAACGAACTTCTGCAATTCGGCGGTCTTCGGGCTGCTGAAGAGTTCGTCCGGTGGTCCCATCTCCCACACCTGGCCCTGATGCATGAACACCAGCACGTCGGCCAGCTTGCGGGCAAAGGCCATCTCGTGCGTCACCAGTACCATGGTCATGCCGCCGCGCGCCAGGTCTTCCATCACCTTCAGTACCTCGGCCGTCAGTTCCGGGTCCAGCGCCGAGGTCACTTCATCGAACAGCATCAGCGCCGGTGCCATCGCCAGCGAGCGGGCAATCGCCACCCGCTGCGCCTGACCACCGGAGAGTTGCTCGGGATAGGCTTCCTTCTTGTTTTCCAGGCCGACCAGTTGCAGCACCTTGTGGGCGATCTGCTTCGCTTCCTCGTTCGACATCTTCTTGATGGTGGTCAGCGCCAGCGTGATGTTGCGCTCCACTGTCAGGTGCGGGAACAGGTTGTAGCTCTGGAAGACGATGCCGACCTGCTTGCGCAATTCGCGCAGATTGAGCTTGTCCGGATGATGAATATCATGTCCGCATACATGGATGTCGCCGCCATCGACTTTCTCCAGACCGTTCAGGCAGCGCAGCAGCGTGCTCTTGCCCGAGCCGCTCTTGCCGATGATGGCGACCATCTGGCCCTTCTGTACCTCCAGCGACACGCCATTCAAGACCTTGTTGCTGCCGAAGCTCTTGTGCAGATCCTTGATCTTAACGATGGCTGACATTGAGTTTCCTTTCAAAGTGCTTGGACAGCGCCGACAGCGGGAAGCACAGGCAAAAATAGATGAGCGCCACGCAGCCGAACACGGTGAACGGCTGGAAGGTCGAGTTGTTGATGATCTGGCCGGCACGCGAGAGATCGACGAAGCCGATCACCGAAGCCAGCGAGGTGTTCTTGACGATCTGCACCATGAAGCCCACCGTGGGTGGCGTGGCGATCTTGGCGGCCTGCGGCAGGATCACCTTGGTGAGCTGTTCGAAGCGGTTGAAGCCCAGGCATTCCGAGGCTTCCCATTGGGTCTTGGGCACCGCCTGGATGCAGCCGCGCCAGATCTCGCCGAGGAAGGCGGCGCAGTAGATCGCAAAGGAAATCCCGGCCGCCACCAGCGGGGTGAGCTTGAAGCCGGCGATGGCCAGTCCGAAGTAAGCTACGAACAGGATCACCAGCAGCGGAATGCCTTGCACCACCTGGATGTAGGTGCTGGCGATGCCGCGCAGCAGGGCATTCGGAGAGACCCGCCACAAGGCGATCACGAAACCGGCCACACCGCCGAAGACGAAGGCCACCAGCGACAGCACCACGGTCCAGACCGCCGCTTGCAACAGGTATTCCACGTGCAGAAAACTGAATGCGTTCATCGCACCTCCTTACAGGCTGGTGCCAAGCTTGCGCTTGCGCACGAAGGCCATCTGGCTGATCGCCCAGAATGCGCCACGAAACAGGAAGGAAAGAACGAGATACGCCACCGCGATGACCGCATACACCTCGAAGCTGCGGAAGGTCTCCGACTGCACCAGGTTGGCGGTGGCGGTCAGCTCTTCGGCCGAAATCTGCGAGGTGATGCTGGAGGCCAGCATCAGCAGGATGAACTGGCTGGTCAGCGAGGGATAGACGCGCTCCACCGCCGGCAGCAACACCACGTGCCAGTAAACGTGAAAGCGCGACATGCCCAGGCATTCGGCTGCCTCGATCTGACCGGGATGGATGGAGTTGATGCCGGCGCGCATGATCTCGGTGGTATAGGCACCCACGTTGACGGTCAGTGCAATGACCGCAGCGGTCTCGGCGCTGAGCTTCCAGCCGATGCTGGCCAGGCCGAAGAACACCAGGAACACCTGCACCAGCAGCGGCGTGTTGCGGATGATCTCGACATACGCCAGCACCAGAGCGCGCAGCAGCGCGATGCGGCTCTTGCCGGCGATGGCGCACAGCGTGCCGACCACGAAACCCAGTGCGATGGAGAGCGCCGAGAGCTGGATGGTCAGCCAGGCGCCCATCAGCAGGCGATCCCAGTTGGCGAACACGCTCATGAAATCGAAGGTGTAATTCATCGACGCTCCATCCGTCTGGCCTCAGGGGAGGGGGGATACAGCAGCATGGGGGTGGTCTCCTTGATCGTTTTCCTGGGGACGGCCTCTTGTTGTGCGACCGTGAGGTCGGGGCCTTGGCATGATTGCCGTTACATCGATGGTCATGCGCCTGGTGGCGGGACTATAGCTGCTTGACGCCTCCCGGCCTGAAGTGCGACTGCACGTGCGCAATGCCATTGACCAGCGGTGCGCCGAACTCGGGAATGCTGATCTCGAAGCTGTCGCCATCCTCGGTGCGCACGCTGTAGGCGAAGGACAGATTGGCCGCGCCCATGTAGTACACGTGCACGTCGCCGGGGTGCAGCAGATGCGCATATTTGAAGGTGTGGTATTCGAGGTTCTCGATGGCGTGGCACATGTTGTCAGGTCCGGTCAGGAATTCCTGCTCCCAGATCACGCGGCCACGGCGCCGGATGCGCGTCATGCCCACCAGATGCGCCGGTGGCAGACCCACCAGCAACTCCGGCCCGAAGGAGCAGTGGCGCAGCTTGGAGTGACCCTGATAGAGGTAATTGCGGCGCTCCATCACATGGTCGGAAAATTCGTTGCCGATTGCAAAACCGAGCCGGCGCGGACAGCCCTCGTCATCGATCAGATAAAGCCCGACGATCTCCGGTTCTTCGCCGCCATCGGTGGCAAAGTCGGGACGCGGCAGCGGCTGGCCGGGCGCGACGATGCAGCTGCCGTCGCCCTTGTAGAACCATTCCGGCTGCACGCCCACCGTGCCCGGTGCGGGGCGGCCACCGGCGATGCCCCATTCGATCATCAGTTGCGTATCGGTCTTGTCGAGCTCGTCGCCTTCAATGCGGCGATGCATCTTGTCGCGGGTGGTGGCGCTGCCCAGGTGCGTGGTGCCGGCGCCGCTGACGCGGCAGTGCGCCGGATCGGGATGGTCCAGCGGTGCCAGGATGCGGCCTTCGGACAGGAGGGCGGCATAGTCTTCCGACTGGCCGCTGTTGAGAAGCTGGGCCAGGCGCTCCAGGCCGGTGCCGCGCTGTATCGCCAGCAAGGCCAGTTCGCGCATGGTCGCCACCTCGCCCAGCACCTGGATGCAGGGGCCATCGACGATGCCTACGCGGCGTTCGCCATGATGATCGCGATATTGAATCAGCCTCACCGGGTCTCCTTTTTCCTCGTCGTGCACAGGCCGCCGCTCAGGGCGGGCCGCTGCTGGCGGAGCGAAGCGCAGGACAGGCAGAGCAATTCGCAAGCGGCAGGAATCCTGCCCTCAGGCGATGCCACCCGTAGATCAATCTGCCCGTCGTCTCCTGAGCTTTTTTCACGCATCGCCGTGGGCAGAGGGCAGATGCGCTAGCATTGTGGTTTTTCCGGGACGACTATAAGAGGCTGACACAAGCATGTCTAATGAGCTTAATTCATCGGGTGATAACCGACTGGAAGAGGCGGGCGCCCTGGCTGATGCGCTGCCTTCGGTCGGTTCCATCGTCAGCCGCCTGCGCTTTCGCCAGGTCGCGCTGCTGACGGCGCTCGACGAGCAGGGCTCGCTGCACAAGGCAGCCGAGGTGATGCACATGACCCAGCCGGCCGCCACCAAGGCCTTGCATGAAATGGAAGACGCGCTCGGCGTCACCCTGTTCGACCGCTCCCCGCGCGGCATCGAGGCCACCGAGCTGGGCCGCTGCGTGATCCGCTATGCGCGCCTGATCCAGAGCGACGTGGCCAACCTGCGCGAAGAATTGCAGAACATGATCAGCGGCCGGGGTGGCCGGCTGTCCATCGGCACCATCATGGGCGCGGCGCCCTTCGTCACGCGCGCGCTCTCGCGCCTGCGCGAGATCCAGCCGGACGTCTCCATCGAAATCAGCGAAGACACCAGCGCGCGCCAGTTGCTGCTGCTGGACCAGGGGCGCATC
This sequence comes from Herbaspirillum sp. DW155, assembly GCF_037076565.1. Lineage (NCBI taxonomy): Bacteria > Pseudomonadati > Pseudomonadota > Betaproteobacteria > Burkholderiales > Oxalobacteraceae > Herbaspirillum > Herbaspirillum sp. DW155. Next base: position 4,421,591 of record NZ_AP029028.1, on the reverse strand, counting down.
GACCTGATGATCGGGCGTTCATCGGTCAGTTCACAGCCCAACCTCTACCATTACGAAATGCTGCGCGGCGAACCCATGTGCATCGTCAGCGGCATCGACCATCCGCTGGCCACGGCTCAGAAGGTGCGGCTGCAGGAACTGGCCGGGGCGTCCTGGATTCTCTATTCCAGCAACATGCCCATGCGCATCTGGATCGAGCACGAGTTCAAGCTGGAGGGCTTGAAGGTGCCCGGCAATGTGATCGAGACCGCTTCGCCCTTCGTCACCATCACCCTGCTGGCGCAATCGAACATGGTGGCCGTGATGCCGCTGGACATCGCCCACTTCTTCGCCGCGCGCCAGATGCTGGGCATCCTGCCGGTCAACCTGAAGACGCGCATCGAGCACTACGGCATCGTCACCCGCAAGAACAGCACCTTGTCGTCGCTGGCCAAGATGTTCATCCAGATCCTGCGCCAGCAAAACTGATTCTCCGAGATGGCCTTCTCCTTCCGTCCGGACTGAGCAAGCCCGTCAGGGCCGTAGCGAAGACGTGGTGCATGTGCGCCTTCGATACGCGGCTGCGCCGCTATTCAGTCCGAACGGGTTCCTGTGGTTTTGCGCTTTGTTTGTGATTTTTTTACACGTTCAGGTTTTTCCGGATGTCGGGAAGCGTGATTTTCCTGTTAGTGTTCGTCTGCGGTCGGGGTGGCCGCAGACTTTCCCTCAGAATCCGATTTCCGATTTCTCCGGTTGGCCTTCATGAATTTGCGTCTTCCGCGTGTGCGCACGCGCCTCGTTGCTCCTGCTCTTGCTTCCCTTCCTGCTTGGTTCACGCGGTCCGTGCTGGGCGCGCTCTGTGTGAGCGGTGCCGTGCTGCTGGCCGGTTGCGCCGGGCAGCAGAGCGCACCGCTTGATCCTGCCGCAAAACAAGCCAGGCTGGACCAGGCCCTGGCACTGTTCTCGGCCAACCCGCCCGAAGGATTGCCGGCCGGCTGGGAGCCGCTGGTCTTTACCCGCAAGAAGATCCCCACCGAATACCGCCTGGTGGAGGACCATGGCCGCAGCGTCTTGCACGCCTGGGCCGACCGCGCTTCTTCCGGTCTGCGCCATACGGTCGATATCGACATCAACAAGAAACCCTGGCTGTCGTGGAGCTGGAAGGCGGCCGGCCTGATTCCCACGGCCGATCTCAGTCAGCGGGAAACCGATGATTCCCCCGTGCGCATCGTGCTGGCCTTCGATGGCGATCACGACAAGCTCTCGCTGATGGACACCATCCTCTTCGATACCGCCAAGCTGCTGACCGGGCATGAATTGCCCTATGCCACGCTGATGTATGTGTGGGATCCCAAGGCACCGGTGGGCAGCGTCTTCGCCAATGGCCGCACCGGCCGCATCCAGATGCTGGTGGCCGAAAGCGGCGCGGACCATGTGGGCCAGTGGCGCAGCTACCAGCGCAACGTGGCCGAGGATTACGAGCGCATCTTCGGTGAAAAACCCGGCCGCCTGATCGGCGTGGGCGTGCTTACCGATACCGACAACACGGCGCAGAAGATGGAAGCCTGGTATGGCGACATCCGCCTGATGCGCGAGGCCGGGCCGGCCCCTGCACCCTAGGGCCTCAGACGCCGCGCCACCAGGCCGCGACGTGGCCCCAGAAACCCTTGGGGCCTTCATCGAAGAGCCAGGGTTTTTCGCGCTTGAGCTTTTCCATCATGTCGCTCTCGGCTTTTTCGGAGACGTTGCCGAAGGCCCGTCCCAGCTTCAGCAGGGTGCGCATCGCTCCCAGTTTTTCGCGTGCCACCATGCCCGAGGCATGTTCGATGGCGATGTGGGTCTCGCGCAGTTCCTGCACCAGGGCAACGGCCAGCTGGTAGGCGGGCGTCTTCAGGCGCTCCTGCACCACGCCGATGTTGGTGGCCGATGCCTTGATCTGCGCGGCCAGCACGTCGATCTGGGTTTCATCGCCCTTGGCCTGCTTGATGATGGCCGTGGCCCACGCCTTGGAGGCGGCCACCAGGTCGTCGGTGGTCCAGTCGTGGCGCACCGCGATCCAGAAACCGTAGTTGGCGGCCTGTTCGATCAGGATCTGCACCACGTCCGGAAATTCCTTGTCCATCGCCCGCCGTGCCCACGCATACTGGCCCGACAGCATCAGGTGCTGGACCGCTTCCTCGGTCAGGAAATTGGTGTTTTCCGAAATCTTGGCCAGCAGGTAGTTATCGAAAGAGGGTTTGACGAAGCCCGAATCGATCTTGGTCGAGAGTCGCACGAAGTTCTGATAATCCCGCTCCAGCGAATCGTAGATGTCGTCCTTGAGGATGATTTTGATCTGTTTCATGCGGCTTCCTCTCGGAACTGGTCCGATGTTGTGGTGCCGGCAATGCGCCCCTGAGCTTGCCGGACCGATTGTAATAACGCGTTGTCAACCATGGTGCTGCCAGGAAACTTGTTATCGGCATCCCTGCCACGAAACTTTACGTCGCCCCTTCAGCACCCGGCTCAATAACTGCGCAAGCCGTAGCGCTGCCGGGTTTCCCCGTCCGGCAGCAACTGGTCACGATATAGCGCCCAGGCGGGATCGCTCAGCACGGCGGTGCTGGTCTTGCATCCCTGGCACAGCTGCGCATGCACACCGGCCACTGTGGCTTCCAGCCCATTGGGATCGGTCACGTAGAACCAGGATTGCTGCTGGCCCTGGCTGAAGGCCGTGCCGGCGTAGATGCTGCGGGTTTTCTTGCCGATGGCCGCGGCCACCTGGTCCGACAGGGCTTCCAGCCGGTCCTGCTCGGCCGGCGCGGGCAGGCCGTCGGCGCTGGCGGGCGCATAGTTCACGCGCGTGACCACGACATAAGGAAAACCGGAGAGCGGGAAGCTGCGCCGCAGGCCCATGTCCAGCTTGACCAGCGTGAGTCGCTCGCCGCGCTGGGCCTGGTAGCTCCACCATTCCGGCTCGAGGTCTTGCGTCAGAGCCGAGCGCGCCAGCAGTACCAGCAAGGCCAGCAGCAGCGCGCGTTTCATTGCGACCCCCGCTTCAGCTGGCCAGCACGGCCAGCAGCGCCAGCAAGGCCGGCAGGCCCTGCACATAGAGGATGGTGCGCTTGGCGGTGAGCCCGCCGTAGATAGCGGCTACCAGCACGCAACCGAGGAAGAACAATTGGACTGAGCGATCACCCGTGCCCAGGCTCCAGAACAGGCCGGCGGCCAGGAAGCCGTTGTAGAGCCCCTGGTTGGCGGCCAGCACACGGCTGGCCTGCGCGGCTTCGCGTGATTGACCGAAGGCTTTCAGGCCCATGGGTTTGGTCCACAGGAACATTTCCAGGATCAGGATCCAGACATGTTCCAGGGCGACCAGCAGGACCAGGATGATGGCGAGCGTATGCAAAGCTTCTCCCTTTTATCGTTATACGTATTGGCCGCGCCGTCGCGTGCGGCGGGTTCTGGCGATCATGCCTGAAATGCCGCCGCTCGCCAATGCCCAGGGCCGGTCCGCACTTACTTCGCCTGCAGGAATTTTTCCGCCAGCCGCACCCAGTAGGTGGCGCCGATGGGCAGCAGGTCGTCGTTGAAATCGTAGCTGGGGTTGTGCAGGTTGCACGGGCCCAGGCCATGACCATGATCGCGGTGGCCGCCGTCGCCATTGCCCAGGAACACGTAGCAGCCCGGCTTGTGTTGCAGCATGAAGGCGAAATCCTCGGCGCCCATGGTCGGCTCGGTGTGGGCATCCACATGGTCGGCGCCGAACTGTTCGGTCAGCACCTCGACGGCGAAGGCGGTTTCCTTGGGATGGTTGATCAGTGGCGGATAGTTGCGGTTGAAGCGGAACTCGACCGTGGCATCGAAGGCGGCGGCGGTGTGCTCGGCGATCTCCTGCATGCGGCGCTCGATCAGGTCCAGTACCGGCAGGCTGAAGGTGCGCACGGTGCCGACCATCATGGCTTCGTCGGGAATGACGTTGGTGGCGCTGCCGGTGTGGATCTGGGTGATCGATACCACCGCGGGATCATTCGGATTGACGTTGCGCGCCACGATGCTCTGCCAGGCCTGGGCGATATGGACCGCCGTCATCACCGGATCGACCGCCTTGTGCGGCTGCGCCGCGTGCGAACCCTTGCCGCGCACGGTGACGTGGAACTCGTTGCTGGAAGCCATCTGCGGACCCGGCGTCACGCCGAAGTGACCGGCCGGGATGCCGGGCCAGTTGTGCATGCCGAAGACGGCATCCATCGGGTATTTCTCGAACAGGCCATCCTGGATCATCCGCTCGGCGCCACGTCCGCCTTCTTCGGCCGGCTGGAAGATCACATACACGGTGCCATCGAAGTTGCGGTGCTGCGAGAGGTAATAGGCCGCGCCCAGCAGCATGGCGGTATGGCCGTCGTGGCCGCAGGCGTGCATCTTGCCGAGATGGCGCGAGGCATGCTCGAAGGTATTGATCTCGGGCATGGGCAGCGCATCCATGTCGGCGCGCAGGCCGATGGCGCGCGGGCTGTCGCCCTGTTTGATGATACCGACCACGCCCGTCACCCCCAGTCCGCGCACGACCGGAATACCCCACTCAGTCAGCTTTTGCGCCACCACGTCGGCGGTGCGCACTTCTTCGTAGGCCAGCTCGGGATGGGCGTGGATGTCGCGGCGGATCTTCTGCAGTTCGGACTGGAACTGGACGATGGGGTCGATGAGTTTCATGGGAAGTCTGGCGTCAAGGCTGTTGTCGTAAGTGCAGCTATGTTACCGCGCCTTGGCCGCAGGGAGGGGCCGTACGATTTCGGTCACTACATCCGCAACGAGCCAGCCGGCCCCGGATGGCCATCGCGATCATGTTGAAATATTTATTCCATTTAATTTGAAAAGCGAATATAGTTTTCAAAAAAAGGAGCGGGCGTCCCGTGCGCCTCAATTTCACTTGGAGACATCGATGATCGAAGTGGCAATTTTTGGTGCCGGACGCATCGGCAAGATTCATGCCGCCAATATCGCGGCACAAGCCGGCGTGAGGCTCAAGTACGTCTGTGACGTCCATGCCGGCAGCGCTGCCGAGCTGGCGCAACGGCATGGCGCCCAGGTGGGGCGGGTCGAACAGGTGCTCGACGATGGCAGCGTGGCCGCCGTGGTCATTGCTTCCAGCACCGATACCCATGCCGACCTGATCCTGCGCGCCGCTGCCGCCGGCAAGGCCATCTTCTGCGAAAAGCCGGTCGATCTCGACCTGCAGCGCGCGCAGGCCTGCGCCGAGGCGGTCCGGGCGGCGGGTGTGACCTGCATGATCGGCTTCCAGCGGCGCTTCGATCCCACCTTCGAATCCCTCAGCCAACGCCTGCAGGCGGGCGAGATCGGGGAACCCGAAATGCTGCTGGTTACCAGTCGCGATCCGGGCGCACCGCCGCTGTCCTACATCGCCAGCTCGGGCGGCATCTTCAAGGACATGCTGATCCATGACTTCGATATCTTCCGCTGGATCCTGGCCGATGAAGCCGTGAGCATTTTCGCCACCGGCAGTTGCCTGACCGACCCGGCCATCGCCACGGCCGGTGATGTCGATTCCACCGCCGTCACCATCACCACCCGCAGTGGCCGCCTGTGCCAGATCAATACCAGTCGGCGCGCCGCCTATGGCTATGACCAGCGTTTCGAAGTGCTGGGCAGCAAGGGGATGTTGCAGGCCCGCAATCATCGTCCCACTGAAGTCGTAGCGGCCACGGCCAGCCAGGTCAGCAGTGACTTGCCGGAACACTTCTTCCTGGAACGCTATCGTGCTGCCTATGCGCGGGAGATGAGCCATTTCTTCCAGTCCATGCAGGACGGAACCCCGGTGCGCACCACCATCGACGATGGGGTCAAGGCGCTGAAGCTGGCCGAGGCCGCGGCCACCTCCTGGCGCGAAAAACGCATCGTCAGTTTGTCGGTATGAGCGCCCCCGCAACGCTGCAGGTCGGCGTGGTTGGCCTGGGGCGCATGGGGCGACGTCACGCCGAGAACATCGCTTTCAATGTGCCCGGCGCCAGGCTGTGCGCGGTGTGCAGTCCGCTGCCGCAGGAACGCGAGTGGGCGCAGCAGCATCTGCAGGGCGCCCAGTGCTACGACGATTACGCGGCCTTGCTGCGTCACCCCGGGCTGGATGCGGTATGGCTGGTGACGCCCACGGCCTTGCATGGGGAACAGATCATCACGGCGCTGCGGGCGGGCAAGCATGTGTTCTGCGAAAAGCCGCTGTCACTGGATCTGGAAGAATGTCATCGTGTGGCGCTCGAGGCAGAGCGGCATCCGCGACTGAAGGTGATGATCGGTTTCGTGCGCCGCTTCGATGCCAGCTATCAGGATGCGCATCGCAAGATCAGCGAGGGTTTGATCGGCGATCCCTTCATGGTCTATTCACAGACCGCAGACGCACTGGACCCGGATGGCTTCTTCGTGCGCTTTGCGGCCGGCAGTGGCGGACTCTTCCTGGATTGTTCGGTGCATGACATCGACCTGGCGCGCTGGCTGCTGGGCGCAGTCCAGCCGGTACGGGTGATGGCCAGCGGCGTGCGCGCCGTGCACCATGACCTGGCTGCGTTTCAGGACATCGACAACGGCGTGGCCATTTGCGAATTCGCGCAGGGCCGCCTGGCCACTTTCTATGCCTCGCGCACCATGGCCCACGGGCACGAGACGATGACCGAGATCGTCGGCACTCGCGGTCGTCTCAGCGTGGGTGCCAATCCCGCCCTGAATCGCCTCACCATCGCCGATGCCCACGGGCTGCGCAACGAGTGCACGCCCAGTTTCGTCGAGCGTTTTGCCGATGCCTTCGTCACCGAGGCGCGGCATTTCGTCGATGCAGTGCGCTACGGCACACCGCTGGCGCTGACCCTGCAGGATGCCATCGAAGCGACCCGCATTGCGGTGGCCATGCGCCAGTCGCAGCTGCAACAGCAGGCAGTGCTGCTGTAACGCGGCGGCACCGCAGGGGCTCACTGGCCGGCGTCGTCGTATCCATCGATGGGGTCGGCCTCTTCCACATCCAGCTCCATGCGATAGGCCAGTGCGATGAACAGCGCCTGCGACAGGCACATGGCATTGGTCAGTGACCGGAATGAAAAGGCGCTGCTCTCCTTGACCTGCAATAACACCGAGGCATGTCGCGCCAGCGGGCTCAACTGGCTGTCGGTAATGACCAGGGTACGCGCCTGGCGATGATGGGCCAGGCGCACGCAGGCCTGAGTCTCTTGTCCGTAGGGCGTGAAGCTGATGGCGATGAGTACGTCGTGCTTGTCGATGCTGCGTACCTCTTCGCGGAACATGCCGCCGGCGCCCGAGATCAGGTGAACGCGCTTGTTGGTGTGCTGCAAGGCATAGGCGAGATGATTGGCGATGGGGAATGAGCGACGCACGCCGATCACGTAGATGTTCTCGGCCTTGAGCAGCAGCTTCACGGCGGTCTCGAACTGTTGTTCGTCGAAACCGGCCAGCAATTCATCCAGCCCGGCCCGGCTGGACTGGATGAACTCGCGCGCCAGTGCCCCGCTGGTCACGCGCGTGGGCTTGCTCTGGATCAGGTTGCGGATGCGGCGCTGGTAATTGCGGGAGGGAATGGCCTGCGCCGTATAGGCCTCGCGAAACACCGCCTGCATTTCGCTGAAGCCCGAGAATCCGAAATGCTTGGCAAAGCGCACGATGGCCGAGGGCTGCACCTGGCATTGCTCGGCGATGTCGCTGATACGCTCCAGCATGAGGCTGGTCTTGTGTTGTTCCACATAGGTGGCAATCACCTTGAGCTGGCGTGACAGAGAGTGATATTGCGCTGCTACCTGCAGCATCAGTTCATCGACAGTTGGAGTATCCACTGCGCCTCTTTCTTCTGGGAGTTGGTCGTCAAGATCCAGTCAGGGACTGGGTGATGGTCAGATTATAAGAGCAAGAGAGGTCATCAAGTTGAAATAAAAATTCTATTTTCAAAATAAATGAAAAAAATTATTGCGCATCGGTCCGCCCTGTTCTATTGTTAGTTACCGCTTCCGGTGTCGTCATTTCCGGCACATAAAAAGAGAAGGCGACGCTCATCAGAAAGCGGCCCACGGCAAGAACAATAACGGAGACAACCATGATGCAAAGACTTGGACGCAAGGGACTGCTGGCCGCTTTCTCGGCCGTAGCCCTGTTGGCTGCTGCTGCCCCCTCCCACAGCGTAGCTGCCAATGAACGATTCGTACTGATCAGCCATGCCCCCGATTCCGACTCCTGGTGGAACACCATCAAAAACGCCATCAAGCAAGCCGGCGAGGATTTCGATGTCAGCGTGGATTACCGCAATCCCTCCAACGGCGATCTGGCTGACATGGCGCGGCTGGTGGAGCAGGCTGCGGCGCGCAACTACAACGGCGTGGTGGTCAGCATCGCCGACTTCAGCGTGCTCAAGAAACCCATCGAAACGGTGGTAGCCAAGGGCATTCCCGTCATCACCATCAATTCCGGTACCCAGCAGCAGAGCGAACAACTGGGTGCGCTGATGCACGTAGGCCAGCCCGAGTATGACGCCGGCTATGGCGCCGGACAGAAGGCCAAGGCCGCCGGCATCAAGTCCTTTCTGTGCGTGAACCACTACGCTACCAATCCCTCTTCGTTTGAACGCTGCCGTGGTTTTGCAGAAGCCATCGGCGCGGACTACAAGAAGTCCACGCTCGACACCGGCATCGACCCCAATGCAGTGGAAAGCAAGGTCAGCGCCTACCTGCGCAACAATCCCGGCACCCAGGCGGTGCTGGCGCTGGGGCCGGATTCGGCGGTGCCCAGCCTGCGCGCCCTGCAGAAGATGGGCCTGAAATCCAAGGTCTGGTTTGCCACCTTCGATCTGTCCGAGGAGATCGCCAATGGCATCAAGGATGGTTCGGTGCAGTTCGCCATCGACCAGCAACCCTACCTGCAGGGGTATATCCCGGTGGCCGTTCTGGCCCTGTCGCGCCAGCTCAAGACCAATGACGTGGCCGTGCTGCAGGACAAGCTCAAGAGCAATGCCAAGTTCTAGGCCCGCCTGGCCGAGTATGGCCTGGCACCGATCTACGGACCGCGCCACATCAGTTCAGGCCCCGGCTACATCACCCGGGACAACCTGGACAAGGTGCTGAAGTACGCCGGCCAGTATCGCTGATCGCTCAGGCGCGCGGCATCGCCGCTCCCTGGCAAGCCGTCCGCGCGCGCCGCTCCTTCCGGCGACCGGCGTGCGCGGGTGGCTCTCACCCTCGAATGGAAACCGCAATGAATACAAGTGACCTGGCTGCCCAGAGCCGCCTGTCGGGCCAGCACGCCGACAGCGACGAGCGAATGCGGCAGGAAAATATTCTTTCGCGCCTGCTGAGGCGCCCCGAGTTCGCCTCTCTGGCCGGGGTCGTCCTGGTGTTCCTGGTGTTTGGTCTCACTGCCGGCGACTCCGGCATGTTCAACCTGGATGGCGTGGTCAACTGGATGCAGGTGGCGGCCTATCTCGGCATCATCGCCGTGGGTGCCTGCCTGCTGATGATAGGCGGGGAATTCGACCTCTCCATCGGTTCCATGATCGGCCTGGCCGGCATGATGGTGGCCATCCCCACGGTCTATTTCGGCTGGCCCTTCTGGCTGGCGGTGCTGTTTGCCTTCGCCGCCTCCATGGGCTTGGGCTGGCTCAATGGCTATCTGGTGATGAAGACCCGGCTGCCTTCCTTCATCGTCACCCTGGCCTTCCTCTTCATCCTGCGCGGGCTCACGCTGGCGTTGTCCATCCTCTTTGCCAATCGCACCATCGTCAGCGGCGTAGGCGAGCGCGCCACCCACGACTGGTTGGGCCAACTGCTCTTCAGTGGCAACGTTGGCGCCGGTGTATTCACCTGGCTGGCACGGCATGGCTGGATCGCCACCGTGGCCGATGGCACGCCGCTGGTCACGGGCATTCCCAAGGTCATCCTGTGGTGGGCGGTGGTGGCGCTGGCGGCCAGTTTCGTGCTGGCCCGCACGCGCCTGGGCAACTGGATTTTCGCCGTCGGTGGCGATGCCGTCGCCGCCAAGAACATGGGCGTGCCGGTGCGTCAGGTCAAGATAGGCCTGTTCGTCTTCACGGCCTTCTGTGCCTGCCTGTTTGCGGTGCTGCAAGTGGGTGACTTCGGTTCGGCCGCGGCCGACCGTGGTCTGCAAAAGGAATTCGAAGCCATCATCGCCGCCGTCATCGGCGGCGCCTTGCTCACCGGCGGCTATGGTTCGGTCATCGGGGCCTGCTTCGGTGCGCTCATCTTCGGCGTGGTGCAGATCGGCATCACCTACACCAACCTCAGCTCGGACTGGTTCCGCGTCTTCCTGGGAGTGATGCTGCTGGTGGCGGTGCTGTTCAACAACTTTGTGCGTCGTCGCATCACGGAGGCAAAATGAGCAGCCTTTCACGCTCCGATGAGGTCATCCTCGAACTGGATCAGGTCAGCAAATTCTTCGGTCCGGTGATCGCCTTGCAAAACGTCAGCCTGCGCTTGCGCAAGGGCGAAGTCCATTGCCTGCTGGGCGACAATGGCGCCGGCAAGTCCACCCTCATCAAGTTGCTGGCGGGCGTGCATCAGGCCTCCAGTGGTCGCTATCTGGTCGATGGCAAGCCGGTGCGCTTCGAGTCGCCCAAGCAGGCGCTGGATGTCGGCGTGGCGACCGTCTATCAGGATCTGGCGCTGGTGCCGCTGCTGTCGGTGGCGCGCAATTTCTTCCTGGGGCGCGAGCCGGTGCGCAAGTTTCTCGGCATTCCCGTCATGGACATCGAACTGGCCGCGCGCATCGCCAAGGAAAAACTGGCCGAGATGGGCATCATGGTGCGCGATGCACATCATCCCATCGGCACCATGTCCGGTGGTGAGAAGCAATGCCTGGCCATCGCCCGCGCCATTCACTTCGGCGCGCGCGTGCTGATCCTGGACGAGCCCACGGCGGCGCTGGGCGTGAAGCAATCCTTCAATGTGCTCAAGCTGATCCACCGGGCGCGCGAACGAGGCATCTCGGTCATCTTCATCACCCATAACGTGCATCATGCCTATCCCATCGGCGACACCTTCACCTTGCTCAATCGCGGCAAGTCGCTGGGCAGTTTTTCCAAGGACCGCATTTCCAAGGAAGAGGTGTTGGACATGATGGCAGGCGGCGCCGAGATGCAGACGCTGATGGGACAACTGGAAGGTATTCAGGTTTAAGGACAAACGTATGCAAGCTACTCACACGCCCGCACCCGGGCGCTTCGCCGCCGACCGCCGGCTCGATCTGATCTGCATCGGACGGCTGGCCGTGGATCTGTATGCCCAGCAAGTGGGCGCGCCGCTGTCCGATGTCAGCAGCTTTGCCAAGTACCTGGGCGGTTCATCGGCCAACATCGCCTTCGGCTGCGCGCGCCTGGGGCTCAAATCAGCCATGCTGGCGCGCATCGGGGACGAGGCCAATGGCCAGTTCCTCAAGTCCGAACTGGCAGCCGAAGGCTGCGACGTCAGCCATGTGACGGTGGACCCGCAACGACTGACGGCGCTGGTCATGCTGGGGCTGAAGGACAAGGACAGTTTCCCGCTGATCTTCTACCGCGACAATTGCGCTGACATGGCGCTGGCGCCGGAAGACATCGACGAAGCCTTCATCGCCAGCAGCAAGGCCCTGCTGATCACCGGTACCCATTTCTCCACGCCGCAGGTGCATCGCAGCAGCAGTCTGGCGCTGCAATATGCCCGCCGCCACAATGTGCGTACCGTGCTCGACATCGACTACCGGCCCGTGCTGTGGGGACTGACCGGCAAGGGCGACGGCGAGACCCGTTTCATTGCCAGCGATGGTGTCACCCGGCATCTGCAGGGCATCCTGCCGCAGTTCGATCTGGTGGTCGGCACCGAGGAAGAATTCATGATCGCCGGTGGCAGCACCGATATCATGCAGGCGCTGCGCTCGGTACGCGCAGTCTGCGCCGCCACGTTGGTGGTCAAGCGCGGGCCGCTGGGTTGCGTGGTGCTGCACGGGGCGATCCCGGCGCGCCTGGAAGACGGCTTCCATTACCGGGGCGTGCAGGTCGAGGTGCTCAATGTGCTCGGCGCCGGCGATGCTTTCATCTCGGGCTTCCTCAAGGGCTGGCTCAACGAGGAAGACGATGAGCACTGCTGCCGCTACGCCAATGCCTGCGGCGCGCTGGTGGTCTCGCGCCATGCTTGCGCTCCGGCCATGCCCGGTCCCATCGAGCTGGATTATTTCCTGCAACACGCCCACCGCCTGCAACGGCCTGACCGCGACGCGCACTTGCAGCGGCTGCATCGGGTGGTGAGCCGGCGACGCCATTGGGATGAGGTCAATGTGTTTGCCTTCGATCACCGCAACCAGTTCTTCGATCTGGCTGTACAAGCCGGCGCAAGCCCGGACCGCTTGCCCCGATTGAAGTGCCTGCTGGTGGAGGCCGTAGCACAGACCGAAGCGGCGCTGGGCCTGCAGGGCAAGACCGGCGTACTGATCGATGACCGTTATGGTCAGGATGCCCTCAATGCCGCCACGGGGCGCGGCTGGTGGGTGGGGCGGGCGGTGGAACTGCCCTTGTCCAATCCACTGGAGTTCGATTTCGGCCGTTCCATCGGCAGTCATTTGCAGACCTGGCCGCAGGAGCAGGTGGTCAAGTGCCTGGTGCAGTTCCACCCGGATGATGCCGTGGAAAAACGCCTGGAGCAGGAAGCCCAGATCCGCGCACTCTATCAGGCCGTGCAACGCAGCGGCCACGAACTGCTGCTGGAGATCATTCCCTCCAAGACATTGCCGCAGGACGAAGACACCGTGCTGCGCGCTCTGAAGCGGCTCTACAACCTGGACATCTATCCGGAGTGGTGGAAGCTGGAATCGATGTCGGCCCGCCAATGGGAAGCCATCGATGCTCTCATCGCTGAGCGCGACCCGTACTGCCGTGGCGTGGTGCTGCTGGGACTGGCCGCGCCGGTGACGGAACTGGCCGCGGGCTTCGCCGCCTCGCGCCATAGCAAGACCTGCCGCGGCTTCATGGTGGGGCGCACCATCTTTCACGAATCTAGCCGGCAGTGGTTGCAAGGCCACATCGATGACGCGACCCTGATTGCCCAGGTACGGCAGACCTTCGAGCAACTGATCGGTCTGTGGCGCGCCAGCCGCATCGCCGCAGTTCCGGCAGCTACGCGGGAGGCAGCATGAACGCGCTGGCGGCAGACGCGAATCGCAACGCCCGTCCCACTGTGCGTCTGACCATGGCGCAGGCCTTGGTGCGCTACCTGGATGCCTTGCGCATCCAGACACCGCAGGGTGTGGTGCCGCTCTTCGGTGGCGTCTTTTCCATCTTCGGCCACGGCAACGTGGCAGGCATGGGCGAGGCGCTCTACCAGTTTCGCGAGACCCTGCCGACCTATCGGGCGCACAATGAACAGGCCATGGCCCATAGCGCCATTGCCTATGCCAAGGCGCATCAGCGCCAGCGCATGATGGCGGTGACCACTTCCATCGGCCCGGGCGCGACCAACCTGCTCACCGCCGCCGCGCTGGCCCATGTGAACCGATTGCCGGTGCTGCTGTTGCCGGGCGATGTGTTTGTCTCGCGGCGACCCGATCCGGTGCTGCAACAGCTGGAAGATTTTCACGACCCGGGCCTATCGGTCAACGATGCCTTCCGGCCGCTGTCGCGCATGTTCGACCGCATCTGCTATCCGGAACAGTTGCTCAGTGCGTTGCCACGTGCCATCCAGGTACTGACCGATCCGGCCCAGTGCGGCCCGGTCACGCTGGCCTTGCCGCAGGATGTGCAGACCATGGCCTACGATTACCCGCTGGATTTTTTCTCGCCGCGTCTGATCGTGCCACGGGCGCAGGTACCTGCCGTGCAGGAACTGGAACAGGCCACCGCCTTGCTGCGCGAGGCACAACGGCCGCTGCTGATCGCCGGCGGTGGCGTGCTCTATGGCAACGCCTGCGATAGCCTGCGGCGCTTTGCCGAGAAGCATGGCGTGCCGGTGGCAGAAACCCAGGCCGGCAAGAGCGCACTTACCTGGTCACATGCCTTGCAACTGGGCGCCATCGGCGTGACCGGTTCACCAGCCGCTAATGCCCTGGCGCAGAAGGCCGATGTGGTCATTGCCGTCGGCACCCGGCTGCAGGATTTCACCACCGGTTCGCATACTCTGTTTGCCCACGCCAGGCTGCTCAACCTCAACATCAATGCCATGGATGCGCACAAGTGGCGCGGCATCCCCCTGCAGGCCGATGCCGGACTGGGGCTGGATGCCTTGTCGCTGTCCCTGGAAGGTTGGCACAGCGCCCCCGAGTGGAATGCGCGTGCCCGGACACTGGCGCAGGACTGGCGCGAACGCGTCGCCCAGATCACCGGCCAGACCGATACCGGAGGACGGCTGCCCTATGACGGCGAAGTCATCGGCGCACTCCAGCGCTCCGTGCCCGACTCGCCGGAGCGGGACATCGTTGTCTGTGCGGCAGGAACCTTGCCGGCTGAACTGCACAAGCTCTGGCGCGCAGGCCGTCCCGGGAGCTACCACGTCGAATATGGATACTCCTGCATGGGCTACGAGGTGGCCGGTGGCCTGGGCGTGAAGCTGGCCCACCCCGAGCGGGAGGTGATTGTCGTCGTCGGCGACGGCAGTTATCTGATGATGAATTCCGAGCTGGCCACCTCCGTCATGCTGGGGACCAAGCTCATCGTGGTGGTGCTGGACAATCGCGGCTACGGCTGCATCAACCGGTTGCAACAGGCTTGTGGCGGGGCGCCCTTCAACAACATGCTGGTCGATTGCCGGCAAGCCGGGCCCGGCGCACCGGTCATCGACTTCGCTGCGCATGCGCGTGCGCTCGGAGCACTGGCAGAGAACGTCAAGACCATCGGCGAACTGGAAGCCGCCCTGCAACGCGCCCGCGCCGCCGATCGCAGCTATCTGGTCTGCATCGACACCGATGCCAGCCGCACCACCGGCGACGGCGGCTGCTGGTGGGAAGTCGCGGTACCGGAAGTGTCGCCGCGCGTGCAGGTACAGCAGGCGCGCAGCCAGTATGAGCAAGCCCGTCAGGCGCAGTCGGTCTGAACATGCGCAGCAGTATCGGACATTGCTGCCTTCGTATTCATGAGTAGAGAGGACATCGTGGCCACACCCTTCAACGTCAAGATCGGCATCAATCCCATCTCGTGGATGAATGACGACCTGCCCTCACTGGGCGGGGAAACCCCTCTGGAACAGGCGCTCTCGGAGGGCGCCGAGATCGGCTATCGCGGCTTCGAGCTGGGCAACAAGTTTCCGCGTCAGCCCGAGGCCTTGCGTGCCGTGCTGGGCAAGTACCAGCTGGAGTGCGTCTCGGGCTGGTATTCCGGCCAGTTGGCTACGCGCCCGGTGGCCGAAGAGATTGCCGCCGTGGAAGCGCATCTGAACCTCCTGGTAGCCAATGGCGCCCAGGTCATGGTCTATGGTGAGGTGGCTGATTCCATTCAGGGAGCCGCTGTCCCGCTGTATCAACGGCCGCGCTTCACCAGTGAAGCCGCCTGGCAGGGCTATGCCCAACGGCTCAACCAGTTCGCCCGCCATCTGCTCCAGCGCGGAATCCGTCTGGCCTATCACCATCACATGGGCGCCTATGTCGAAACCACGGAGGATCTCGACAAGCTGATGGCCCTCACCGGCGAGGAGGTCGGGCTGCTCTTCGACAGTGGCCACATCGCCTTCGCTGGCGGCGATCCGCTGGCGGTGTTGCAGCGTCACCTGGCGCGTGTCTGCCACGTCCATTGCAAGGATGTGCGGCCAGCCGTGGTGAAGCTGGCGCGCAATGGTGACTGGAGTTTCCTGCAGGCGGTGATCAATGGCGCATTCACGGTGCCGGGGGATGGGGCCATCGACTTTGCGCCCCTGCTGCAATTGCTGTATCGACATGGATACAGCGGCTGGCTCGTGGTGGAGGCCGAGCAAGACCCGGCGGTGGCGCCCAGCTACCGCTATGCGCAGATGGGCTATCGTCACCTGTCGGCACTGGTGGCGGCCATCGGCAACGGCAGCCTGCAGGAGGCCGCATGAGTCTGCTTGTCAAAGCGCGGCGCAGTGGTCGCGATATCGTTCAGGTCACGCCGCAATCTGCCGGCTGGCGCTATGTGGGCTTCAGCGCCCACCGGCTGGCACGCGGTGAGTCCCTCGCCCTGGAGACCGGCGATCGCGAATACTGTGTCGTGATCCTGGCGGGTGTGGTCAGCGTCGAGGCTGGTTCCAGCCAATGGCGCGAAATCGGCCAGCGCCGTAGTGTCTTCGACGACGTACCGGCTTGTTCGGTCTACGTTCCGCATCATCACCGGCTCACCATCAAGGCCGACAGTGATGCCGAAGTGGCCCTGTGCAGCGCACCCGGCCACGGCGCTCTGCCGCCGCGCCTGATCGGCCCGCAGGCCGTGACGCAATCGGTGCGCGGCGAAGGCAGCAATACCCGTTACGTCAGCGACATCCTGCCGCAGAGCGCCGAGGCCGATCACCTGCTGGTGGTGGAGGTGCGTACGCCGGGTGGGCATTCTTCCAGTTATCCGCCGCACAAGCACGATACCGACAACCTTCCCCAGGAGAGCTTCCTCGAAGAAACCTATTACCATCGGCTCAATCCGGCGCAGGGCTTTGCCTTCCAGCGGGTGTACGTGGATGACCGCAGCCTGGACGAGTCCATGGCGGTGGAGGACCACGACGTGGTGATGGTGCCGCGTGGCTACCATCCGGTGGTGGTGCCGCACGGCTACGAGAGCTACTACCTCAACGTCATGGCCGGCCCCACCAGGCGCTGGCATTTCCGCAATGACCCGGCGCATGAGTGGATGCTCAGGACGAACACCCCGTAATGCGGCGACGGCATGGACCTTGCATTGCGCATCGATGAGCTTGGCAATTTCCTTGTGCGGCATTCCGTCACATCAGGCGCTGCTCAAGCTTCATCACGCCGTTCGGAATCCAGGCAGCGATCCCGCGAAACAAGGAAAGTAACGCCAGATCAGCCGGATTGCAGCAGTGCACCCCGCCGGCCCGCACCAGCTCCACATCACCCCGCACGATAGGTCGCTGCTGTTCACCCGGCGTGAACACGCAGCGGCCGCCCTCGACGACGCCCATCGCGATGCGCGATTTTAAGATAAAGTAGCCGCCTGGCCGCAAGGGCCGCGTCTTTTGCGGTTCGTTGCGGTTCGGCTTGTTATGGCCGTGAATCTGTTTCATTGCGCCTGATCCGTTTTTATCTTTTCATCCCCGCTTTCGGTTTCCTCTTTGCCTGCTCGCCATGACCACCACCATCGTTCGTGCCGCCTGTCCCCATGATTGCCCTGATACCTGCGCCCTGCTGGTGACCGTCAAGGACGGCGTGGCCACCGAAGTGCGCGGCGACCCTGATCACCCACCGACCGCGGGCGTGCTCTGCACCAAGGTCTCGCGCTATGCCGAGCGCACCTATCACAAGGATCGCCTGCTGCATCCCATGCGCCGCGTGGGCAAGAAGGGCGAGGGCAAGTTCGAGCGCATCAGCTGGGACGAGGCCATCGCCACCATCGCGCAGCGGCTGGGCCAGATCGCCCTGCGCGATCCGCAAGCCATCCTGCCCTACAGCTATGCCGGGACCATGGGCCAGGTGCAGGGCGAATCGATGGCCGGCCGTTTCTTCAACCGTCTCGGCGCCTCGCAGCTGGATCGCACCATCTGTGCCTCGGCCGGTGGCGCGGGCTATCGCTACACCATCGGTGCGCGCATCGGTGCCGACCTGGAGCAGGTCGATCACGCCAAGCTCATCATCATCTGGGGCGGCAATCCGATTGCCTCCAACCTGCATTTCTGGACCCGCGTGCAAGCCGCCAAGCGCAACGGCGCGCGCCTGATCGCCATCGATCCGTATCGCTCGCTGACTGCCGAGAAGTGCCACCAGCACATCGCGCTCCTGCCCGGCACCGATGCCGCTCTGGCGCTGGGCCTGATGCATGTGCTGATCGCGGAAGACTTGCTGGATCACGATTACATCGCGCGCTATACGCTGGGCTTCGATCAGCTGAAGGAACGGGTGGCCGAATGGACAGCGGAGCGCACCGCCGAGGTGTGCGGCATCAGCGCTGACGAAGTACAGAACCTGGCGCGTGAATACGCCCGCGTGGCGCTGGCCGGCGAGGGCGCCTTCATCCGCGCCAACTACGGCTTGCAGCGCGTACGTGGCGGCGGCATGGCCGCACGCAACGTGGCCTGCCTGCCGGCACTGGTGGGCGCCTGGCGCCATGCATCGGGCGGCATCCAGTTGTCGGTATCGGACAGCTTCCCCAAGGATACGGCGGCACTCAGCCGCCCTGACCTGGGCGCGCGTCACGGCAAGGCCAGCCGCATCATCAACATGAGCACCATCGGCGACGACCTCCTGAAACCGGCCTCACCCGAGTTCGGTCCCAAGGTGGAAGCGGTGATCGTCTACAACTCCAACCCGGTGGCGGTGGCTCCGGAGTCGGGCAAGGTGGCGCAGGGTTTTGCGCGCGAGGATTTGTTCACGGTGGTGCTGGAACATTTCCAGACCGATACCGCCGACTATGCTGACATCCTGCTGCCGGCCACCACGCAGCTGGAACACGTCGACGTGCATGCTTCCTATGGCCACGTCTACCTGATGGCCAACAATGCCGCCATCGCGCCCCTGGGTGAGGCCAAACCGAATACCGAAATCTTCCGCCTGCTGGCCGCTGCGATGGGCTTCACCGAGGAATGCTTCAAGGACAGCGACGATCAGCTGGCCGCCGTGGCCTTCAAGCGCGATGATCCGCGCAGCGCCGGCTACGATTGGGAACAGTTGAAGCAGAAGGGCTGGCAGCGTCTGGCGGTGCCGGTGGCGCCCTTTGCCGAAGGCGGGTTTGCCACGCCCTCGGGCAAGTGCGAGTTCTATTCCGAGCAGATGAAGGCCGCCGGTCTCGATCCTTTGCCGACCTATATCGCGCCCTATGAATCGGTAGCCAGCAATCCGCAATTGGGCGCGAAATATCCGCTGGCGATGATCTCGCCGCCGGCACGCAATTTCCTCAATTCTTCCTTCGTCAACGTGCAGAGCCTGCGTGATACCGAAGGCGAACCGCATCTGGACATGCACCCGCAGGACGCCGCCGCACGCGGCATTGCGCAGGGCGATACGGTGCGCATCTTCAATGATCGCGGCAGCATGCAGGCGCGCGTGCGTGTGACCGACAAGGCGCGCGTGGGACTGGTGGTGGGTTTGTCGATCTGGTGGAAGAAGTTCGCCGCCGATGGCAAGAACGCCAACGAAGTCACCAGCCAGCGCCTGACCGACATGGGCAATGCACCGACCTTCTATGACGTGCTGGTGCAGGTGGAAAAACTGCAGCAGCCGGCCGTGGTGGCCTGAGGTTTTCCATGCTGCGCCGTCGTCTGCGATGGGGTGCCACCGTGGCCGCAGTGGCGGGCGTGTGCGCGCTATCGGCATGCTCGACGGTTTCGTATTACGCCCAGGCCGCGCATGGTCAGTTCTCTCTGCTGGCGCAGGCCAGGCCGGTGGAGGACTGGCTCGATGATCCGGCCACCTCGCCCACGCTCAAGGCCAAGCTGCAGACGGTGCGCGAGATACGCCGCTACGCCGTCACGGAACTGGCTCTGCCCGACAACGGTAGCTACCGCAGCTATGCCCAGCTGGACCGGCCCTATGTGCTGTGGAACGTGGTGGCGGCGCCCGAGCTTTCACTGAAGGCCAAGCAATGGTGTTTCCCGATTGCGGGGTGCGTGGATTATCGCGGCTACTACCACCAGCAGGATGCCCAGGCCTATGCCGAAACGCTGAGGGAGCAGGGCTACGACGTTCAGGTGGCAGGCGTGCCGGCCTATTCCACGCTGGGCTGGTTCAATGATCCGGTGATCTCGACCTTCATCCGCTATCCCGATGGCGAACTGGCGCGGCTGATCTTCCATGAACTGGCGCACCAGAAGGTGTATGCCCCCGGCGATACTTCCTTCAACGAGGGTTTTGCCGTGGCCGTAGAAGAGCTGGGTGTGGAGCGCTGGCTGGCGGCGCATCACGATCCGGCCCTGATCGCGGCCTATCAGCACTTTGCCGCGCGCAAGCGCGAATTCCTCACACTGCTGGGCAAATACCGCGCCCGCCTGAAGGACAACTACGACAGTTGCGACAGCGATGCCGACAAGCGTCGGCGCAAGGCCGCCATCTTCGACGACCTGCGCGCCGAATATGCCCGGATCAAGGCCGCCCGCTGGAATGGCTACACCGGCTACGACCGCTGGTTCGCCATGCCGCTGTCCAATGCGCATCTGGCGCTGGTAGGGACGTATCACGACCTGGTGCCGGCCTTCCGCCATCTGTTTGAGCAAAGCAGCGGCTTCCCCGATTTCTACGACAAGGTGCGTCAGCTGGCGCACATGGACAAGGCCGCCCGCCATGCCGCGCTGGGCGATACCCGCTTGACCACAGGCAAGGAAGAGGCAGAAATATTTCCTGCCTGCACCAATGACGCGCCCAAGGCCGGTGTCCCGTCGTATCATGCCGGGTGATTTCAGGCTGCCGCGCCGAATTGGCTGACCTGGCGGTGTGCGCACACTGAGCGCGAAATCGCCCAAATCGCCGGCTATTTCGCAAAAAATCTCAACTTTAGGGCGCAAAATGCTTGCCCCGCGCCCGAATGCTGGATAGCATCTGCGGTAAATAAAAAAACAGTCGTGCTTTTTTGCTGTGCGCGCCAGCGCGGTGGCATCGCCTCACCGCCCAGCCCCAGCGCACGTTATGACCGGAGACAGAGGACACACTATGGACAGATTCTGGCTTGCATCGTATCCCGCAGGCGTTCCCGCTGACATCGACCCCAGCCCTTACGGATCGCTGGTGCAGATGATCGATGAAGCATTCGTCAAGCATGCCGACCGCAATGCCTACGTCTGCATGGGCAAGTATCTCCGCTATCGCGAACTGGATGCCATGTCGCGCGCCATGGGGGCGTGGCTGCAAGGGCTGGGCCTGCAGAAGGGCGCACGCGTGGCGATCATGATGCCCAACGTGCTGCAGTATCCGATCGCCATCGCTGCCATCCTGCGGGCCGGCTATACGGTGGTCAACGTCAACCCGCTCTACACCGCCCGCGAGCTGGAGCACCAGCTGAAGGATTCCGGTGCCGAGGCCATCTTCGTGCTGGAGAACTTTGCCTGCACACTGCAGAAGGTGGTGGCCAACACCAAGGTCAGGCACATCGTGGTGGCCAGCATGGGCGAGCTGCTCGGCACGCTCAAGGGCGCCATCGTCAATCTGGTGGTGCGCCACGTCAAGAAGATGGTGCCGGCCTGGTCGCTTCCCCATGCCGTCTCGTTCAGTCAAGCGCTCGCGCAGGGCGAGGGCAAGACCTTGCAGCCGGTGCTGCTGACGCCGGATGATTTCGCTTTCCTGCAATACACCGGCGGCACGACGGGCGTGGCCAAGGGTGCCGTGCTGACCCACCGCAACCTGATTGCCAACGTGCTGCAGGCCGAAGCGTGGCTGAACCCGGCGCTGAAGGCCGGCAAGCCCATCGACCAGCTGGTGTTCGTCTGTGCGCTGCCGCTGTATCACATCTTTGCGCTGACCGTCTGCAATCTGCTGGGCACGCGCGAAGGTGCGCTGAACCTGCTGATCCCCAATCCGCGCGACATCCCCGGTTTCGTCAAGGAACTGGCCAAGTACAAGGTCAACACCTTCCCGGCGGTCAATACGCTCTACAACGCGCTGCTCAACAACGCCGATTTTGCCAGGCTGGATTTCTCCGGCTATCGCTGCTGCGTGGGTGGGGGCATGGCAGTGCAGAAGAGCGTGGCCGACAAGTGGAAGAAGCTGACCGGCTGTCCCATCATCGAAGGCTACGGTTTGTCGGAAACCTCGCCCATCGCCAGCGCGAACCCCTGCACCATCGATGAATACACCGGCACCATCGGCCTGCCGTTGTCCTCCACCGAGATCGCCATCCTCGATGACGACGGCAATCCGGTTCCGTTGGGCCAGCCGGGCGAGATCGCCATTCGCGGTCCGCAGGTGATGCCGGGTTACTGGCAGCGTCCGGACGAGACCGCCAAGGTCATGACGCCGGATGGCTTCTTCAAGACCGGCGACGTCGGCATCATGGATGCGCGCGGCTATACCAGGATCGTCGACCGCAAGAAGGACATGATCCTGGTCTCCGGTTTCAACGTCTATCCCAATGAAATCGAAGGCGTGGTGGCGCAGCATCCGGCAGTGCTGGAGTGCGCCTGTGTAGGCGTGCCTGATGAACATACCGGCGAAGCGGTCAAACTCTTCGTGGTGCGCAAGGACAAGTCGCTGACGACCGAGCAGCTGATGGCCTACTGCAAGGAACAGTTTACCGGCTACAAGAAGCCGAAGTACATCGAGTTCCGCGATGAACTGCCCAAGACCAACGTGGGCAAGATCCTGCGCCGGGAGTTGCGGGATGATCCTGCGAAGGCGCAGCAGAAACAGGCGGCGTGAGGCGAGCGCTGCCGTAATCTGATCTCCTTAAGTTCGTCAGTCAGTTTTCTGCATCAAGGCCTGAGTCCGGTATTGCACCGGACTCAGGCCTTTTCAGTTTGGACTCACATGACATGGCTGGTGGTGAGTCGTCATTTTCCTGGGCAGATCGGATTCTCTGGATGGGTCGGCCGGCTCCTTGCCGGAATGGGCATCGCACCTTTGGGGAAATATTCATGCAGTCGCCCGCCATCGTCATCCAGAAGTTGCACGTTTCCATTGAGCAATATTAAAATGCGCGCCGGTGTTACATCAGGGAGGGAAACTTGATGAACACAGGAATCCTGCATGCGCAAAACCCTCCAGGGTCTGGAATGGCTGCTTTCAGACTATCTACACGCCCGCATTCTGCGGCTCACTTTCCCACACAACGACGCTCCCATTTCTGAACTGCTCGTCAACAAGCTTGACGCCAGCCACGGGCGGTCACGCGACTTCGCTCTCAATCTTTGGCTCCGGGCGGATAACGCCAGACCTGAACCCGGAAAGCTGACCTGCCTCCCGTGCGACATGACGCGTGACAAGCTGCCATGACGACCAAAGGAGTCATCCTCGAGCAGGCTGAGAGGTCAGCAACACACATAGAGCCGCACGGCGGAGGAGCCAACGCAGCGCTGAAACCGGAGACCACCGCAGAGAAAACGTTTTGGCAAAAATCCAGTCCTTGGCTGCACGGGGTGCTGGGCGTTGCCAGTTTTGTTCCGGGCTTGTCTGTGATCACGGGTGCGATTGATGCGGCGATCTATATGAACATACGGCCAACGGTCACAAGCTGGTACTGAGCGACGACTCCACCCTGGCTGAGGCCATCGACGGTGTAGAGATCGCATTCCAGCGTCACGCCGGCTCGCAGGAAGAAGACGGCATTCACGAATGGTCAGGTGTGCGGCACATCGTGCCTGCCAGCGTGGCCCTGAGCTCCTTCGATTTCAAATCCCCGTGCCCAAAAACCGTCGACGTCCCCACGCGCAACCATCAAGGCCTGGTTCTTCGCAAGGAGTCCTACGAATACGCGGGAGCGTATGGATTCAAGGATCGTCAGGACGGAGAGCTTCTGGCGGGGCAACGCATGGAGGAATTCGAACATGCGGGCAAGCTTTTCGAGGCCATAGGGAATAACCGCAACGTGATCCCTGGTCGCTGGTTTCGCCTCACCGGGCACTTCGACGGCGGCAGCAAGGAAGAGCGCGAATTCCTCATCATCGAAGTGCGCCACAGCGCCAGCAACAACTACCACGTCAGCAACGGCATTGCGCCCCACTACGAGAACCAGGTCAAGTGCATCCGCAAGCGCATTCCGTGGCGTCCTGGTCGTGGCTTCAACAGCGTCGAGCCAAAAATCTATGGACTGCAAACGGCGACAGTCGTCGGGCCCAAAGGCGAAGAAATCCACACGGATGAGTATGGCCGGGTCAAAGTCCAATTTCATTGGGACCGCGACGGCGAGTTCGATGAAAGAAGTTCGGCATGGCTGCGCGTGGCCACCGCCTGGGCAGGGCCAAACTTCGGCGCGACCTTCGTGCCCCGTATCGGTAGTGAAGTCATCGTGCAATTCCTGGATGGCAATCCGGATCGCGGACTCATCACCGGCATGGTGCCCAATGCCGCCAACATGCCGGCCTGGGAGCTGCCGGCGAACAAGACCCAGAGCGGCATCCTGACTAGGTCAACGCCCAAGGGCGGCTACGACAATGCCAATGCGCTGCGCTTCGAAGACAGGAAGGGCCAGGAGCAGTTGTGGCTGCACGCCGAGCGCGACCAGCTGACCGAGGTCGAGCACGACGAAGACAAATGGGTCGGCCACGATCGCCGCAAGACCATCGATCACGACGAGACCTCTCACATCGGGCATGACCGCACCGAAACCGTCGACAACAACGAGACCATCACGGTCCACAACAACCGTACCGAGACGGTCGACAACAACGAAACCATCAGCATCGGCAGCAACCGTACCAAGACCATCGGCAAGAACCGCAAGGACCAGATCGGCAAGAACTGGTCGACCCATGTCGCGCGGATGAAGACTGAAACCATCGGCATGGCCTACCTGCAGAACGTCGGCATGGGCCGCATGGAAAACGTCGGCCTGGCCTACAACCTCAATGTGGGCACTGTGATGGCGACGGTGGTTGGCATCAACCAGATCACCAAGGTCGGCAAGACCCTGTCGATCACGGCGGGAGAGGAGCTTTCCATTTCGGTGGGCAAGGCCAGTTTGCGCATGACGGCCGACGGCAAGATCTCCATCAACGGTGCCGAGATCGGCATCGAGGCCAGCGGGCCGATGCAGTTGTCCGGCAAAGACGTCGATATCAACTAACCGGGCAGCGATCATGGAATTTCGTAACCTCACGCCTTATCCGGCGATGGCGTTCGACGCGCTCGACCAGCATGACCAGCGCTTTCACGTCGTCGTCATGCGACTCACCTTTGAGTTGCAGCCCGACGGCCAGCTCTTGCTCGCACCCGAGCAAACACCGCTGGTCACCTCCGACGAGTATTACGGCGAACTGAACCGCTCCAGCGTCAGGCAGGAATCGGACCTGGCACCGTACAAGCCGCATACCGACGTCATCGTCATTGCCGACGCGCATGCGCCGCAGGGACGCGCGGCCCGCCAGTTCGAGGTCGCCATCAAGATCAACGGCGCACCGGTCGAGCCCGAGTTGCCGCCTGAACCTCATGGCTTGAATCCCTTGCAGCATGCTTCGCCCGAGCGCATGGCGCAGTGGCGGCAAGAGTGCGTGCGCCTGACGGAGCAGGCCAGGCAAGGCCCCCTCATTTTCTCCAAGACGCTGCTTGTCACGGGCCCACGTGAATGGCGCAAGCGTTCTGCCTTGCTCCGGGCGCTGTCGCTGTTCGCGCTTCCCGCATGGAAGCTGAGCACGCCCCAAGCCATCACGACGCTGCCACTGCGTTACGAATATGCCTACGGGGGCGAGAACAAGATTCTTGAAACCGAGCCGGCGGCCACACGTGTGAACAAAAAGCATCGACTGCCAGAACGCAAGCCGCTGCCTGAATCTGCGACTGACGGCGACACGCAGCAAGCCATCGCCCATGCGGTGTGTGAAGACAATCCGATAGGCCTTGGCTTCGCAGAGGATTGGTATCTCCGTGCGACAAAAACCAGCCGGATAAGGTCGCCAAGGAAGCTGCACCTGGCCCCCAACCACCCAAAAAGCCCAAGAAGGACGTCACCGTCAAGGCTCGGCAGTTTAAAGTGCCTTGTTTCCATCCGTATGATAAGAAACAATTCATGCGGATGAGCAAGGAGGAGCAGAAGGCGTTTTTGAAAGAAATGGCGGAGCAACTTAGACGTCAAGAGGAGGCCATCAACAGTCTGACTGCTAGTGAATACGCGATGGCTAGGAATGCGTTTAAGAAAATGAATCGGAATCCGGCGGCTGGCGCGGCGCAAGAAATTCAACGGGAAAATGTACGTCATAAAATGTCGGAAAGTATTGCCGATAGCCTATGTAAGCAGGGCATGAGCGAGGCAGAGGCAAGACCGAAGGCCAATGCTCGTGCGAAAAAATTGATGGAGAAATTGGCCGCATTACATGAGCCAGATATGGTTGCCGGAGGCTGGGCGCAACACAAAACGACGAGTATTGGCCGCGCTGACGTGAACAAGTCAATTGGAGCAAGCTGGAACCAGGCATACACGCCGCCTGGAAGTCGGAGTTCTGGGCAGAAGCCGCTGACTAGGGTGCAGGAGATGGATCGTGAGGCCCAACATGCGATTGACAACGGTCGTGGAAATCAAAAGATGAATGTCAAACTGGAGCCTTGCCGTGGCAAGGGAATGAGATGAGAGACGAAGGATTCAAATATTTTATTAGCATCTTTGGCGAGGCGACCAAGAGTTCTCCGGTGCCCGCCGCAAGCCTTGAGAAATGGCGCGGTAAACTTCCAGATAAGTTATTGAAATACTGGGCGCAAGAAGGATGGTGCGAATATTCGAATGGCCTCTTCTGTACAGTTGACCCTGATGACTATGAAGACCTCGTTGATGAGTGGCTTGCCGACACAGGACTGGATGAGATTGATGCGTTCCACGTGATTGCAAGGTCTGCATTTGGCGACCTCTATTTGTTCGGTGAGAAGACCGGGCGCAGTGCAACAGTTCACTGTGCCGTCAACATGGTTTTTGCGCCAAAAAATGAATTGAAGGAAAAAACTAAGGAAGATTTGGATTCTTCAATCCGCTCGTTTTTTGCGTTTAGCGATCCGGCGCGGTTTGACATCAAAGACGAGAACGGACAGCCGCTCTTCGAACGCGCCAGATCCAAACTCGGCGCACTTGAACCGCACGAAATCTATGGATTCGAGCCCGCCATCGTACTGGGCGGAAAAGTTCTCCTCGAAAATTTGGCAAAAGTGAATGCCAATGTGCACCTGACGATTCTCCGTCAATTCGCCGACCCGGAACTGCCATTCTCAGGGATCGATATTGAAAAGTTAATCGACTCTTGAAACATGCTTCATCCAGACGCAGGCATAGGTCGCCTGGCTTTTGAATCAATCAAGCTAAGGCATTGAGATGAGCGACGAAGACTTCGAATATTTCATTAGAACCCATTTCATAAATAGCGCCGCATGAGGATGACGGAGAAAGCGAGATGAACGAAGCCTGTGTAATGATCGGCGCAACGCTCCCATCGGGTAAGTACACGCTTGAAGGCATTAAGCCAGGCAAACAGTCGTTCGATCTTCCATCGGCGCCGGTATCGGCGCAGCGCCCGGCCGTCTTGAGTGACCGCTCTTTTTCGATTGCTCTTGTGTGGTGCGATCAGTTCAATGCCTTTGGCAGCAAGTCTTTGATCGAGCGGATCACTATCGTAGGCGCGATCCCCAATAATTCGTTCGGGTCGTCCCACTGTGACAATCTCATCGAGGGTAGCCTCGACAAGGGTGACTTCATGTGGGCTAGCAGAAGACGTGTGCACGCCGAGTGGAAGACCAGTAGCGTCTGCAATAACCATGAGCTTCGTACCCTTGCCCCGCTTGGTCTTTCCGACCTTTGGGCCCCTTTTTTTGCCAACACAAACGTGCCGTCAATAAAGCATTCGGAAAGATTGATTTGGCCAACCTCTTCGAGGTGTTGCGCCAGTGCTTCGAGTATGTGCCGTAGCACGCCACTCTTGACCCAGCGCGAAAATCTTCGGAAGCATGTCGTGCCAGAGGGGAACCGATCTGGCAAATCACACCAGGCCGCACCGGTGCGTAGCACCCAGAGAATCCCGTTCATGACGGCGCGGTTGCTGTGCAATTCCGGGCGTCCACGCCCATCATCACGTCTAGGTGTTTCTGGTATCAGCGGCTCCAGAATCGCCCATTGTTCGTCTGTTAGTTCTTCTCTTCGTGCCATACGAAGAAGTTAACACGCACGATAAAAAGTTAACAGACCCTATTTATGAAATGAATTCTAGCAATATTGGCGAGGCTACCAAACGCTCGACGGTACCCGCCGCAAGCCTTGAAAAATGGCGCGATAAGCTACCCGATCAATTATTGAAATATTGGCAGGAAGAAGGATGGTGCGAATACGCAAATGGTCTGTTTTGTACAGTCGACCCTGATGACTATGAAGACCTCGTTGACGAATGGCTTGCCGATACGGGATTGGATGAGATTGACTCCTTTCATGTGATCGCAAGGACTGCATTTGGCGAGCTATATTTGTGTGGTGAGAGAACCGGGCGCAGCGTCACTATTGTATGCCCCCTCAATATGGTCACTGCCCTACAAGACAAATTGAAGGAAAAAACGAAGGAAGACCAGGATTTTTCCATCCGCTCGTTTTCTGCCTTTAGCGATTCGGCCCGGTTTGACATGAAGGACGAGGGCGGAGAGCCGCTCTTCGAGCGCGCCAGGTCCAAGCTGGGCCCACTTGAACCGCATGAAATCTATGGATTCGATCCCGCTATCGTACTAGGAGGAAAAATGCACCTCGAAAATTTAGCCAAGGTGAATGCCAATGTGCACCTGACTATTCTGCGCCAATTCGCGGAGCCAGAATTGCCACTCGCGGGGATCGATATCGATAAGTTGCTCGACTCTTGATCATACAGCGATGAGCGAACAACTCAACATTCAGTCATTCGTAGATGCAGTCGCTTGCGGATTGGGGCGCATCAAGCTGAGGCAATGAGATGAGAGACGAAGACTTCGAATATTTTATTAGTAATTTTGGTGAGGCTACCAAGTGCGCCAATGTACCTGCGGCAAGCTTTGAAAAATGGCGCGGTAAGTTGCCAGATCAGTTGCTGAAATACTGGAAGCGAGAAGGCTGGTGCGAATATGTCAATGGACTTTTTTGTACAGTTGATCCTGATGACTACGAAGATATTGTTGATCAGTGGTTAGCGGACACCGGATTGAACGAAATTGACGCATTCCACGTTATCGGAAGGTCTGCATTTGGCGATCTCTATCTATTCGGTGAGAAGACGGGACGCAGCGTCACGATTGCAGCAGCTCTGAATATGATCACGGCTCTACAGAATAAATTGAAAGAAAAAACAAAGAAGGAGCTGGACTTTTCGATCTGTTGTTTTTTCTCGTTCATTAAGCCTGTCCAACTTGACATGGAGGATGACGATGGACAGCCACTCTTTGAACGTGCCAGATCCAAACTTGGCCCGCTTGAATCAAATGAGATCTATGGATTCGAGCCAGCCATTGTATTAGGAGGGAAAATGCGCCTCGAAAACCTAGCCAAGGTGAATGCTAACGTGCACCTGACTATTCTGCGCCAACTCGCGGAGCCGGAATTGCCACTCGCGGGGATCGATATTGATAAGCTGCTCAACTCTTGAAAAATGCCGTCACGACAGAACGACTAAAAATTCATCCAGCCGCAGGCTGATGCCACCTAAGTTTGGAACGCGTAAAACTTAGATATTGAGATGAGAGACGAAGACTTCAAATATTTTATTAGCAACTTTGGCGAGGCTACCAAGCGATCGCCCGTGCCCACCGAAAGCATTGAAAAGTGGCGCGATAAGCTGCCCGATCAGTTACTGAAATACTGGGAGCGAGAAGGATGGTGCGAATATGCGAATGGTCTTTTTTGCACGGTTGATCCTGATGACTATGAAGACCTTGTTGATGAGTGGCAGCACCTTATTTTTCTAAGAGGAATAAAACCAAGGAAATGAGATGAGAGTTGAAGACTCCGAATATTTTTCAAGCAAATTTGGCGAGGCCACCAAGCGCACTCCGGTACCGGCCAAAAAGCCTGAAAAAATGGCGCAACAAACTACCCGATCAGCTATTGAAATACTGGGAGCAAGAAGGCTGGTGCGAATATGCCAATGGGCTCTTTTGCACAGTTAACCCTGATGACTATGCAGGTCTCGTCGATGACTGGCTCGCGGACACCGAATTGGAGGGGGTTGACGTCTTCCATGTCATTGCGAGGTCTGCATTTGGCGAACTTTACGTCTGCGGTGAGAAGACCGGCAGCAGCGTTTCGATGAACTGCGTGCTCCATAGCGTCTCTGCTTTCGAAAATGAACTGAAGCCCAAATCCAAAGAAGACTTGGATTCTTCGATTCGTTCGCTATTCGCATTCCTTAAGCCAGATGAGTGTGATGTGGAAGACGAGGATGGTCAGCCCCTCTTCGAACGTGCGCGGTCCAAACTAGGTCCGCTTGAACCGCATGAAATATATGGTTTTCAGCCCGCCATCGTCCTGGGCGGGAGTTTCCTGCTCGAAAATCTGGTGAAAGTGAAGGCCAATGTGCATCTGACGCTGCTCCGCATGTTCGGCGAGCCAACATTCCCATTCTCGGGGATCGACATTGAAGAGTGGCTTGATGAGGCAGACACGCAGCAGTGATAGCACACCCCAAGTCATCACCCAAGTATGGAATGACTCAGGACAAGACTCCTTGGACTGAACCGCCCTCCCTGAACCCATCGGCAAAAAGCCGCTGTCCGTGACCCCCTCCGGCAGCGGCTTTCCCCCTGTATGAATCTTCAGTCAGGCACCGGCGTCACCACCGGCTTGCCAGAAAAATGCGCCTGCAAA
Organism: Herbaspirillum sp. DW155; assembly: GCF_037076565.1. Taxonomy (NCBI): domain Bacteria; kingdom Pseudomonadati; phylum Pseudomonadota; class Betaproteobacteria; order Burkholderiales; family Oxalobacteraceae; genus Herbaspirillum; species Herbaspirillum sp. DW155. The sequence continues at coordinate 4,391,059 of NZ_AP029028.1, read as the reverse complement.
TTGGTGAACGCCAGTTCCGCCATGGCCGTCCTGGTGACCAGCGTGCCGCTGGCCATGTGCGGCGTCAGCACCACGTTCTCCAGCGCGGCCAGTTCGGCCGGAATGTTCGGTTCGTTCTCGAACACGTCCAGCCCCGCACCGGCAATCGTTCCAGCCTGCAGCGCCGCGATGAGCGCCTTTTCATCCACCACCGAACCCCGCGCCACATTGATGAGGAAGCCCTTGGGCCCCAGCGCTTCCAGCACTTCGGCATTGACAAGCGCCCGCGTCCCCGCGCCACCCGGCGTGATCATCACCAGGAAATCGACTTCGCGCGCCAGCGAGACGATGTCTTCCACATAGGTGTAGGGCACATCCTTGCGCGAACGGTTGTGATACGCAATCTGCATGTCGAACGCCGCCGCGCGCTGCGCAATGGCTTGCCCGATGCGGCCCAGGCCGACGATGCCCAGGCGCGCGCCGCTGACCTTGGTGGTGAAGGGGAAGGGCCCCTTCTTCCATTCGCCGCTGCGGGCAAAGCGGTCGGCCCGCACCACGTTGCGTGCCACGGCCAGCATCAGGGCAATGGCCATGTCGGCTACATCCTCGGTGAGCACGTCAGGCGTGTGGGTTACATGGATGCCGCGCTCGCGGGCAGCCGGTACATCCACCCCGTCATAGCCCACCCCGAACACCGAGACAATCTCCAGCGCCGGAAAGCGCGCCATGAACTCGCGGCCGACCTTGGCTTCGCCATTGGCGGCAATGCCGCGCACCTGCGGCGCGATGGCAGCGAGCGCTTCATCGGTGAGCGGATCGAGGATGAGGTTGTGGCAGGTGAAGTTCTGCTGCAGCAAGTCCAGCAGGTGCTGCGGCAGGCGGGCGACGATGAGGACGACAGGGCGGTTGGAGGATGTCATGGGCAGTATGAAGAGGAAGGCAGTGAGGGAGGCATAACCATACGTCTGCGCTGCACCCTGCGGGCTGAAAAATTTTCAAGCCCGCAGGAGGGGAAGGGCGGCGCTCAGATCGCCGGGCTGGCCCCCGCTTCGCGCACCGGATCCAGCGGCGGCAGCGGCCGCGGCTTGCGGTTTTCATCGGTAGCCACGTAAGTGAGAGTGGCTTCGGTCACCTTGACGATCTCGGTCTGCAGGCGATTGCGCTCGGCATAGACTTCGACGTTGACCGTGATGGAGGTATTGCCGACCTTGACGATATCGGCATAGAAGGACAGCAGGTCGCCCACGAAGACCGGGTTCTTGAACAGGAAGGAATTGACCGCAATGGTCGCCACCCGGCCATTGGCGCGGCGCGTGGCCGGCAGCGAACCGGCGATGTCGACCTGGGCCATGATCCAGCCGCCGAAGACGTCGCCATACACATTGGCATCGGACGGCATGGGCATGACGCGCAGTTGCGGTGCCTTGCCCGGTGGAAGTTCGGGAACGGTGGTTGACATGGAAGGCTCCTTTGCAGGTGAGGTCCGGCGGCGCGCCGGGATGGCTCTTATAATTCGGTTTTGCGCCCACAAGCGCGGCAAGCGGCTAGTGTATCGGATGTTGTGCTCTTGCTGGTTTGTGGTGCCGACCTTCTTCTTCTGTGATCCGCTTTATGCGCCGCTATCCCAATTCTTCGTCCTCGCCCCAAGCCCCCGTCAAACGCCAGCGTGGCGATTGGGAAGTGGTCCGCACGCTGCTGCCCTATCTGTGGACCTACAAGTGGCGCGTGATGCTGGCGCTGGCCTTTCTGGTCGGGGCCAAGCTGGCCAACGTGGGCGTGCCGCTGGTGCTGAAAAAGCTGGTCGATGCCATGACCATTACGCCCGCCCATCCGCAAGCACTACTGGTGTTGCCGCTGGGGCTGCTGGTGGCCTACGGCGCGCTGCGGCTGGCCACGGCGCTCTTTACCGAATTGCGCGAACTGATGTTTGCCCGCGTCACGCAACGCGCGGTACGGACCATCGCGCTGCAGGTGTTTCGCCATCTGCATGCGCTATCGCTGCGCTTCCACCTGAACCGCCAGACCGGCGGCATGACGCGCGACATCGAGCGCGGTACGCGCGGGGTCTCCTCGCTGGTGTCGTATACGCTCTTCTCGATCCTGCCGACCATCATCGAGATCGCGCTGGTGCTGGCCTACCTCATCACGCATTACGACATCTGGTTCTCGCTCATCACGGCCGGTGCGCTGGTGCTCTACATCCTCTTCACCATCACGGTGACCGAGTGGCGCACGCATTTCCGCCGCACCATGAACGAGCTGGATTCGCATGCCAACACGCGCGCCATCGATTCGCTGCTCAACTACGAGACGGTGAAATATTTCGGTAACGAGGAATTCGAGGCGCGCCGCTATGACGAAGGCCTGCAGCGCTATGAACGCGCAGCCGTCAAATCGCAGAGTTCGCTCTCGCTGCTCAACACCGGACAGTCGGCCATCATCGCCATCGCCGTCACGCTCATCCTGTGGCGCGCCATCGCCGGCGTCATCGATGGCAGCATGACGCTGGGCGACATGGTGCTGGTCAATGCCTTCATGATCCAGCTCTACATTCCGCTCAACTTCCTGGGTGTGCTTTATCGCGAAATCAAGCAGAGCCTGGCCGACATGGAACGCCTGTTCTCGCTGCTGGAAGAAAACCGCGAAGTGGCCGACCGGCCCGGTGCCCAACCCTTGAAGACGCAGGGCGCGGAGCTGCATTTCGAGCACGTCGATTTCAGCTACGAACGCAATCGCCAGATTCTCTTCGATGTCGATTTCAAGGTGCAGGCCGGTACCACTACGGCCGTGGTCGGTCACAGCGGCTCGGGCAAGTCCACGCTCTCGCGGCTGCTGTATCGCTTCTACGATGTCGACCGCGGTGCCATCCGCATCGATGGTCAGGACCTGCGCAATGTCACGCAAGCCTCGCTGCGCCAGGCCATCGGCATCGTGCCGCAGGACACGGTGCTGTTCAACGACACCATCGAATACAACATCGCCTACGGCAAGCCCGGTGCCACGCGCGAGCAGATCGTGGCAGCGGCCAAGGCGGCCTACATCCACGACTTCATCGAATCGCTTCCGGAGGGCTACGCCAGCATGGTGGGCGAGCGCGGACTGAAATTGTCGGGCGGTGAAAAGCAGCGCGTGGCGATTGCCCGCACCCTGCTGAAAGACCCGGCCATCCTGATCTTCGACGAAGCCACCTCGGCCCTCGATTCGCGTGCCGAGCAGGCGATCCAGCAGCAGCTCGAAGAGATCGCCCGCGAGCGCAGCACGCTGGTCATTGCGCACCGGCTGTCCACCATCGTCAATGCCCACCAGATTCTGGTGATGGACCACGGCCGCATCGTCGAGCGCGGCACTCACGCCGGCTTGCTGATGGCCGGTGGCCTGTATGCGCAGATGTGGTTGCGGCAGCAGGCGGGTGCGGAGGAGGAGGACGGTTCGCTCGTGCCGCAGCCCGAAGGCGTCCCAGCCGATGCCCAGGCGCAGGCCGAGCCGACCGTGCTGATGCCCCCCGGGCGGCGCTGACACGCACGCAGCTTGCGCCGGCGCGGGCGCAGCGGCACAATTCGCCCATTCGACCTAGAACGGGAAGTGGGCGGGCAATGGAAAGCAAATGGCTTGAGGATTTCGTCTCTCTGGCGGAAACGCGCAGTTTCAGTCGCTCGGCGGAGCTGCGGCATGTGACGCAACCGGCTTTTTCGCGGCGCATCCAGTCGCTGGAGGCCTGGCTGGGCACCGACCTGATCGACCGCACCTCCTACCCCACGCGCCTGACCGCCGCCGGCGAAGTCTTCTACGAACAGGCCGTGGCCATGCTGGGCCAGATCAACAATACGCGGGCGCTACTGCGCGGCAAACGGCCCACGGCGCAGACCACCATCGACTTCGCGGTGCCGCATACGCTCTCGCTGACCTATATGCCCAAGTGGTTGAGCGCGCTGGAATCAGGCTTCGGCCCCATCAATACGCGCCTCATCGCCCTCAACGTCCACGATGCCGTGATGACCATCGTCGAAGGCGGCTGCGACCTGCTGCTGTGCTATCACCATCCGCGTCAGCCGGTGCAGCTCGATGCCAGCCGCTACGACATGCTGACCATGGGCACCGAAACCCTGCGTCCTTATTCGCGCTGCGACCGCAACGGCAAGCCGGACTACGTGTTTCCGGGCAGTGCCAGGACGCCCGTGCCCTTCCTCTCGTACACCAGCAATGCCTATCTGGGCCGCATGGTGGAGCTGATGATGGCCGATACCAGGCGCCCGCTGCACCTGATGAAGCACTACGAGACCGACATGTCGGAAAGCCTCAAGATGATGGCGCTGGAAGGTCATGGCGTGGCCTTCCTGCCCGAATCCTCGGTGCTGCGCGAAGTGCGCAACCGCCAGCTGGCGCGCACCGATGGCCCCACCGGGGAGTGGGAAGTGGAGATGGAAATCCGCCTCTATCGCGAGCGCCCCACCGCACAGCGCACCGGCAAGGCGCTGGTGGCGCGGCTGTGGGAATACCTGGTGGAGCTGGATGCGCAGCGGCAAGAAAAGGCCGAGCGCAGCGAACGCGGGGAGCGTCCCAGGGCGGCTGGCGGAAAAAGTCCGCGTAATGCTGAAAAACGCGATTCCTGATCGAAAATTAACAGGTGAAAAAGGCGCAATCCCTTATCGGTAAAGGGATTCCAAAGGTTATGCAAGCGCTGCATAATTGCATGCTCACAAAGCATTAGCCTTGTTTTGAGCGGCTGGCTACGATGGCGGCGCTGAATCGGACAGGCACGAATTTCCAGCAGGCGCACCCCGCGCCGCGCTGGCAGGCGCGCCTCCGTCGCCGCCCTTGTGCGCGCCTTTGCGGCGCGTCCTGCAGGCTGATGCAGACGGAGTAAGATGCCTGGCGGACTTCGGAATTTGCAGGCCTTTTGTCTTGAACAGCACGGCTATCCAAAGGAGCGATTGCATCATGTCGAACGTACCTAATCACGAAGTGCCTTCCTATCTCGTCCCGCACGGCATCGGTCCGTGGGGCGTCTACCTCGAACAGATCGACCGCGTGACCCCCTACCTGGGCTCGCTGGCGCGCTGGGTGGAAACCCTGAAGCGTCCCAAGCGCATCCTGGTGGTCGATGTGCCCATCGAACGTGACGACGGCACCATCGCCCACTTCGAGGGCTACCGCGTGCAGCACAACACCTCGCGCGGCCCCGGCAAGGGCGGCGTGCGTTTCCACCAGGACGTGACGCTCTCCGAAGTGATGGCGCTGTCGGCCTGGATGACCGTCAAGAATGCGGCCGTGAACGTGCCCTATGGCGGTGCCAAGGGCGGTATCCGCGTCGATCCCAAGACCCTCTCCCGTGGCGAACTGCAGCGCGTCACGCGCCGTTACACCAGCGAGATCGGCATCATCATCGGCCCCAACAAGGACATCCCGGCGCCGGACGTGAACACCGATTCGCAGATCATGGCCTGGATGATGGATACCTACTCCATGAATCAGGGCAGCACGTCCTCGGGCGTGGTCACCGGCAAGCCCATCTCGCTGGGCGGCAGTCTGGGTCGTCATGAAGCCACCGGTCGCGGCGTCTTCGTGGTCGGCTGCGAAGCCGCTGCCAAGCGCGGTGTGGACATCAAGGAGGCCAGGGTCGCGGTGCAAGGTTTCGGCAACGTCGGCGGCATCGCTGCGCGCCTGTTCGCTGAAGCCGGTTCCAAGGTGGTGGCCGTGCAGGATCACGTGACCACCGTCTTCAATGCCGGTGGCCTGGATGTGCCGGCGCTGCAGGCGTATGTCGCCAGGAATGGCAGCGTGAAGGGCTTCGCAGGTGCGGACGAGATCACCGATCGCGCCCAATTCTGGTCGGTCGACTGCGACATTCTGGTGCCTGCCGCACTGGAACAGCAGATCACCGAAGCCAACGCCAATCACATCAAGGCCAAGATCATCCTGGAAGGCGCCAACGGCCCGACCACCCCGGCTGCCGATGACATCCTGCGCGACAAGGGCGTGCTGATCGTGCCGGACGTGATCGCCAACGCCGGCGGCGTGACGGTGAGCTACTTCGAATGGGTGCAGGACTTCTCCAGCTTCTTCTGGACCGAAGACGAAATCAACCTGCGCCTGACCCGCATCATGCGCGAAGCCTTTACTGCCGTGTGGCAGCTGGCCGAAGAGAAGAACGTGTCGCTGCGCACTGCGGCCTTCATCGTGGCGTGTACCCGTGTGCTGCAGGCACGCGAGATGCGCGGCCTGTATCCGTGATGCGTTGAGGCAGTAAAAAAACGGTCCGGTGATCCGGACCACAACGGCCAGAGGCGACAGCGTAAAACGCAACAGATCGCCGGCCGCAGGATTGCAGAGCAGTCTGGTTCAGGAGGAGACGTGGTGGCTGTGCGCATGCGCACCGCAGGCCCATCAGCCTTGCGGCGCAAGATCATCGGTGAAGGGCCCGGCATGTTCATGCCGGGCGCTGCCGCATGTGCATCTGCACGGCGGGCGACGTCTTTGCCTGGCCATGCCGATGTCGTCCGGCTGACGACATGTCCGGTTTTTGACAGAACCCTTCATGCTCCCGGCACTCGCATTGGCTCCTCATCCGCTTCCTTCCGTTCCTCGCAGAACAAATCTTCACATCGCCCCGCAAGCGCCGTCTATACGGGCCTGGCGCGGGGTGCTTCCGGTTCTCTCCATTTCCTGTTCATCGCTGCTGGCGCCTTGCCTGCGCGGGCTCGCGTGAGCCCTCGCCGACGGCCGGTGGCCGCCGTTTCTGGCATGGATATTGCTGAACAGAACCGGGTTGCTGCCGTGACGCCGAACGCTGCGCTGCACCTTCCTGCGCTCTGCGAAGCTGTCCTCATCGCGTCGGAGCGTCGGGCTGCCGCCATGAGGGTTTTTGCGGATTGCCAGACCGGGCGGCATATGTCGTACAATGCGCCCGCCGACAGTTGCGCTTCGGTAATTTGCCTGCATTCGGTTCATCGAGGGGGTGGGGTCGCCAGGCCTCACCAGACGTGGATCAAACAATGCTGGCAAAGAACTGTGTTAGCACACAGAATAGGCAACACGGCAGAGAACAATAACAGGCTCGTCAATACGGCCGGCCAGCCCGGTGCAGGACACCGTGCAAGCGGATCCGGCTCCAGGCCATTTGAACCGTTACGTAAAAAATTTTTCCAGGAGGTCACACAATGAAGTTATTGAAGCTAGCAGGGGTGTTGGTTGGGGCAAGCGTACTGATGAGCTCGGTGCATGCTGAGGAATTCACCGGCCGTCTGAAGAAGATCAAGGACTCCGGCACCCTGACGCTGGGCGTGCGCGATTCGTCGATTCCGTTCTCCTATCTGGATGACAAGCAGTCCTACCAGGGCTACTCGATCGACCTGTGCCTGAAGGCCGCGACCGCGATCCAGAAGAAGCTGGGCCTGACCTCGCTGAACATCAAGATGGTGCCCGTGACGTCGGCCACCCGCATTCCGCTGATCGCCAACGGCACCACCGACATTTCCTGCGACTCCGCAACCAACAACCAGGAACGCTGGAACCAGGTGGCTTTCTCGGTGACCGAATTCGTGACCGCCAACAAGTTCCTGTCCAAGAAGTCGGCCAACCTGAAGACTCTGGAAGACCTCAAGGGCAAGACCGTCGTGTCGACCTCGGGTACCTCCAACCTGAAGCAGATCACCGCGCTGAACGCCGAACGCAACCTGGGCATGAACATCCTGGCTGCCAAGGACCACGCCGAAGCCTTCCTGATGGTGGAAACCGGCCGCGCCGCCGCCTTCGTGATGGATGACATCCTGCTGTCCTCGCTGGCCGCCAATTCCAAGGCTCCCGGCGACTACCAGGTGTCGGCCGAAGCCCTGTCCGTCGAGCCGTACGGCCTGATCCTGCCCAAGGGTGATACCGAGTTCAAGAAGGTCGTGGACGATGCGCTGACCGTGGTCTACAAGGGCGACGACATCAAGAAGATCTACGCCAAGTGGTTCCAGTCGCCGATCCCGCCCAAGGGTGTCAACCTGAACGTGCCGATGAGCCCGCAGCTGCAAGCCGTGCTGGCCAAGCCGACCGACTCCTACGATCCGGCCGCCTATGCCGTGGTGCCGGAAGCGCAGAAGAGCCTGAGCAAGAAGAAGTAATCAGCGTTTCGTGCAATCGGATGAAACGGGGGCCTGTCCCCCGTTTTGTTTAACCGTGTCCGCCGCGCTTGCCTGCTGGCAAGGCGGTGGCGCCGGAGCTGACCAGACAAGAAGCGGCGCGGCATTTGCCTGGTGACCGCGCCCGAGAACACAGACTTCGAACAACAGACGAGGCCATTTATGCATTACAACTGGAACTGGGGAATCTTCTGGGAGATGTCTCCCGATGGCATCCCCTACATCGACACGCTGCTGGCAGGCCTGAAATGGACCCTGGCCACGGCCGCCTGCGCCTGGATCATGGCACTGATCCTGGGCACCATCTTCGGTACCCTGCGTACCACCACCAAACCCTGGGTCGTGCGCATTGCCAACGGCTACGTGGAACTGTTCCGCAACATTCCGTTGCTGGTGCAGATGTTCCTGTGGTACTTCGTGATGCCCGAACTGCTGCCCGCCGCCATCGGCGACTGGATCAAGAGCCTGCCGGATGCATCCTTCGTGACCGCGACCCTGGCGCTGGGCTTCTTCACCTCTTCCCGCGTGGCCGTGCAGGTGACCACCGGCATCCAGGCGCTGCCGCGTGGTCAGCGCATGGCCGGCGCCGCTCTGGGACTTACTCCCGTGCAGACCTATCGCTATGTGCTCTTGCCGATGGCTTTTCGCATCATCATCCCGGCACTGACCAACGAGTTCGCCGCCATCATCAAGAACAGCTCGGTGGCCCTGACCATCGGCCTGGTCGAGCTGACTGCCGCGACCTACTCGATGCGTGAATTCACCTTCCAGACCTTCGAGGCGCTTACCGGTGCCACCGTCATCTACGTGATCATTTCCGTCATCGCGCTGTTCCTGGCGCGCCTGCTGGAAAAAGTCACCGCCGTTCCGGGCTACATCACCGGCGGCAGCACCAGCGCAGGAGGGCATTGATCCATGTTCAGCAATTTCGATTTCGACGTCATCCAGCGTTCCTGGGTCTATCTCTTTACGACGGGCCTCAAGTTCACGCTGATCCTGACCTTCTCCGCCATGCTGGGCGGCATCATCCTGGGCACGCTGCTGGCCATGATGCGCCTGTCGTCCAACAAGCCGCTGTCGTTCATCGCGACCACCTACGTCAACCTGATCCGCTCCATTCCGCTGGTGCTGGTGATCTTCTGGTTCTACTTCCTGGTGCCCTTCATCGGTGCCTGGATCATCGGTGCCTCCGAGCCTATCCAGGTCGGTGCGTTCCAGTCGGCCCTGATCACCTTCATCCTGTTCGAAGCCGCGTATTACTGCGAGATCATGCGTTCGGGCATCCAGTCCATTCCGCGTGGTCAGGTCTTTGCCGGCTATGCCATCGGCATGAATTACTGGCAGATGATGGGCAACGTGGTGCTGCCGCAGGCCTTCCGCAACATGACCCCGATCCTGCTGACGCAGACCATCGTGCTGTTCCAGGACGTGTCGCTGGTCTACGTGCTGGGTTCGGTGCCGGACTTCGTGACCAGCGCGTCCAAGATCGCCCAGCGCGATGGCCGTCTGGTGGAAATGTACCTGTTCGTGGCCGTGGTCTACTTCGTGCTCAGCTTTGGTCTGTCGACCCTGGTCAAGCGCTTCCAGAAGAAGATCGCCATCATCCGCTAAATGTCTTTGACGGCCGCCGCCCGCGCTGTGTAGCGCCATGCTGGCGGCCAGTGAATCCAGAATTCAGAAATCCAGGAGAATCCAATGATTGAACTCAACAACGTCAGCAAGTGGTACGGCAGCTTCCAGGTCCTGACCGACTGCTCGACCTCCGTCAAGAAGGGCGACGTGGTGGTGGTGTGCGGCCCGTCCGGTTCCGGCAAGTCCACGCTGATCAAGACCGTCAACGGGCTGGAGCCGTTCCAGAAAGGCACCATCACGGTCGATGGCGTCTCGGTAGGCGACCCCAAGACCAACCTGTCCAAGCTGCGTGCGCGCATCGGCATGGTGTTCCAGAACTTCGAGCTGTTTCCGCACCTCTCCATCCGCGAGAACCTGACCATCGGCCAGATCAAGGTGCTGGGCCGCTCCAAGGAAGAGGCCACCGAAAAGGGCCTGAAGTACCTGGATCGCGTGGGCCTGCTGGCGCACAAGGACAAGTTCCCCGGCCAGCTCTCCGGCGGCCAGCAACAGCGCGTGGCCATTGCCCGCGCGCTGTCGATGGATCCCATCGCCATGCTGTTCGACGAACCGACCTCGGCGCTGGACCCGGAAATGATCAATGAAGTGCTCGACGTCATGGTCGGCCTGGCCCAGGAAGGCATGACCATGATGGTCGTGACCCACGAAATGGGCTTTGCCCGCAAGGTCGCCAACCGCGTGGTGTTCATGGACAAGGGCCTGGTGGTGGAAGATTGCGCCAAGGACGAGTTCTTCGCGCAGCCGCGCTCGGAACGCGCACGCGATTTCCTGGCCAAGATCATCACCCACTGATCGCCGCAGTCAGCATTTGCGCAAGGGCCGCTCCGGCAACGGGGCGGCCCTTTTCGTTTGGGCTACATCAAAAGGGCGGCAGGGCGCACTCCGGGGTGCTTGACGGCTACGGTAGAATGTCGCCCTTGAAGACATCGCGGCTGGCTCTCCACAGCCCGCATCCGCCGGGATGCCTCGCCAGACACTGAGACTGCCCCCCCCACTCCAAGACCGAAAGAGCATCGCAATGAGCAACGTATTGACCATCACCCGCCCGGACGACTGGCACCTGCACCTGCGCGACGGCGCCACCATGCAGGACGTGCTGCCGCATACCGCACGCCAGTTCGCCCGCGCCATCGTCATGCCCAACCTGAAGCCGCCCGTGACCACCACCGCCCAAGCCGGTGCGTATCGTGATCGCATCCTGGCCGCGCTGCCGGCAGGCATGAATTTCGAGCCGCTGATGGTGCTCTACCTGACCGACAACACCCCGCCCGAGGAAATCCGCCGTGCCAAGGAAAGCGGCTTCGTCAAGGCCGTCAAGCTCTATCCGGCCGGTGCCACCACCAATTCGGATGCCGGCGTGACCGATCTCTCCAAGTGCTACAAGACCCTGGAAGTTCTGCAGGAGTTGGGCATGCCCTTCCTGGTCCACGGTGAAGTCACCGATCCGGAGATCGACCTGTTCGACCGCGAAGCCGTCTTCATCGAGCGCATCATGAAGCCGCTGCGCCAGGCCATGCCGGAACTGAAGGTGGTCTTCGAACACATCACCACCAAGGAAGCGGCCGACTACGTGCTGGCCGGCGAAGGCCCGACAGCTGCCACCATCACGGCGCATCACCTGCTGTTCAACCGCAACGAGATCTTCAAGGGCGGCATCCGCCCGCATTACTACTGCCTGCCGGTACTGAAGCGCGAGACCCATCGCAAGGCGCTGGTGGCGGCCGCCACGTCGGGCAATGACAAGTTCTTCCTCGGCACCGATTCGGCCCCGCACGCCAAGGGTGCCAAGGAACATGCCTGCGGCTGTGCCGGCTGCTATACCGCGCTGCATGCGCTGGAGTTGTATGCGCAGGCCTTCGACAGCGCCGGTGCACTGGACAAGTTCGAGGCCTTCGCCAGCTTCAACGGTCCGGACTTCTACAATCTGCCGCGCAACACCGGCACGGTTACCCTCAAGCGCGAGACCTGGGCCATTCCGGCCGAGCTGCCCATGGGCGAGTCCACCGTGGTGCCGCTGTCGGCGGGCGAACAGATCCACTGGAAGATGGTCTGATCCGATTCACGGATCCGCCGTGTTCCTTCGTTCCCGGGCCGTTCTGCCAGTGAGGATGGCCGGGATATCCATCACAACGAGAGAAAGGCGAGCTGTATGCAATTCGTCGATGAACTGATTACCGATTTCGACAAGGCACTGCGCGTGATCAGCGGCGTGGTTTTCGAGAGCCGTCCCAACCCGGGACGCGGCCTGCCGGACGGGATCATGAGCGAGGCCGAGAAGCGCCACGCGGCCGGGCTGATGCGGGTCAACAACGTCGGTGAGGTCTGTGCCCAGGCGCTCTACGATGCCCAGGGCCGCTTCGCTCAGACCGAGGACATCAAGGAAGCTTTCCGGCGCGCCGGCATCGAGGAAGAGGATCACCTGGCCTGGACTGCCGAACGCCTGCGCGAGCTGGGTTCGCATACCAGCCTGCTCAATCCCTTGTGGTACGGCGGTGCCTACGTGCTGGGCAGCATTGCCGCGCGCCTGGGCGATGCGCGCAACCTGGGCTTCGTCTCCGAGACCGAGCGCCAGGTCGAGCATCACCTGCTGGGCCACCTGGACAAGCTGCCGGCCCAGGACAACCGCTCGCGCGCCATCGTCGACCAGATGCGCATCGATGAAATCGAACACGGCCAGGCCGCGCGCGACCTGGGGGCGGCCGAAGTGCCTGCTCCGGTGCGCGGGATGATGAAGGCTATGGCCAAGGTCATGACCACGGTGGCTTACCGGATCTGATATCGCTGATATTGCTGATATCGGCAGGATCGGCGGACATGAAAAAAGCGGCCTGGGCCGCTTTTTTCATTGTTGCCTGCATCGTCGGGGCTTATTGCTGCTGCGCGGCCGCCGAAGAGGTATCGGTAAGGTCGTCGATGATCTCGAAGGAATGCGTCATCTCGGCGGTCTTCTCCAGCATGATCGAGGCCGAGCAATACTTGTCGTGGGACAGCTTGATGGCGCGCTCCACCACATTGCTCTTCAGGTTGCGGCCACGCACGGTGAAGTGGAAATGAATCTTGGTGAACACCTTGGGATCGGTCTCGGCGCGTTCGGACTTCAGGGTCACGTCGCAGCCGCGCACGTCCTGGCCGCTCTTGCGCAGGATCACCACCACGTCATAGGCGGTGCAGCCGCCCGTGCCGGCCAGCACCACTTCCATCGGACGCGGCGCCAGGTTGCGGCCGCCGCCATCCGGCGCGCCATCCATCGTCAGCAGGTGGCCCGAACCGGTTTCCGCCGTGAAGGTCATGCCGGACAAGCCGGTCCAACGTACTGTGCATTCCATCTGTATCGTCCCAATCGGTTCCATGAAGGCCCGTATTGTAGCTGTGGATGGGCGCAGCTGCAGCCGGGGCGGGGTGGTCGATGTGAAGCTTGATGATTTTTGCGCTGCAGAAAAATTGTTGAATTATTATTCATGCTTTGCGTTCTTGCTGCGCTTTCAACTAGTTGTAACCCAGCAGTGACGCCACTTTCAGACTGTTACAAATTTATTCGCATCGCGTTATTGCGTCGCACAAACCCCTTTGCTATATTGAGTTCAACGGAAGTTTTTGCAGCACGTAACGATGTCTCCTCCACCCTCCTCATTGGTGTGGATTAAACCCGGAACCTGAGTGTCCGGGTTTTTTTTGTCCTTTTTTCGGCGCGGCGGGTTGCAAAGTTGTGCTGGCGGCAATGAAAATGCCGCTTTCGGCGGATAAAACACCGGGACAATGCCGGATCGGCGCCACAATCCCCCGAAACCTTTTGACGCTAAGTCCTTGAAAAGGCTATACTTGCCGGCTTTCCCATGCGCTCGGGAAGATAAAAGGATGAGTCCGCGAAGCGAAGTACCCAGGACAGCCGGCAACACAGGCTGCCCCGCATGAGCGGAACCGCCACATTGAGCGTTTATATACTGATAGAGAAAGTCAAACATGAAGACCTTTTCCGCTAAAGCCCATGAGGTTCAGCGCGAGTGGTTCGTGATTGACGCGACGGACTTGGTCCTCGGACGTGTTGCCAGCGAAGTGGCACTCCGACTGCGCGGCAAGCACAAACCCGAATTCACTCCGCACGTCGATACCGGTGACTTCATCGTCGTCGTCAACGCAGGCAAGCTGCGCGTGACCGGCACCAAGGCCACTGAAAAGACCTATTTCCGCCACAGCGGTTATCCGGGCGGCATCTACGAAACCAACTTCCTGAAGATGCAACAGCGTTTCCCCGGCCGTGCGCTGGAGAAGGCCGTCAAGGGCATGCTGCCCAAGGGTCCGCTGGGCTACGCCATGATCAAGAAGCTGAAGGTTTATGCAGATGGCAACCATCCGCACGCCGCGCAGCAACCGAAACCCCTCGCCCTCTAAGGAACAGACATGATCGGTAACTACAATTACGGAACCGGCCGTCGCAAGAGTGCAGTGGCGCGTGTTTTCATCAAGGCAGGTTCGGGCAACATCATCGTCAATGGCAAGCCCGCCGCTGAATACTTCTCCCGCGAAACCGGCCTGATGGTGATCCGTCAGCCGCTGGAACTGACCGGCAACGTCGAACGTTTCGACATCAAGGTGAACGTCCACGGTGGCGGTGAATCCGGCCAGGCCGGCGCTGTCCGCCACGGCATCACCCGCGCCCTGATCGACTACGATGCCGGCCTGAAGTCGGCTCTGTCCAATGCAGGCTTCGTCACCCGTGACGCGCGTGAAGTCGAACGTAAGAAGGTTGGTCTGCGCAAGGCACGTCGCGCAAAGCAATTCTCGAAGCGTTAATCGTTTCTTGCATTACGGAAAGCCGTCGGCCTTTGTGCCGGCGGCTTTTTGCTTTTGGCCTCTCTGCTTGCCCGATGCGACAGGGCGCTCACCGGCGCTTGCGCATCGTCTCGCAGTATGAAGATAATTTCCGCTGTTTACGGAATAACTTCCCGAGCGGAAATCGAGGGGAAATATTCTCCTGCTAAAATTGACCGCTTTCCTGCGTGTGATGCACGCACGTCCGGCGCTTCTGCGCCATGGCATTTTTCTTCGCCTTTTTTCGCAAGGACCAGACATGATCAAGGTAGGTATCGTTGGCGGAACCGGTTACACCGGCGTCGAATTGCTGCGTATTTTCGCCACCCATCCGCAAGCCCGGGTGGAGGCCGTGACCTCGCGCAAGGAAGACGGCATGCCCGTGGCCGAGATGTATCCGTCCCTGCGCGGCCGCGTGGATGTGGCGTTCTCCTCGCCCGACAAGGCCCGCCTGAACGACTGTGATGTGGTCTTCTTTGCCACCCCGCACGGCGTGGCCATGGCCCAGGCCCCGGAACTGGTGGCGGCCGGCGTGAAGGTCATCGACCTGGCTGCGGACTTCCGCATGCAGGACGTGGCCGCCTTCGAAAAGTGGTACAAGCTGCCGCACAGCTGCACCGACCTGTTGAAGGAAGCCGCCTACGGCCTGCCCGAACTGAACCGCGAAGCCATCCGCAAGGCGCGCGTGGTGGGCAATCCGGGCTGCTATCCGACCACCATGCAGCTGGGTTTTGCGCCGCTCCTGAAGGCTGGCGTGATCGATGCCTCGCACCTGATCGCCGACTGCAAATCCGGCGTCTCCGGCGCGGGCCGCAAGGCTGAGCTGAGCCTGCTGTTCTCGGAGGCGTCCGACAACTTCAAGGCCTATGGCGTGTCCGGCCACCGTCACTCGCCCGAGACCATCGAGCGCCTGTCGCACCTGACCAGCGACAAGGTGGGCCTGCTGTTCACGCCGCACCTGGTGCCGATGATCCGCGGCATGCATTCCACGTTGTACGCGCGCCTGACCAGAGAGATCGACAACGCCGCCCTGCAAGCCCTGTTCGAAGAGGCTTACAAGGATGAGCCCTTCGTCGATGTGCTGCCCTTCGGTTCGCATCCCGAGACCCGCACCACGCGCGCCTCCAACATGCTGCGCCTGGCCGTGCATCGTCCGGACAATGGCGACACCGTGGTGGTGCTGGTGGTCCAGGACAACCTGGTCAAGGGCGCTTCCGGTCAGGCCGTGCAGTGCATGAACCTGATGTTCGGTCTGGAAGAAACCACCGGCCTGCAACAGGTCCCGGTCCTGCCGTGAAGTACCGCTTATGGCGTCGGCGCATGAGCATTTCTGCGCCGAAGATGACCATCAAGCGCCACCTGCCGTGGCCGCTGATGATCTTGCTGTGGGCTGTGGTGGTGGCAGTGGGCGCGGCGGCGGCGGTCTGGACTTACCAGCTCGGCCGCAACAACCTGCCGGGCCTGCATGGCGATGCCAGCGAGCAGATCGAGCAACTGAGTGAACAGGTCAAGAAGCTGACGGCTGAAAATGAGCGCTTGCAATCTGCCTCCAACGCGTCGCAAAATGAACTGAAGATCGCCCAGACGGCCCAGGCCACGCTGGCCACCCAGGTCAAGAACCTGGAGGCGGAAAACAACCGCCAGAAGGAAGACCTGGCCTTCTTCGACAGCCTCCTGCCAACCAACCTGGGCGCGCCCGGCATCACCATCCAGCGCTTCAAGGCCGAACAGGCGGCACCCAACCAGCTGCGCTACCGCGTGCTGGTGATGCAAGGTGGTGGAGGAACGCAACAGTTTTCGGGAAACCTACAGCTTAGTGTCAATGTTGTACAGGGCGGCAAAGGTGTTACCATCAACTTCCCTGAAGGCAATACCGCCGACCAGGCGCGCTACCGGCTCGCATTCAAGTACTACCAGCGGGTCGAAGGCCTGCTGACCATTCCTGAGGGCGCCACCGTCAAATCGGTGGCCGTCCGTGTTCTTGACCGCGGCCAGGTGCGAGCCCAGCAGTCGGTAGATCTGTGAGGTGATTCCATGTTTACACGCAAAACCAAAAGCACGATCGACAGCCTGATCGGCATGTCCACCAGCATCAAGGGCGACGTCGGTTTCAAGGGCGGCCTGCGCATCGATGGCGCCATCAACGGCAACATCAATGCCGAGAGCGGCCAGCCCAGCGTGCTGGTCATTTCCGAGCATGCCAAGGTGGTCGGTGAGATCCGCGCGGCGCATCTGATCGTCAATGGCGAGATCATCGGCGACGTCCACTCCACCGAGTTGCTGGAACTGCAACCCAAGGCTCGCATTACCGGCAACGTCTTCTACAAGGCGCTGGAGATGCACGGCGGCGCCCTCGTCTCCGGCAAGCTCAGCCATGACCAGCAGGTGGAAACGCCGATGCTGAAGCTGGCTGCATCGTCGGAAGCATGAAAATCCGCAAGCGCTTATAATGGCTTGATCGATCCAATGTATTGATCCGCCTCAAAGCCCAGCAGGAGCCCAATATGAATGCCGTAGCCGAACTGCAACAAACCGACATGCCCGCCCCCATCAACTTCAGCGACAGCGCTGCCGCCAAGGTGGCCCAGCTGATCGAGGAAGAAGGCAATCCCGACCTGAAACTGCGCGTCTTCGTGCAAGGCGGTGGTTGCTCGGGTTTCCAGTACGGGTTTACCTTCGATGAAATCGTCAACGAAGACGACACCACCATGAGCAAGAACGGCGTCCAGCTGCTGATCGACTCGATGAGCTACCAGTACCTGGTGGGCGCCGAGATCGACTACAAGGATGACCTGGAAGGCGCACAATTCGTCATCAAGAATCCGAACGCCACGACCACTTGCGGTTGCGGTTCCTCGTTCTCGGTGTAAGCGCTGCCAGACTCCCCGCACCATGCCGGTTTGCGGGGAGATGAAGAAAAAGGACGCCCCGGCGTCCTTTTTTCATGTCCTCAATCTTCATATCGGCCTGGACCCACCGTCCGACGGGCCTCTCCGGCGCCTGCGCGCAGAAGCCGGAAAAGCCCTTTCCCGCCTCATCCCAATTCCGTGAAGGCTTTGGCCGCTGCAGCGATGGTTTCCTCGATGATGGCGTCGCTGTGCTGGGCCGACACGAAGCCTGCCTCGAAGGCGGAAGGCGCAAAGTACACACCTGCCTCCAGCATCTTGTGGAAGAAGCGATTGAAGCGCTCCTTGTCGCCTTGCATCACCTCGGCATAGCTGGTCGGTACCTTGGCATCGAAATACAGCCCGAACATGCCGCCAATCGCATCGGCGGCGAAGGTCACGCCAGCCGCCTTGGCCGCCGCGGTGAGGCCATCGGCCAGCTTGCGGGTCTGGGCCGTCAGGTGGGCGTAGAACCCGGGTTGCTGGATGATCTTCAGGGTCGCCATGCCGGCCGCGACCGTCACCGGATTTCCGGAGAGCGTGCCAGCCTGGTAGACCCCGCCCAGCGGCGCCAGATGCTTCATCACCTCGGCACGGCCACCGAAGGCGGCCACCGGCAGGCCGCCGCCGATCACCTTGCCCAGCGCCGTCAGGTCGGGGACGATGCCGTTCAATTCCTGGGCGCCGCCGCGGGCCACACGGAAGCCCGACATCACTTCGTCGAAGATCAGGATGGCGCCGTATTCGGTACACAGGCGGCGCATGGTGCGCAGGAACTCGTCCGAAGCACGCACCAGGTTCATGTTGCCCGCCACAGGTTCGACGATCACGCAGGCGATCTCGTTGCCGGCATTCTTGAAGGCTTCTTCCAGCTGCTCGGCATTGTTGTAGTCCAGCACCAGCGTGTGCTTGGCGAAATCTTCCGGCACCCCGGCCGAGGTCGGATTGCCGAAGGTCAGCAGGCCGCTGCCGGCCTTCACCAGCAGGGAATCGGCATGGCCGTGGTAGCAGCCTTCGAACTTGATGATCTTGTCGCGGCCGGTAGCGCCACGGGCCAGGCGCAGCGCGCTCATGGTGGCTTCGGTGCCGGAGGAGACCAGGCGGATCTGCTCGATGGAAGGCACCAGCTTGATGATTTCCTCGGCCATTTCGATTTCGGCCTCGGTCGGCGCACCGAAGGACAGGCCGCGCGCGGCCGCCTGCTGCACGGCCCTGACCACTTCCGGATGGGCGTGACCGACGATGGCCGGGCCCCAGGAGCCGATGTAGTCGATGTAGCGTTTGCCTTCGGCATCCCAGAACCAGGGGCCTTCGGCGCGTTCGATGAAGCGCGGGGTGCCGCCTACCGAGCGGAAGGCACGTACCGGGGAATTGACGCCGCCGGGCGTGCTTTGCTGGGCGCGGGCGAAGAGTGAGGCATTGGTCTTGGTCATGTGTGTGCTAAGCAATGTGTGCTGATCCAGTGGATCAGTTGAGGGAGGGTGGTGCGTCCAGATCGGCGGGATACTCCGATTCGCGCGCCCAGAAATAGCGGTCGGGCAGCAGCTTGCCCATGCCTACGCGCTGTGCATTGGCCAGCGCGGCCAGCGTGAATTCCTGCGCCTCGGAGGCCGCCAGCGGTACTTCCAGGTCATTGGCCAGCATCGCGGCCAGCGCACCGGAGAGCGTGCTGCCGGCGCCAACAAAGGAGCCGGGCAGGCGCGGCCAGGCATCCTGGCGCACCAGGCCGGATTCGTCGAAGAGCGAATTGGCCACTTCCTGCAGATCGGTCTGGGTATTGGTCACCAGCAGGTATTCGCAGCCCATCTCGATGATGTGCATGGCGTCCAGCATGAGCGTGTCGCCGACCACCGGCTCGCGCCAGGTCTCGGCCAGGCGCGTGAGTTCGCCGGCCGAGCAGATCAGCACGGTCGCCTGCGGGATCAGCAGTTCGCGGATGGCGATGAGGCGGTCATCCTCGTCCTCCTGATTGGCCAGGGCGCTGATGAAGGGGTCCAGGATCAGCGGCACGTCGGGGTAGTCCGAGACGATCTCGGCAATCACCGAGATGTTTTCGATGCTGCCCAGCGCCCCCACCTTGAAGGCGGATACCGCCATGTCTTCGAGAATGACGCGGGCCTGGTCGGCAACCCAGTCGACGTCGACCACCTGCACGTCTTCGACGCGGGCGGTGTCACCGATGAGCAAAGCAGTCACCACCGACAAACCGTGGCAGCCCATGGCGGCGAAGGTGGCGAGATCGGCCTGCACGCCCGTGGCGCCGACCGGATCGGCGGCGCCGAAGCTGAGGATGAGGGGAGGAGTTTGGTTTTGCACGTCGAGTAGATTAAGATAGCTGACTTAGCATTTTACTTGATTGATTTTAGGGATAGTCAGCCGTGACGAATAGCAGCCAAACCGAATTCAAAACCTGGATGTGCCTGATCTGTGGTTGGATCTACGACGAAGAAGCAGGCCTGCCCGAAGAAGGCATCGCCCCGGGCACCCGCTGGGACGACGTGCCCATCAACTGGACCTGCCCGGAATGCGGCGCCCGCAAGGAAGATTTCGAGATGGTCGCCATCTGATCGCTTCCTGATCGCCCGCCGCCGACGGCTTCGGTATCGCGTCCCGCCGCCAGGTTCCTGGTGGCACGCAGGCGGCGTCTCCTCCTTGCCGGGAGCCGTCGCTGGTCCTTTGTTTTTCCCTCTGACGAGGTTTGATGTACATCAAACTCTCGCTTTATCACGCGTTTCGTCTCGTTTTCCCATCATTTTTTCTGCCCGCTGGTGCAATGCCATTGCCAGGTGGAAAAGCGTTGAGCTTTTCTGGGTAAAATCGGCCCGGTACCAGCTTTGCCCGCCCGACCGGATCACAGGACGCGCAGACGTCCGCCCGGCACCTGAACGGCACTCCCCCCACACGGTCTTGTCAGTCGCGCCCAGCCCCGCCATCGGGCCGCTGGTCCGTTACGGCTCGCCTGTGCCCAAGCGCATGGCCGCAGGACCTTTTTTAACCGTTTCATCAGTCTGGTTGGTATGCCACACCCCAAAGATTTCTTCATCGACGCATCCCCCACCCGCAGCAGTCCTGGTTTGCAGCAGCGCGAAGGGCTGGAGCAGTTCCAGGCCTCGCTGCTGGCGCGCATGGCCGCTTCCGACAATGAAAGCATGCGCTCGCGCCGCCTGGCGGTGGCCATGGGCGAGCATTGCTGCCTGATCCCGCTGGTCCAGGCCGGTGAGATCGCGCCGCTGGCCGGCATGGCCATCACGCCGGTACCGGCCACTCACGATTGGTTTCGCGGCCTGCTCAACATCCGCGGCAACCTGATCGGCCTGGCTGACCTCACCGGACTGGCCGGTGCCCCGCCGCAAGAGATAGGGCGTAGCAGCCATGTGCTGCTGCTGGCCCACGGCCTGGCACCGCAGTGCGGCTTGCTGGTGTCAAGGGTATTGGGATTGCGCGACATAACAGAAATGACGCAAATATCGAAAAACTACGAGACCGAAATGCCCTTGCTGGGCGTTGTAGGACGTTATAAAGACAGCGGCGAAGTGCAATGGGACGAACTGGACCTGTCGCTGCTGAGCCAGGACAGCCGTTTTCTTCAGATCGGTCGCTGACAGTCGCTGCGGGAGCAGGCGCCAGAGGCGGGCGGCAAGCCGCTGCAATACCGAGAACTGAGCAAAGCAAAACACCGAAAAATCCAGAAGATCTGCGAGATCTGCAAAGAAGGAACAGGAACATCGGCCATGGAACCGACCTTGCCGTACTTGTCGAAAAAGAAGCTCCCGGCCGCCCGTCCGTCCGGCACCGGCACCGGCACCGGCAGCGCTGCCGTGACCGATGCCGATCTCGTCAAGCCGGGCGCAGGGGGCAGCACCGGCCTGCGCCTGCCCTGGCTGCACCGTTATTCACTGCGCACGCAGACGCGCGTGCTGCTGGGCGTGCTGGCGCTGTCGCTGGCGGCGCTGTGTCTGTTCATGTGGCTGGGCGCGCGCCTGTATTTGCTGGCGACATTGCAGACCAATATCGCTTCCGATCTGGTGATGCATTCCCAGCGCATCGGCAAGGCGGTGCCCAATGCCATCCAGGGCAATCCCCAGGCTTTCGTGCAACTGGCGCAGAGCCGCCTCGAATTCAATCGCGGCCTGCTGCTGCTCAGCAGCGGCGGGCCTTACCAGGGGCAGAACATCGGCTCGCCCGATCCCGCCCTCAAGCCGGCCCTGGACAACGTGGCGCGCCTGTGGCGGCGCACCGACCTGGCCGCCGAGACCATCCTCGGCATGGAAAAGGAACTGACCGGCTTCGGCGCCACCCTGAAGCGGCTCAATCAACTGCTGCCCTTGATGCTGGATCTGAGCGAGCAGATCGCCATGCTGCAGTCCCAAGGCCAGCCGACCACGCGCGAAATGGCCGCCGCCAGCCAGCTGGTGATGCTGACCCTGCGCCTGGGACGCAGCTCCAATGAATTCCTCACCTCCGATGGCGTCAACGCGGAAACCGCCTTCATGCTCGGCAAGGACATCACGGCCTTCGGCGATCTGTTGAAGAGCCTCATGGAGGGCAACGAGATGCTGCGCCTGCGGCCGGCCACCGACCCCGACCTGCGCAGCAAGCTGCGCGAGCTCACGGGCATCTTCGGCGACTACCAGCCGCAGATCGCCGGCATACTCGGCAACCTGCAGAATTTCATCGCTGCCAAGCGTTCCGAGCAGCTGGTGTTCATGGAAAACGAAACCCTCAAGCGCCATCTCACCGAGCTGCAGGATGCCTATCGGCTCGCCTTGAAGGCACGCTCCTGGACCTTCTGGGCGGTGCTTTGCGTCATGGCCACGGCGCTGCTGAGCGCCATCGGCATCGCTCTGGTGCAATTGCAGAGCAGCCGCAACAATGCCGCCGCCGCCGAAGTGCGCCGTCAGGAAGCCGAGCTGCAGCGCCAGCTGGCCCAGCAGGAAGAAGAAAAGGCCATGCGCGCCAACCACCTCACCCAGACCGCCGTGCTGCGCCTGATGACCGAGCTGCAGCGTGTTGCCGATGGCGACCTGACGGTGCATACCACGGTCTCCGATGACGTCACCGGGGCCATCGCCGATTCCGTCAACTACACCGTGGAAGCCCTGCGCGCGCTGGTGGAGCAGGTCACGCAGATGGCCGCCAAGGTGGCGCTCAGTTCCGAACAGGTACGCGGCACCACCACCGAGCTGGGCGCGGCGGCACGGGCCCAGGCGCGGCGCATCCAGCGCATCGCCCAGGCCATGCTGGAAATGTCCAACCAGATCACCGGCATCTCGGTGTCGGCCGATGAATCCGCCGATGTCGCCCGCCACGCCGTGGTGGTGGCCGAGCGCGGGGCGCGGGCGGTGGAAGATGCGGTCAAGGCGATGGACGGCATCGGCGAGCAGATCCGCGAGACCTCGGAGCGCATCAAGCGCCTGGGGGCGTCTTCGCAGATGATCGGCGAGATTACCGAGCTCATTTCCGACATCACCGAACGCACCAACGTGCTGGCGCTCAATGCCGCCATCCAGGCCGCCTCGGCGGGTGATGCCGGGCGCGGCTTTTCCGTGGTGGCCGAGGAGGTGCAGCACCTGGCCGAGCGCTCCAGTGCTGCCACCCGCGAAATCGGCGCGCTGGTACGCATGATCCAGGCCGATACCAGCGATGTGGTCGTGGCCATGGAAAAATCCACCAACGGCGTCACCGATGGTGCCGTGCTGTCGGACGCGGCCGGCAGCGCCCTGGCTGATATCCGCAGCGTCTCAAAGCGCCTGGCCGACCTGATCCAGGGCATGGCGGTGTCCACCCGCGAACAGGCCGTATCGGCCAATGGCGTGGCCCAGCAGATCCAGGGCATCCTGAGCGAAAACGACATCATCGAGCAAAGCCGCGAGCAGGTTTCCACGCTCTATGAAGAACTGTGGGATGCCGCACGCCAGCTGGAAAGCTCGGTCTCACGCTTCCGCATCAAGGTTTCCTGATCCCGCCGCCATGATGACCGACACCGGAATCGCTGCTGCCCAGTCCCCCATCAGTGCAGGCGGTGACCAGCGCCTGCGCGAAACCTTGCGTCCGCTGCTGGCCATCGTGCGCCAGCAAAGCGCGGCCTGGATTGCCCGCCTCGATCAGGAGGACGTCCTGCCAGGGCTGCCGGGGCTGGTCCTGCGCACCCTGGCGGCGCTGCGCGATTACGCCGGCAGCAGCGGTGCCACGGCATTTGCCGACTCGGCCTCAGCACTATTGGAATCACTGCAGCGCCAGGGCAGCGATGCCGCCGCGCAGGCGTGCACGCGCAGCCTTCTCGACGCGGGCGTACAGGCCCTGACGGCACAGCTTGAGGCCCCGCTGACGCCGGCCATGCAGTCGCCGCCCGAAGTGATCGATCCGGTGCTGCTGCCGGTCTTTCTGGAGGAAGCGCAGGAGCTTATCGCCGGCATCGGCGAGACCTTGCTGGTGCTGCCCGACAGCGAGCGCCCCGGTGCGGCCGATGCCAGCCTGCTGGCCGAGCTGGCGCGTCCGCTGCATACACTCAAGGGCAGTGCACGCATGGTCGGCGCGCTGCACCTGAGCCGTTGCCTGCATGAGATGGAAGGGGCGTTGCAGCGTCTGGGCGAGGCCAGCCCGGGTAGCCCCGCTCCGCAGACCGTGGCCGCGCTGCTGGCGCTGTATGACCAGGCGGTGGAACACTTCAGCACCTTGGAGCAGGGCATGGCGGCGTTGCCGCCTACCGCTGCCGTTCCGGCCGTAGCGCCGGTCGCTGCGGCCACCGAAGGACGACTGACCGCACCGCTGGTGCGCATCCGCACCACCGTGCTGGACAGGCTGCTGAACCAGGTAGGTGAAGTTTCCATCAGCCGCGCCCAGCTGGACAACGAGATTGGCGCCCTGCAGGGCGATGCCCGCAGCCTGGGTGAAGAATTGGACGCGCTGGTCGGGCAACTGCAGCGCTGGCAGCGTAGCTGGGCGCAGAGCGCGCCACCCTCACAGGGGGAGGCCAGCACCGGCCTGACGGAACTGACCAAGGCCATGGAAGTCGCCCTGGGCGCCGCAGTGGCGCGCCAGAAGCGACTGCTGCAGCGCGTGGTGAAGACCCGCGAAGGCCTGCGCCTGCAAGGTCGCACCACGCGCGAACTGCAACAGGAGCTCATACATGCGCGCATGGTCAAGTTCAACAGCATGGAGCCGCGCATGCAGCACCTGGTGCGTCAGGTGGCAGCGGAAACCGGCAAGCCGCTGGCGCTGGACCTCTCAGACTGCCGCCTGCAGATCGACCGCGCCATCCTGGAACGCCTCATGGGCCCGCTGGAACACCTGCTGCGCAATGCCGCCGTGCACGGCATCGAGGAGGCGGCGGTGCGCCGCGCCGCCGGCAAGCCGGCCAGCGGACAATTGCGCATCCGGGCGGGCCATGAAGGCAGCCAAGCCGTCATCCGCGTCAGCGACGATGGCCGTGGCCTCGACCTGCCCGGCATCCGACGCAAGGCGGAGCAACGCGGCCTGCGCGGTGTGGCACAGTGGAGCGAGGCGCGCCTGGCCGAGCTGATCTTCGAGCCCGGCTTCAGCACCCAGGCCCAGGTCTCGGCCCTGGCCGGACGCGGCATCGGCATGGATGTGGTGCGCGCCGAAGTGGCCGCGCTGGGCGGACGCATGACGGTGCATTCAAGTCAGGGGCAGGGGGTGCTCTTCACGCTGCATCTGCCGCTCTCGCTGGCGGTCCAGCAGGTTTGCCTGCTGCATCACCGGCAGCAGCAATACGCCATTCCGTCCACCCTCATCGACAGCGTGATCCAGCTACGCAGCGAGCAGGCACGCGATGCCCTGGCGCGGCGCACGCTGGAGGTCAACGGACGGCAACTGCTGCTGCATCCGCTGCATAGCCTGCTGGACGAGCCGCCACCCGTGCCGCAGCCGGACAGCGGTAAAGCGGGTTCGGCCTTTGCCCTGCTCATCAAGAATGGTGACGAACTGATGGTCATCATGGCCGACCACGTGAGCGGCAACCGCGAGGTGGTGGTCAAGCCGGTCGGGCCACAGGTGGCCACACTGGCCGGCATGGTGGGGGCCACCGTGCTGGGCGATGGGCAGATCGTGCTCATCATCAATCCGCTGCTGCTGGCGGGCTCGCGCCCGCTGCAGGGATAGCGATCAGTTGCCGGTTGCGACAGGGCGTTGCGGATCGGAGCTCCATTCGCTCCACGAGCCCGGATACAGATGGGCGCCCGGCAGGCCCGCCACTTCCAGCGCCAGCAGGTTGTGGCAAGCCGTCACCCCGGACCCGCACTGCATGACCGCAGCCTGCGGATCACCTAGCACTGACAGCCATTCCTCACGCAATTGCGCCGCACTCTTGAAGTGGCCATCGGCTTGCAGGTTGTCCTTGAAGAAGCGATTCTTCGCGCCCGGAATATGCCCGCCCACCGCATCGATGGTTTCGTTCTCGCCACGGAAGCGGTCCGGTGCGCGCGCATCGACCACCTGCAGCGCCTGGCTCTTGAGATTGTCGAGCAGGGTTTGCGCATCCACCGTCTTCACCAGCGGGGAAAGATCCTGGATGTTGCCCGGCTCAGCCGGTGCCGGCGTCTGGGTGGTCAGCGATTCGCCCAGCGCCTGCCAGGCCGCCATGCCACCGTCGAGCACGGCCACGTCGCTGTGGCCGATCCAGCGCAGCAGCCACCACAGACGCGCCGCGTACATGCCGCCGTGGGCGTCATACGCCACCACCTGGGTATCGTTGTTGATGCCCAGCGCGCGCATGGCCTGCACGAACTGCTGGCGATCCGGCAGCGGATGACGGCCATGGAAGCGCCCGGCGGCATCGGTCTTGGGGCCCGAGAGCAGCTCATCCAGATGGGCAAAGCGTGCCTGCGGCAGGTGGCCGGCGGCGTAGGCTTCGCGGCCGTAGGCGGGATTGGTGAGGTCATGACGGCAATCCACGACCACAATGTTCAGATATTGCGCACGCGACTTCAACTCGCTGGCGCTGATGAGGGTTTGGTAGGTCATGCGGCTCTCCTTTTGTTCATAGGCCCTCCGGGCGGGCAGGATTCGGGTAGTTGCGGATCTATACTTCGGTGGCGATCGGGTCGACCTTGGGCACGTTCTTTGCCACCGGCTGGCTCTTGCGCTGGTTGCGATAGGTGGCCAGCATGCCGCTGGCCAGGATGATCGCCATGCCCAGCCAGCCGATCCAGCCCGGCGCATCGTTCCAGATCAGCACCCCGAAGAGGCTGGAAAAGACGATGCCCGTGTATTGCAGGTTGGCCGTCACCAGCGTATTGCCGAGCCGGTAGGCGCGCGTCATGGCGATCTGCGCGGTGGTGGCCGTCAAGCCTATCATGAGCACCAGCAGCACACCTGCCCACGAATGGCTGTGCCACAGCGGCACGCGGCCCGTGACCACGCTCCCGACCAGTCCGGCCAGCACGCCCGTGGCAGAAAAGTAGAACACCACCCGGTACTCCGGTTCCCCCAGCAGTCCCAGCTTGCGCACCTGCAGGTAGACCAGCGCCGAGAGCACGCCCGAGGCCAGCGAGATGGCGCCGCCCAGCAACTGATCGGCGTTCAGCGAGGGACGCATCAACAGCGCCACACCCAGGAAGCTCAGCGCCACCGTGCCGGCCAGGCCCCATTCGAATTTCTTGTGGCCCTGCCACCATCCGGCCACGAACAGCATGACCGCGATCCAGATCGAGGACATGTAGTTCAGCGTGGTGGCCGTGGCAATCGGCAGCAGGCTGAAGGAGTAGAACCACATCCACAGCGAGACCACCCCGACGCCTCCACGGATGAAGTGGTCCCGTGGGAAGGGCGTACGCAGCGTGCCGCCGCGCAGGCGGATCAGGCCGAGGATGAAAAGCACGCCGATCATGCCCCGGCAGAGCACGATCTCGGAGGTCGTGTAATAACTGCTGGCGAGCTTGACGCACACGCCCATGACGGCAAAGAGGAATGAAGCAACGAGCATCCAGAGCGATTGCATGGCGGCGTTTTCAGTAAGGTGAGCAGAGGGTGGGGAATACGGAAGGGCTGTCGCCCGGCAGGGCGCGCGCCCCAAAGAAAACGGCAGCCCCGGCGTGAACCGGGGCTGCCGTCGTGCAGCAGTTGTGACAGGTGCGGGAGGTGCCGGAGGTGAGAGAAGGAGGGCGACAATGACGGCGCAAACTGCGTCCGTCGTGAGCTTGCCGCATTGCGTACATCTGCTTCCCCCTTGCGCGACCGATGGTCTGGTTATGGTGTGCTGGTTCCCTGTGGCACCTCGAGCTGCTGGCGATACCATTCGTGGAAGTGCTGCATGCCGTCTTCCATGGGCGACTGGTAGGGACCGACTTCGCTGGTGCCGCGATCCATCAGTATACGACGGCCGGCATCCATGCGCTGGGCGATCTCGTCATCCTCGACGCAGGTCTCCATGTAGGCGGCGCGCTCGGCCTCGACCAGTTCGCGTTCGAACAGGGCGATCTCTTCCGGATAGTAGAACTCCACCACGTTGGTGGTCTTCTGCGGACCGGTCGGCCAGAGCGTGGACACCACCAGCACGTGCGGATACCACTCCACCATGATGTTGGGGTAGAGCGTGAGCCAGATGGCGCCGTATTTGGGCGGCTGGCCGTTGGAGAATTGCAGCAGCTTTTCCTGCCACTTGGCATAGGTGGGCGAGCCGGACTTGATCAGGCCGTGGTTCACGCCCACGGTCTGGACGCTGTAGTCGCGGCCGAACTCCCACTTCAGGTCCGAGCAGCTCACGAAGTTGCCCAGGCCGGGATGGAAGGGCTCGACGTGGTAATCCTCCAGGTAGACCTCGATGAAGGTCTTCCAGTTGTAGTCGCACTCGTGGACTTCGGTGTGGTCGTACAGGTAGCCGGAGAAATCCAGATCGCGCGTCACGCCCAGGTTCCTGAGCTTGTCGGCGATGTTGACGCCATTGTTTTCGAACAGCAGTCCGTTCCAGCTCTGCAGCGGGGTCTTGGACAGGTTCATGCACGGCGTCTCGCCGAAATGCGGCGCGCCGATCAGTTCACCCTTCAGATCATAGGTCCAGCGATGCAGGGGACAGACGATGTTGTTGGCGTTGCCGCGGCCATCGAGCATCTTGGCCTGGCGGTGGCGGCATACGTTGGACAGCAGTTCAATACCCTGCGCATTGCGCACCAGCATGCGGCCTTCGTTTTCCCACGGCAGCGTGGAATAGTCGCCGGCGTTCGGCACCATCAGCTCATGGCCGACGTAACGAGGTCCTTGCTGGAAGAGTTGTTTCAGTTCCCGCTGATAGAGCGGTTCGTCGAAGTAGACGTGGACTGGAAGTTGCGCGTTTGAGCGCGCCAATTTGGCAAAAGTAGCAAGATCGGACATTTCCGCCCCCAAATTAATTTGCACCAACCTAAGGAAGAAAATCCGCAAAAACCTATGTTCAAATAATATGAAGAGGAAATTTTGGACAGAACCGAGGATTATGCCACAAAACCCCCGCAAGGGGCCGGGTTTTGTGGGCAAAATGCCAGTAAATCAGCCGAATTTACAAGCTCGGCTCGAAATCATCCGACATTTCCACGCCCTCGATTGACTTGGTAATCGCCGGTTTGTTCTAAAATACCGGGTTAGATTTTTGAATGGGTCGATATGCCTAGAACCTCTGCCGCTGCTGCCACTGCCGACTTGCCCGCTTCCTTCGAGCAGGCCATGGAGGAACTGGAACAGCTCGTCGCCCGCATGGAAGCCGGTGAACTGCCGCTGGAAGCGTCGGTGGCCGCCTACAAGCGCGGCTCCGAACTGGTCAGGTTCTGCGCCGGCCAGCTCGACAAGGTGGACAGCCAGGTCAAGCTGCTCGAAGGCGACATGCTCAAGCCCTTCAGCGCAGCCGATGCTGCCGGCGGGGACGAGTGATGAATGCACAGATGCCGGCCGCCAGCGCGCAGGCCCCGCTTGATTTCGCCGACTGGATGCGCCAGGTGCAAGGCGGCATGGAAGACGTGCTGGATCGTTTCCTGCCCTCGTCGTCGGTCGTGCCGGCGCGGCTGCACGAAGCCATGCGCTACACCGCCATGGACGGCGGCAAGCGCGTGCGTCCGCTGCTGGTCTACGCCGCCGGTGACATCTTCGATACCCCGCGCGCCCTGCTGGACCGGGCCGCTGCGGCCGTGGAGATGATCCACGTGTATTCGCTGGTGCATGACGACATGCCCTGCATGGATGACGATGCGCTGCGCCGTGGCAAGCCCACCGTGCACGTGCAGTATGACGAAGCCACGGCGCTGCTGGTCGGTGACGCCCTGCAGGCGCAGGCCTTCGATATCTTGTCGGCACCGCTGGAGGCCGAACTTGGCAAGAGCGATGCCGGCCTGCCGGCACGTCAGCTGCGCATGCTGAATCTGCTGGCCCAGGCCGCCGGTTCGGTAGGCATGTGCGGTGGTCAGGCCATCGACCTGGCCAGCGTGGGCATGACCCTCTCGCTGGCCGAGCTGGAACAGATGCACCGCCTGAAAACCGGCGCCCTCCTGCGCGCGGCGGTGCTGCTGGGTGCACTTGGCGGCAAGGCTCTCACGGCAGCGGAAAGCGCGGCCCTGGACGAATACGCCCGCGCCATCGGCCTGGCCTTCCAGGTAGTCGATGACATCCTCGACGCCACCGCCGACTCGGCCACATTGGGCAAGACGGCCGGCAAGGATGCGGCCGACAACAAGCCGACCTATGTCTCGATCCTGGGCCTGGCCGAATCGCAGGCACTGGCCGAGAAGCTGCGCGGCAACGCCCATGCGGCGCTGGCGCCCTTCGGCGAGAAGGCGCGCCGGCTGCGCGAACTGGCCGACCTGATCGTGCAGAGAAAGACCTAAGCGACGTAACAAGCGATGTAACCCAGGCATGAAGACGGATCGCGCGGCATGTGCCAGGCGCGGCCCTCAGACCCCAACACGGTAAGAACAGATGCTCCTCACTACCATCAACGACCCGGCCGACCTGCGCCGCCTGTCCCGCCATCAATTGAAGCCGCTGGCTGAAGAGCTGCGCGGTTTCCTGCTGGACTCGGTGTCCAAGACCGGGGGCCATTTGTCCTCCAACCTGGGCACGGTCGAGCTGACCATCGCGCTGCATTACGTCTTCAACACTCCCGAAGACCGCATCGTCTGGGATGTGGGCCATCAGACCTATCCGCACAAGATCCTCACCGGCCGGCGCGAACGCATGGCCACGCTGCGCCAGCAAGAAGGCATCTCCGGCTTCCCGCGCCGCATCGAAAGCCAATACGACACCTTCGGCACCGCGCATTCCTCGACCTCGATCTCGGCTGCGCTGGGCATGGCCCTGGCCGCGAAGACGCAGGGCTCGGACCGGCATGCGATTGCCGTCATCGGCGACGGCGCCATGACTGCCGGCATGGCCTTCGAAGCGCTCAACAATGCGGGCGTGCATGAGGACATCAACCTGCTGGTGATCCTCAACGACAACGACATGTCGATCTCGCCGCCGGTGGGTGCGCTCAACCGCTACCTGGCACGCCTGATGTCGGGCAAGTTCTACGCCACGGCGCGTGACGTAGGCAAGTCGGTGCTCCCTGGCCCCGTGCTGGAACTGGCCAAGCGCCTGGAAGAACATGCCAAGGGCATGGTGGTCCCGGCCACCATGTTCGAGGAATTCGGCTTCAACTACATCGGCCCCATCGATGGCCATGACCTCGATTCGCTGATTCCCACGCTGCAGAACCTGAAGAACCTGAAGGGGCCGCAGTTCCTGCACGTGGTCACCAAGAAGGGACAAGGCTACAAGCTGGCCGAGGCCGATCCGGTGCTGTACCACGGCCCCGGCAAGTTCAACCCCAGCGAAGGCATCAAGCCCAGCGCGGGCGGCAAGCTGACTTACACCCAGGTCTTCGGCGAATGGCTGTGCGACATGGCCGCCGCCGATGACAGGCTGGTCGGCATCACCCCCGCCATGCGCGAGGGCTCGGGCATGGTGGGCTTTGAAAAGAAATTCCCCAATCGCTACTACGATGTGGGCATCGCCGAACAGCACGCCGTCACCTTCGCCGCCGGCATGGCCTGCGAGGGCATGAAGCCGGTGGTGGCGATTTACTCGACCTTCCTGCAGCGCGCCTACGATCAGCTGATCCACGACGTGGCCCTGCAGAATCTGGACGTGACCTTCGCGCTGGACCGCGCCGGCCTGGTCGGTGCCGATGGTGCCACCCACGCGGGCAATTACGATCTGGCCTTCCTGCGCTGCATTCCCAACATGGTGGTGATGGCCGCCTCCGATGAGGATGAGTGCCGCAAGATGCTCTCCACCGCCTATCAGTATCCCGGCCCGGCTTCGGTGCGCTATCCGCGCGGTGCCGGCATCGGCGCGGCAGTGGACAAGACCCTGGAAACCCTGCCGCTGGGCAAGGGTGAAATCCGCCGCCAGGGCAAGGGCGTGGCCATCCTGGCCTTCGGCAGCCTGCTGGCGCCGGCCCTGGGGGCGGGCGACAAGCTCAATGCCACGGTCGCCAACATGCGCTTCATCAAGCCGCTGGATGTGGAACTGGTCAAGCAGCTGGCCGCCTCGCACGATGCGCTGGTGACGGTGGAAGAGGGCTGCATCATGGGCGGCGCCGGCGCGGCCGTCTCGGAGGCATTGGCCGCAGCCGGCATCGACAAGCCGGTGCTGCACCTGGGCCTGCCGGACCGCTTCATCGATCATGGCGATGCGGCGCAACTGCTGGCGCAGTGCGGACTGGATGCCCAGGGCATCGCCCAGTCCATCGCCCAGCGCTTTGGCAAGGATCAGCCCAAGCTGGTGGTCAACAACGCCTGATCGATACAGATTCCCGGGACTTAGTTTTTGCAGCGCTGAAACTAAGAAAATCCGGGGAGAAAACTAAGTAAACGAAACGCCCCGCCGGTTTCCCGCGGGGCGTTTCGTTTCTCTGCGCAGAAAAGGGCAATCAGCGTTCCCGCCCCTTCTGCCACAACACATCCTGTCCGCCTGCTTCACGGTTGAGCACCCGCGCCAGCACGAAGCACAGGTCCGAAAGCCGGTTCAGATATTGCCGCGCCGGTGCATTCACTCCCGCCTCGGCCTTCTCCAGCATCACCACGCTGCGCTCGGCGCGGCGGCACACGGTGCGGCATACGTGCGCCAGCGCGGCAGTACGCGAGCCGCCCGGCAGGATGAATTCCTTCAGCGGGGGCAGGGTGGCGTTGTACTTTTCCAGCAGGGCATCGAGCCGCGCCAGATGGGCATCGGCCAGCACCACATAACCCGGAATGCAAAGCTCCCCGCCCAGGTCGAACAGGTCATGCTGGATCGAGACCAGCTCCTCGCGCAGCGCCGCCGGCAGGGTCTCGCACAGCAGCAGGCCCAGCTGCGAATTCAGTTCATCCACGTCGCCCAGCGCCTGGATGCGCAGGTTGTCCTTGCCCACGCGGCTACCATCGCCCAGGCCGGTGCTGCCGTCGTCGCCGGTACGGGTGGCGATCTTGGAAAGTCGGTTGCCCATCATTGCTCCTTGTTGATCCGGGGGCAGCTTAAGCGCAAGGCCCGTGCAAGGCAAGCGCTTCCCGCCCGATGCGAGCCGTGCCGCATGCGGCGGAAAAATCGTGTAAACAATTCGCTGGATTTGTCCTGCCGGGCTGCCTGGGCAGGGACATTTGCGCAAACTCCGGCCCGCAAGAGAGTAAAATTCATCGCCTGAATGCGTGGTCAGTCCACTTCAGCGGCAGGGGATGCCGCTGCGCGGGCCCTGCATCTTTTTCTGCATGCGACCATAACAAGAACCGAGACACGAGACACGAGACCCCTGAGAGAACCTGCATGAATCACCTAGTTGATGCCCGGAAACTGAAACGCCCCGTTCCCCAGGCCCTGCTCGACGAGCTCAAGGCCCTCTTCGGCGAGCGCTGCTCCACCACCCTGGCCATGCGCGAGCATCATGGCCGTGACGAATCCTCCTACGATCCCATGCTGCCGGACGCCGTGGTCTTCGCCCGCAGCACCGAGGAAGTGGCCGCCTTCGTCAAGCTGTGCAGCCAGTACGATACCCCTATCATTCCCTATGGTGCCGGCACTTCGCTGGAAGGTCACGTGCTGGCCCTGCAGGGTGGCGTGACGGTGGATCTGTCGCAGATGAACCAGGTGCT
Organism: Herbaspirillum sp. DW155; assembly: GCF_037076565.1. NCBI lineage: Bacteria > Pseudomonadati > Pseudomonadota > Betaproteobacteria > Burkholderiales > Oxalobacteraceae > Herbaspirillum > Herbaspirillum sp. DW155. Next base: position 4,357,543 of record NZ_AP029028.1, on the reverse strand, counting down.
GGCCGTCAACGCCGAAGACCTGACCGCCACTGTCCAGGCCGGCGTCACCCGCAAGCAGCTGAATCAGGAGATCAAGGACACGGGTCTCTTCTTCCCCATCGATCCCGGTGCCGATGCCTCGCTGGGCGGCATGGCCTCGACCCGCGCTTCCGGTACCAATGCCGTGCGCTACGGCACGATGAAGGAAAACACCCTGACCCTGACCGTGGTCACGGCCCAGGGCGAGATCATCAAGACCGGCACCCGCGCCAAGAAATCCTCGGCCGGCTATGACCTCACCCGCGTGTACGTGGGCAGCGAAGGCACGCTGGGCATCATCACCGAAGTGACCGTGCGCCTGTATCCGCAGCCTGAAGCGATCTCGGCGGCGATCTGCTCCTTCCCCACCGTGGCCGATGCCGTCAATACCGTCATCCAGACCATCCAGATGGGCGTGCCGCTGGCGCGTGTGGAGCTGCTCGATGAAAACGGCGTGCGCGCCATCAATGCCCACGACAAGCTGAGCCTGCCGGTCAATCCGCTGCTGCTGTTCGAATTCCACGGCAGCGAGAATGGCGTCAAGGAACAGGCCGAGCTGGTGCAGGACATCGCCAGGGAATTCCATGCGCTCGGTTTCGAATGGGCCACCCGTCCCGAAGACCGCACCCGCCTGTGGACCGCCCGTCACAACGCCTACTTTGCGCTGCTGCAAATGCGCCCCGGTGCGCGCGCGATTTCCACCGACTGCTGCGTGCCGATCTCGCGCCTGGCCGAATGCGTGCTGGCCACCAAGGCCGACTGCGAAGAGCAGGGCCTGATCCACGCCATCATCGGTCACGTCGGCGATGGCAACTTCCACGTGCAGATGATGGTGGACCCCAACGACCCCGCCGACATCGCCCGCGCCGAAGGGGTCAACGCCCGCATGGTGGCGCGTGCTCTGGGCATGGATGGTACCTGCACCGGCGAGCATGGCGTGGGCCTGCACAAGATGGATTTCCTGATCCAGGAACATGGCGAGGGCGCCATTGCCGTCATGCGCGCCATCAAGCATGCGCTGGACCCGAAGAACATCATGAACCCCGGCAAGATCCTGCGCTGGGAGCAGTGAGGTCGATGTATCTCGCGGGCCAGGAGTGAAAAACTTAGTTTTAAGCGACTGGCCTTTTAGTTTTTCGGCAACACAATATTAGTTTTCATCAGGTTTGCTTGAACCGCAGCAGGAATCCACCATCCATGGCCACCCGCCTTCCCCCCGTCCATGCCCTGTCCGCCTTCGAGGCGGCAGCCCGTCACAATTCGTTCGCGATTGCCGCCGAGGAACTGTGCATCACCCCCTCGGCGCTGTCGCACCGTATCCGTCTGCTGGAAGAGTTCGTGGGCGAGCGCCTGTTCTATCGCGACGGCCGCTCCATCGGCCTGTCCGAATTCGGCCGCCGCTATCTGGACGTGGTGCGCAGCGCCTTGCGCACGCTGACCGATTTCCCCATGCCGCATCGCAATGCCGCCATGCAACCCAAGATCAAGGTGATGTTGCCGCCGACCTTTGCGCGCCACCTGTTGATGCCGCGCATTGCCGACTTCACCCAGCGCCATCCGGAGATCGTGGTCGAGCTGTATCTCTCGGTGCCGCTGTATGACCTGTCCCTGTCGGAGAGTGATGTCGAGATCCGCTTCGGCGCCGGCAACTATCCCAACATCATCACCGAGAAGCTGTTCGAGGAACCGGCCTTCGCTGTGGCCAGCCCCGCCTACCTGAAGACCCTGCCGCCGATGAAGTCGCCCGGCGACCTGCAGCACGCCACCCTGCTGCGTTCGGCGCTGGAGCCGTGGCAACCCTGGTTCGAGGCGGCGGGCCTGAAGGACTGGGTGGAACCTTCGTCGGGTTTGCGCGTGGACGATCTCGGCCTGCTGCTGGAAGCGGTGCGCCACGGTTACGGCATCGGCCTGACGCGCCAGCATTTCGCTGAAGAACTGCTGGCCCGGGGCGAGATCGTGGAGCTGTTCGACGTGCGCCTGCGCACCCCGCCGCACGCCTACTACGTGGTCTACGAGCGCGCCGTGCGCGAGCGGCCCGAGGTCGATACCTTCATCAACTGGATGCAGAACGCCTTCCGCAGCCTCTGACGCAGCTTTGCATCGCCCGCCCCATCCGGCCGCCCTGAAAATAATTCACGGCGGCCGGTAATTCTTTTCAGCGGGGCAGCAGGCAACACGGCGCCGTGCAGGCGGGCAAAATTCGTTACACTTGTCGGACTGAAAAAGCCCGTCTGACGCGGGCTGACAACAAACGAGACAGCGTGAGCTGCAATACCGGACGCACAGAGAGGGGCGTCCACTTCCCACGCCTGCCTAGCTTACCGCCGAGGTCCAGCATGAATGCTCCCGCCCAACCGTCCTTTGCGCCGGCCCGCCAGCGCGAAGTCGTCGATGCCCTGCGCCGGGCCGTGCCCGCGCACTGCGTGCTGTCCGACGAGGAAGACACCCGCCCCTACGAATGCGACGGCCTGGCCGCCTATCGCCAGCTGCCCATGGTGGTGGTGCTGCCCGAGAACGAGGCCCAGGTCATCGCCGTCATGAAGACCTGCCATGCCCTGCAGGTGCCGATCGTGCCGCGCGGTGCCGGCACCGGCCTCTCCGGTGGTGCCATGCCGATTGCCGATGGCGTGGTGCTCTCCACGGCCAAGTTCAACCAGATCCTCAAGATGGACAAATATTCGCGCACCGCCGTGGTCCAGCCCGGCGTGCGCAACCTGGCCATCTCCGAAGCGGCGGCCCCGCACGGCCTGTATTACGCGCCGGACCCGTCTTCGCAGATCGCCTGTTCCATCGGCGGCAACGTGGCCGAGAATTCCGGCGGCGTGCACTGCCTGAAATACGGTCTGACCGTGCATAACGTGCTGCGCGTGCGCATGGTCAGCATCGAAGGCGAGGTGGTCGAACTGGGCAGCGGCGCCCTGGATGCGCCGGGCCTGGACCTGCTGGCCGTCTTCATCGGTTCCGAAGGCATGCTGGGCGTGGTCACCGAAGTCACCGTCAAGCTGGTGCCCAAGCCGCAGGCGGCGCGCGTGATCATGGCGTCCTTCGATGACGTTGTGAAGGGCGGCAATGCGGTGGCCAACGTGATCGCGGCCGGCATCATCCCGGCCGGATTGGAGATGATGGACAAGACCAGCTCGCGCATGGTCGAGCCCTTCGTCAAGGCCGGCTATGACATCGATGCCGAAGCCATCCTGCTGTGCGAATCCGACGGCACCGTGGAAGAAGTGGAAGAAGAAATCGGCCGCATGACCGATGTGCTCAACGCCAGCGGCGCCACCGCCATCGCCTGCTCGCAGAGCGAAGCCGAGCGCTTGCGTTTCTGGTCCGGCCGCAAGAATGCCTTCCCGGCAGCAGGCCGCATCTCGCCCGACTACTACTGCATGGATGGCACCATCCCGCGCAAGAAGCTGGCCGACGTGTTGCTGGGCATCGCCGAGATGGAAAAGAAATACGGCCTGCGCTGCGCCAACGTGTTCCATGCGGGCGACGGCAACCTGCATCCGCTGATCCTTTTCGATGCCAACCTCGCCGACGAATTCCACCGCGCCGAACTGTTCGGTGCCGAAATCCTGGAGCTGTGCGTGGAAGTGGGCGGCACCATCACCGGTGAACACGGCGTGGGCATCGAGAAGATCAACTCCATGTGCGTGCAGTTTTCGCCGGCCGAGCGCGAGGCTTTCTTCAAGTTGAAGCGCGCCTTCGATCCGGCCTTCCTGCTCAATCCTGATAAAGCCATTCCCACCCTGCATCGCTGTGCCGAGTACGGCAAGATGCACGTGCAGCGCGGCCAGCTGCGCTTCCCCGATCTGCCGAGATTCTGACCATGCAAGCACAACAAGACATGGAGGCCGTGCTGGCCTCCTTCCGCGAACGCATTCTCTCCGGGCGCGCCCTGCAGATCCGCGGCGGCGGCACCAAGGACTGGTACGGACAAGTGCCCTCCGGTGATCTGCTGGACACGCGCCCCTACAGCGGCATCATCGACTATGAACCGACCGAGCTGGTCATCACCGCCCGCTGCGGCACGCCGCTGGCCGAGATCGACGCGGCACTGGCCGCGCACAATCAGATGCTGGCCTGGGAGCCACCGCGTTTCGGCGGTGCCGCCACTGTCGGCGGCATGGTCGCGGCCGGCCTCTCCGGTCCGTCGCGCGCCAGCGCCGGGGCCGTGCGCGACTTCGTGCTGGGCGCCGTGCTGATGGATGCGCAAGGTGAGCAACTGCACTTCGGCGGACAGGTCATGAAGAACGTCGCCGGCTATGACATCTCGCGCCTCCTGGCCGGTTCGCTGGGTACGCTGGGACTGATCCTGCAGGTGTCGCTGAAGGTCTTGCCGCGCCCGGTCGCCAGCAGCACGCGCGTCTTCGAGATCAACCAGGAAGGCGCGCTGCGCCTGTTGAACCAGTGTGCCGGCCAACCCTTGCCGCTGGTGGCCAGCGCCTGGGTCGGCAATGTGCTCACGATCCGCCTGTCGGGTGCACAGGCTGCCGTTGATTCAGCGATTGCAAAGCTGGGCGGCACCGAGTTGAGCAATCCTGAAGATTTCTGGACCGACCTGCGCGAGCAGACCCATCCTTTCTTCGCCGACCCGCAGGCACCGCTGTGGCGTCTGTCCCTGCCGTCGGTGGCCCCGCCCGTCGACCTGCCGGGCCGCCAGCTGATCGAGTGGGGCGGGGCACAGCGCTGGCTGCGTCCGCAGGGCCATGTGGATGCCGTCACCATCCGTGCCGCCGCACTGGCCGTGGGCGGCCACGCCAGCCTGCATCGCGGTGGCGACAAGGCCATCGGCGTCTTCCATCCCCTGCAGCCGGCAGTGGAAGCGATCCATCGCCGCCTCAAGCAGCAATTCGACCCGCAGGGCATCTTCAATCCCGGCCGCCTGTACGCCAGCCTGTAAGCGCCTCTCCCGCCAGCGATCATCATGCAGACCAACTTAGCCGATTTCATCCGCAACACCCAGGCCGGCGAGGAAGCCGACAGCATCCTGCGTTCCTGCGTGCATTGCGGTTTCTGTACCGCCACCTGTCCCACCTATCAACTGCTGGGCGATGAACTGGATGGGCCGCGTGGCCGCATCTATCTCATCAAGCAGGTGCTCGAAGGCAAGCCCGCCACGGCCGCCACGCAATCGCACCTGGACCGCTGCCTGACCTGCCGCAACTGCGAATCCACTTGTCCTTCCGGCGTGCAGTATGGAAGCCTGGTCGACATCGGCCGCAAGGTGGTGGAAGAGCAGGTGCCGCGTCCCTTCGGCCAGCGCCTCATGCGCACTGCGTTGAAGGAACTCGTGCCGCGCAAGTGGATCTTCCGTCCGGCCATGAAGGCGGGGCAGATGGTGCGCCCGCTGTTGCCCAAGCTGTTGCAGAACAAGGTGCCGCCGCGTCAGGAGGCCGGCACCTGGCCCACGCGCACGCATGCACGCCAGATGCTGTTCCTCGAAGGTTGCGTGCAGCCCTCGATGGCACCCAACATCAACAGTGCCACGGCGCGCGTGCTCGATGCGCTGGGCGTGCAATTGTTCGCGCCGCCCAAGGCCGGCTGCTGCGGCGCCATCCGCTACCACATGAATGACCAGGACGGCGGCCTGGACGACATGCGTCGCAACATCGATGCCTGGTGGCCCTACATCGAAGGCCGCGATGGCATCAAGGCCGACACCATCGTCATGAATGCCTCAGGCTGCGGCGTCACCGTCAAGGAATACGGCCACCTGCTGCAACACGATCCCGACTATGCCGAGAAGGCGCGCCGCATCTCCCACATGACGCGCGACATCAGCGAGATCCTGCCCGAGTTCGAGCAGCAACTGCAGCACAAGCTCAAGGATTTCAACGGCAAGCGCGTGGCCTACCATCCGCCCTGCACCCTGCAGCACGGCCAGAAGATCCGCGGCAAGGTCGAAGCCATCCTGCGCGCGGCCGGCGTGGACGTCCACCTGTGCACCGACAGCCATCTCTGCTGCGGCTCGGCCGGTACCTATTCGGTGCTGCAACCGGAACTGTCCTACCGCCTGCGCGACAACAAGCTCGGCAAGCTGCAGGCCACCGATCCCGACATGATCGTCACCGGCAACATCGGGTGCGTCACGCATCTGCAATCCGGTACCGATACCCCGGTGCGGCACTGGATCGAATTGCTGGATAGCGCCCTGCAACAGGCATAGTGTTGCGGAGATGACATTCTGATGTCATCGTCCTGTCAGTTCAAAAACTTAGACTTTCGCCTCGACCTAAACAACCGGTGCTGTCAGGTAAAGTCCGATAAGGCTTGTCCTGCCTGGCTGCCCGCACGAGGAGCAGGATCATGGGCGGAACCAGCCGACGCGATTTTCTAAGGATATCGGCCAATGTGGCAGGCGCTGCCAGTGCAGCGGCGCTGTTGCCGGCCTCGATCCGCAAGGCGCTGGCCATTGCGCCCCAGGTGCGCACGGGCAGCATCGAGGATGTCGGGCACATCGTGGTCTTCATGCAGGAAAACCGCTCCTTCGACCACTACCTCGGGCATCTCTCGGGCGTGCGCGGCTACAACGACCGCTTTCCGGTGACGCTGCCCAACGGCCATCCGGTCTGGTTCCAGCCGCGCAAGGATGCGCCGCAATCGCTGATCGCCCCGTTCCGTTACGACACTACCGATCCGGCCATCAATGCCCAGTGCGTGCGCAGCCTGCCGCACACCTGGGCCACCACGCAGGGTGCCATCAACGGCGGACGCGCCGACCAGTGGGCGCAGCAGAAGGGCAACCTGTGCATGGGCTATCACGTGCGCGAGGACATTCCCTTCCACTATGCCCTGGCCGATGCCTTTACCATCTGCGACCAGTATTTCTGTTCCATCCCCGGCAACACCCATCCCAACCGCATGTATCTGATGACCGGCATGGTCGATCCGCTGGGCACAGGCGGCGGGCCGCTGCTGGACAATACCGATTACATCGACAATCAGGTCAGCGACATCAAGCTGCCGCCCTTTACCTGGACCACCTATCCCGAGCGGCTGGAGCAGGCCGGGATTTCGTGGCAGGTCTATCAGCAGGGCACGGACTTCGACAAGTTCAGCGGCAACTACGGCACCAACATGCTGGCCTGCTTCGAGAACTTCGTCCACGCGCCCATCGGTTCCTCGTTGCATGCGCGTGGCATGAGTACCCGCACCGTGGCGCAGTTGAAGGACGATGTGGAGCAGGGCAGGCTGCCGCAGGTCTCGTGGCTGTTGCCGCCTGCAGTCTATTCCGAACATCCCGATTACACGCCGCTCTATGGCGCGCGCTACCTGTCCGACATTCTCGACGCGCTCACCGCCAATCCCGAGGTCTGGAGCAAGACCGTGCTCTTCATCATGTATGACGAGAACGATGGCTTCTTCGATCACATCGTTCCGCCGCAGGCACCGACCGTGCCCGGTTCCGGCAAGAGTACGGTGGATATCGCCCTGGAGCGGCACGTCCACGTCACCCCGACGCAGCAGGGCCGGTTCAGCGCCGACCAGTTGCCTTACGGGCTGGGACCGCGCGTGCCCATGTTCGTGGTCTCGCCGTGGTCGCGCGGCGGGCGCGTCAATTCGCAGGTCTTCGATCACACCTCGGTGCTGCAATTCATCGAACGGCGTTTCGGCGTGATCGAACCCAATATCTCGCCCTGGCGGCGCGCGGTCTGTGGCGATCTGACCTCGACCCTGGATTTCACCCGGCGCGATGTCTCCACGCCGCGCCTTCCCGATACCACCGGCTACGTCGCCCAGGCCGACCTGCAATGCCAGCGCCCCACTGCCGTCAGCGCACCCGAACCCGAGGCCGGGCTGTCGGTTGCGCCGCAGGAAGCAGGCGTGCGTGTTGCCTGTGCCTTGCCGTATGTGCTGCATGTCCACGGCGAGCACAAGGGCAGCCTCTATCAATTGAGTTTCGACAACGCCGGCCAGCAGGGCGCGCATTTCTGGGTCCATGCCGATGTGCCCGGCAGCAGCGGCAGCGCCCCGCGCGGCTATACGGTGGAGGCCGGCAAGCAGTTGAGCGACACCTGGGCGTTGCCGTCCGAAGGGCGCTACCAGCTCAGTGTGTGGGGACCCAACGGCTATTTCCGCCGTTTTGCCGGAGAGGTGCAGGCACAGTCCGGGCCGCATGAGCCCGAGCTGCGCACCCATTACGATGCGGCGCAGGGCCTGCTCACGGTCAGGCTCCTCAATCCCGGCCCGGCGGCGCTGACGGCCACCGTCACCGATCTGGCCTACGGCCAGCCACCGCGCACCCTGCAGGTGCCGGCGGGACAGAGTGTGAGCAGCACCTGGGCGCTGGCCGCCAGCCATCACTGGTACGACCTGCAATGGCAAGTGGACGGCTGGCCGCACTGGCTGCGCCGCCTGGCGGGCCACCTCGAAACCGGCCAGCCCAGCATGAGCGATCCGGCGGCGATGGCGCCGGTGACCACGGCCATCTGAAGCGCGCGCCGAAACGCCAATGCCCGCTGACAATAAGCTGACAATTCACCAAGAATAGTATTGGCAAAGTCGCCACATTCCGGCTTCTGTGGTCGGTTTGCTGCTTTTTGGGGCAGATTTGCTGCCTTCGGCTTGACGGCGGAGGGCATAAGTCAATAAGCTTCGTCCTTTTTTCCGCACGGCGGGAAAAAACGGTCAGAGTTTCTCATCAGAAACTGACGCTTCCTGACCATCCCGAAGCATGGCGCCCCTGTCACCGTACCGGCCGGCGCCGTCCGCAAGCCTTACATCATCGTCCTCTCACCGTGCCTGGTGCCGGTGGCGAGCGAGGGCAGGAGAACACATGAAGAAACGCATTCCACAAGCCGCCTACATTTTCGCAGCCATGCTGCTGGGCATTCTGGTCGGCTATCTGATTTTCAATCACTACGGCAAGGATGAGGCCAAGGAGCTGGCCGGCTACGTCTCGATCGCCTCGGACCTGTTCCTGCGCCTGATCAAGATGGTCATCGCACCGCTGGTGTTCTCGACCCTGGTGGTGGGCATCGCCCACATGGGCGACGCCAAGTCGGTGGGCCGCATCTTCGGCAAGTCGCTGGGCTGGTTCTTCATCGCCTCGCTGGTGTCGCTGGCGCTGGGCATGATCATGGCCAACCTGCTGCAACCGGGCGCCGGCGTGGCGCTGCCTTCGCCGGATGCCGCCGGTGCGGGCCTGGCCACCAGCAAGTTCACGGTCAAGGAATTCTTCAACCACCTGGTACCCAAATCCATCGTGGAAGCCATGGCGCAGAATGAAATCCTGCAGGTGGTGGTGTTCTCCATGTTCTTCGGCATCGCCCTGGCGGCGCTGGGTGAGCGCGGCAAGAACCTGCTGGCCGTGATCGACGACCTGTCGCACACCATGCTCAAGATCACGGTCTACGTGATGAAGTTCGCGCCGGTGGCCGTGTTCGCCGCCATGGCCGCGACCGTCGCCGTCAATGGCCTGGACATCCTGGTCAGCTTTGCCGTCTTCATGCGCGACTTCTACTTCTCGCTGGTGCTGCTGTGGGTGATCCTGATCGCGGTCGGCTTCGTGTTCCTGAAAAAGCGCATCTTCCACCTGCTGGCCCTGATCAAGGAAGCCTTCCTGCTGGCCTTTGCCACTGCCAGCTCGGAAGCGGCCTATCCCAAGCTGCTCGATGCGCTGGACCGCTTTGGCGTCAAGCGCAAGATTTCCAGCTTCGTCATGCCGATGGGGTATTCCTTCAACCTCGACGGTTCGATGATCTACTGCACCTTTGCCACGCTGTTCATCGCCCAGGCGTATGGCATCCACATGCCCATCTCCACCCAGATCACCATGATGCTGGTGCTGATGCTGACCTCCAAGGGCATCGCCGGTGTGCCGCGTGCTTCCCTCGTGGTGATCGCCGCGACCCTGCACCAGTTCAACATCCCGGAAGCGGGCCTGCTGGTGATCCTGGGTATCGATACCTTCCTCGACATGGGGCGCTCGGCCACCAATGCGGTGGGCAACTCAATCGCCTCGGCCGTGGTGGCCAAGTGGGAAGGCGGTCTGATGAGCGAAGAAGAAGCGGCCCGCGCCGAAATCGAGATCGAACATGAGGCCGAAGCGACGTTGCATAACGAAGCCTGATATCGCTCATCGCTCTGTAGTTCGCAGCGCATGCAATGCCGCCCGGTTCATCGCCCGGCGGCATTTTTCATTGTGGTCCGCGATGCAAGTGCCGTTCGCACTGAGTAGCGGCACAGCCGCGTATCGAAGGCGCGCATGCCGTTGCGCAGCCATGGCGCGCTACCTTCGATACGGGCCTGCGGCCCTACTCAGGTCGAACGGGGGAGCTTGGGCGCTTCGGTTCAGAGGTGATATTCGCCCTGTTCTTCCAACAGCGCCTTGATCTGCTTCTTGACGATCTTGCCGTAGCCCGACTTGGGCATGCTATCCCAATAGACGAAGCGGCGCGGCCATTTGTACTTGCCGATGCGCGTCTCCAGATGCGCCAGCAGCGCTGCGCTGTCGGCCTGCCGGCCGGCCTTGCAGACGATCACCGCCAGCCCGCTTTCGCCCCACTTGGGATCGGGCACGCCCAGCACCGCCACTTCGGACACGGCCGGGTGCGTGAGCAGGGCTTCCTCGATCTCGCGCGGATAGACATTGGAACCGCCCGAGATGTACATGTCGGACGAGCGTCCGGTGATGTAGAGAAAGCCGTCGTCATCCACATGCCCGAGGTCGCCGGTATGGAACCAGTCATGCCTGAAGGCTTTGGCATTGGCCTCGGGATTGTTGTGATAGCCCATGAACACAGCCGGTCCGCGCACGCAGATTTCACCGGTCTGGAAGGGTGGCAGTTCCTGGCCATCGTCATTGAGGATGGCGATCTGCATGCCGGTGCGCGGCATGCCGCAGGTACCGACGCGCGCCTGCGGATGGGCGTCATCCTCGTAGTGCAGGTAGGGTGGCAGGAAGGTGATGTTGCCCGTCACTTCACCCAGTCCGTAATACTGCACCAGCACCTTGCCCAGCTTCTTGAGTGCATGAACCTGATCGGCCCGATACATGGGTGCACCGGCGTAGATGAGGTGCTTCAGCGAGCGATGATCGTAGCGGTCCACCGCCTCATCCTCGACCAGCAGCTTGACGATGGTGGGCACCGTGAAGAGATTGTCCACCTTGTATTTTTCCACCAGTTGCCAGGCTTCTTCCACCACCAGTCGTTCGGACGAGAGCAGGATACTGGCCGCGCCGCGCGCCGTATTGGCGATCGCATGCACGCCCGCGCCGTGCGACAGCGGCGCCACCACCAGCGAACGCGATTGATGTGTGAGACCCGGCATCAGGTCGGCCAGGTGATTGGTCACCACGAAGGCCATCTGCCCATGCGAGAGCATGCCCGCCTTCGGGTGGCCGGTGGTGCCGGAGGTGTAGAAGAACCACAGCGGATCGTCGTAATCGACCTCGGTTTCGCGGAAGGGCCGGCCATCGCCGGCCGCCACCAGCGCTTCGTAATCCAGTTCTCCTGCGCGTGCATCGGCCAGGGCGATCACGTGTTCGAGGACTGGCGAAGCGGCCTTGACGGCATCGACATAGTGCGCGAAGCCACGGTCATACAGCATCACGCAGGCGCCGCTGGACTGGCCGAGATAGGCGGCCTCGGGCGGGGTGATGCGGAAATTGGTGGGCACCCAGACCACGCCCATCTTGAAGGCGGCCCAGGCACTTTCGAAGATCTGCTGGTTGTTGCGCGAGTGGACCAGCATCTTGTCGCCCTTCTGCACGCCGCGTTGGGTGAGGGCATGGGCCAGGGCATCCACGCGCGTGTTGATCTCGCGCCAGCAAATGATGCGGTCGCTGCCATCGGCCTGGCCCTGTGCCAGGATCAGCCCCGGCTCGTCCGGAAAGCGGCGCGCCACGTCCGACAGCAGGCGGCCCAGGTTCATGACTTTGCTCAACATGTCTCACTCGTCCCGATTTTTTATGGAAACGGGCGCGTTGCCGTTTCCTGTTTTTTTGCACATCGTTTCATGTCGCGCGCCGTCTGCCAACGGCAGGACGGCGCGCCCATGCTGAACCCGCTCTTTTAGTTCACACGCTCCAGAATGCTCACATAGTTGGCCACGCCCGCGCCGCCCATGTTGAATACGCCCGCGTAGCGCGCATTGGCGATCTGCATGTCGCCCGCATCATGGGCGGCCTGCATGGCCGCCATCACGTGCATCGACACGCCCGTGGCCCCGACCGGATGGCCCTTGGACTTGAGGCCGCCGGAAGGATTGACCGGCAGCTTGCCGTCCCTGGCAGTGATGCCCTCGGCGATCACGCGCGCGCCCTGGCCGTGCGGGGCCAGGCCCATGGCTTCGTATTCCAGCAGCTCGGCCACGGTGAAGCAGTCGTGGGTTTCCACCAGCGACAGCTCATCCAGGCTCAGACTGGCCTGGCCCAGCGCCTTCTTCCAGGCCAGCCCTGCGGCTTCGAAGCGGGTCGGATCGCGGCGCGACAGCGGCAGGAAATCATTGACCTGCACCGCCGCACGGAACTGCACCGCACGCGGCATGGAGCGGGCCACCTCGGCCGCGCTGATGACCACTGCGGCTGCGCCGTCCGAGATGAGCGAGCAGTCGGTACGCTTGAGCGGACCGGCCACATACGGATTCTTGTCGGAGACGTTGCGGCAGAACTCGTAGCCGAAATCCTTGCGCATGTGGGCATAGGGATTGGCCATGCCGTTCTTGTGATTCTTGGCTGCGATCATCGCCAGCGCATCGGACTGGTCGCCGAAGCGTTCGAAGTAGCTCTGCGCGATCTTGCCGAAGACTCCTGCAAAGCCGCCCGGAATGCCCGCTTCTTCCTTGGCGTAACAGGCCTTGAGCAACACCTCGCCCACTTGCGCGGTGGCCAGTTCGGTCATCTTTTCGAAGCCGATCACCAGCACGTGTTTCGATTGCCCGGCCCTGATCGCCTGCAGGCCGGAGTGGATCGCCGCCGATCCGGTAGCGCAGGCATTCTCCAGCCGCGTGGCCGGTTTGAAGCGCAGCTGCGGCAGCGTGTTCATGACCAGCGAGGAAGGAAAATCCTGATACAGGAAGCCGGCATTGAAGGTGCCGAAGTGGATCGAATCGATGTCTTCCGGTTGCAGCCCGGCATGTTCGATGGCGGCCTTGGCGACCTGGCCGATCAGCACTTCCGGATCGATGCCGTCGAGCTTGCCGAATTGGGAATGGTGCCAGCCGGTGATGCAGGGTGAGGATGCAGAAACAGTCATGGTGTGTCCTTGTGTCCTTGTAAGACGCGGTAGATGTAGCGCGGTCGCTGCCGCAGTTGCTACGTTTCACACAAAGGCAATATGCAAATTCGGTGCCACGCGCAGGCGCCCGTGTGACGACCTCATGAAGCCAGTCGCGCCGGTTCCTTGCGTGGGCATCGGCCTGCATCTTGCCCGTCTCCTGAGAGGGCCGGCGCCAAGCCGCGCCGGGTCTCGCTTTGTTGTTGATGTCGATGCGTGCTGATGTGTGCGGCGGGCGCTCCCCGTCTTTCCCGGCATGCAGGAAACAAGCGGAAAGGGCAGGGCGTGGCCACCGACTGCATGAAGATAGCACGTACTTTACGTTAACGTAAATCACCGTGCCGCAGCAGCCGATGTTGCCTGCGGGCAGCGTGCACAGGTGTCGATCCCTGCGACAGTCAATGCGACAGGTGTCGCAGCCGCACCGCCTGTAAATAAATGCCTGCGACGGTGATTGCGTGCTTGTACTGTGCCGCCCTTATCGCAGAGAATACAGGCGCAGTGCGGATGAGGAGGAGGAAGGCGGCCATGCCGCAGGGATGCCTGGCATCCAACTTGCTCTCTCGACGCACAAGGCATGTTGACAACCCGGCACAGGGAGCTGCACGCCCGATCCAGCAGCCCAGCTTGCGCCGGATTCAGCAAAACCAACTATAAGCAGACAAACAGGAGACAAAACAGATGGAACAATCCACTGGGAAGTTCACGCGCCGCCATTTTCTGAAGACCGCCTCGGTGGCCTCGGCCGCTGCTGCTACCGGCCTGGTATCAAGCTCAGCCCATGCGGCCGAGTTCACCTTCAAGTACGCCAACAACCTGCCGGTCACTCATCCGATGAATGCGCGCGCCAAGGAAATGGCCGCCGCCATCGCGGAACAATCCAAGGGGCGCATCGAACTGCAGCTCTATCCCAACAACCAGCTGGGCACGGACACCGACATGCTCTCGCAGGTGCGGGCCGGTGCGATTGATTTCTTCACGCTCTCGCCGCTGATCCTGGGCACCCTGGTGCCGTCGGCGCAGATTTCCGGCATCGGCTTCGCCTTCAAGGATTACAGCCAGGTCTGGCCGGCCATGGATGGCGAGCTGGGTGCGCACGTGCGCAAGCAGATCGAAGCCAAATCCACGCTCTTCGCCTTTGAAAAGATCTGGGACAACGGCTATCGCCAGATCACCAACAGCACCAAGCCCATCAAGACCGCCGACGACCTCAAGGGCATGAAGCTGCGCGTGCCGCCCAGCCCCTTGTGGACCTCGATGTTCAAGGCCTTCGACGCGGCGCCGACCTCGATCAATTTCGCCGAAGTCTATTCGGCCCTGCAGACCAGAATCGTGGAGGGCCAGGAAAACCCTATGGCCATCATCTCCACCGCCAAGCTCTACGAGGTGCAGAAATACTGTTCCATCACCAACCACATGTGGGATGGCTTCTGGTTCCTCGGCAACAAGAAGTCCTTCGAGCGCCTGCCCAAGGATCTGCAGGAGCTGATGGCGCGCCTCATCAATGAGGCCGGCATGAACCAGCGCGCCGACGTGCGCAAGCTCAACGATTCGCTGGTCGATGAAATGAAAGGCAAGGGTCTGGCCTTCAACAATGCCGATGCCGAATCCTTCCGCGCCAAGCTGCGTGCGGCCGGCTTCTATGCCGAGTGGAAGAAGAAGTTCGGGGACGAGCCCTGGGCGCTGCTGGAGAAGTACACCGGCAAGCTGGCCTGAGCGGTCCGTACGCGGGAGAGCTGACTCTCCCGCCTGACTTCAATTTCGCTGGAGCCTGACGATGGAAGCTGTAATGACTTACCGCGCCCCGGCCCGCATGAACCCGGCTGCGCGCGCGCTGGTCACCCTGAACCGCATGGTGATGCACGTGGTCGGTGCCGTGGCGGCGGCCCTGGTGCTGGCCGAAACCGTGGTGCTGCTGACCGGTGTGATCTATCGCTACGCCTTGCATGATCCGCTGGTGTGGTCCGATGAACTGGCCTCGATTCTCTTCATTTGGCTCTCGATGCTGGGCGCGGTGCTGGCACTGGATCGCGGCGAGCACATGCGCCTGACCGCGATCATCAACAAGTGTTCGGAGAAGGGCCGCATCTGGCTCGAAACCGTGGCCGCGCTGGTGGTCTGCATCTTCGTGCTGATGGTGATCCACCCGGCCGTGGATCACGCGGTCGAACAGATGCCCATCACCACACCGGCACTGGAAATTCCCGATGGCCTGCGCGCAGCAGCCTTGCCGGTCGGCGCGATCCTGATGCTGCTGGCCGCTGTCTCGCGCATGGCGGCCATGACGACGATGCGCCTGCTGCTCTCCGCATTGGCGGTGGTGGCCGTGATCGCGGGCGCGCTGTGGCTGACCAGGCCCGTGCTGCTGGGCATGGGCAATTACAACCTGATCGTGTTCTTCGTATTGCTGATCGGCGTGTGCGTGGCTGGTGGCATTCCTATCGCGTTTGCTTTCGGCACCGCCACCATGGCCTATCTCGCCCTGGCTACCACAGCGCCGCTGATGATCGTGGTCAGCCGCATGGATGAGGGCATGTCCAGCCTGATTCTGTTGTCGGTGCCACTGTTCGTGCTGCTGGGCTCGCTGCTGGAAATGTCGGGTCTGGCCAAGACCCTGATCGACTTCATGGCGGCGTTGCTGGGGCATGTACGCGGCGGCCTGCAATATGTGCTGCTGGGCGCGATGTTCCTGGTGTCGGGTATCTCCGGTTCCAAGGCGGCCGACATGGCAGCCATTGCCCCGGCCCTGTTCCCCGAGATGAAAAAACGCGGTTCCAAACCGGAAGAACTGGTGGCCTTGCTGTCCTCCTCCGGTGCCATGACCGAGACCATTCCGCCTAGCCTGGTGCTCATCACCATCGGCGCGGTCTGCAGCGTATCGATCACGGCGCTTTTCATCGGCGGCCTGATGCCGGCCGCCATTGCCACCATCGCCATTGCGGTCGTGTGCTGGATGCGTGCGCGCCGCGAGCCGATGCCGGAGGTCAAGCGTGCGCCGCTCTCGCTGATCCTCAAGACACTGATCGCTGCCATTCCGGCGCTGGCGCTGCCCATGCTGATCCGCATCGCGGTCATCGAGGGCGTGGCCACGGCGACCGAAGTGGCCACCATCGGTGTGGCCTATACCGTGGTGGTCGGGCTGATCATGCATCTGTTCATGCAGCACCTGAACTTCCGACGCCTTTATCCGATGCTGGTCGAATCGGCCGCCTTGTCGGGCGCCATCCTGCTCATCATCGGCATGGCCACCGCGATGGCCTGGGCGCTCACGCAGTCGGGCTTCTCGGCCAGGCTGGTCGGGCTGATGCAGGGTGTGCCGGGTGGTGGTGCCGGCTTCCTGCTGATCACCATCGTCATCTTCATCGTGTTGGGCAGTCTGCTCGAAGGCATTCCCGCCATCGTGCTGTTCGGGCCGCTGCTGTTCCCGGTGGCGCGTTCACTGGGCGTGCATGATGTGCACTATGCGATGGTGGTGATCCTGGCCATGGGCATCGGCCTGTTCGCGCCGCCCTTTGGCGTGGGCTTCTATGCCGCCTGCGCCATCGGCAAGGTTTCGCCGGATGGCGTCTTCAACCGGGTCTGGGGCTATCTCGCCGCGCTGGTGGTGGCGCTGTTGGTGGTGGCCTTCGTACCCTGGATTTCCATCGGTTTCCTTTGAACCCGTCACTTGTCTTGCGAGCGATCGGGGAGCTTCCATGATTGACCTGCCAACGACGCATTAAAAACGGCGGTCCCTTCTTCCTGTTGGGACCGCCAACATTCACGGAGACATTATGAATCGCAATGATAGCGGCGCCCGCGTGGCGCTCGTGACGGGCGGAGCCATGGGTATCGGCGCCAGCATTTCACAACAACTGGCCGCCAGAGGCCACACCGTGCTGGTGGCCGACATCAACCTGGACGCCGCCACCCGCACCGCACACGCACTGGTCGCAGCCGGTCATCGTGCGGCGGCGGTGCAGATGGATATGGGTAGCGCCGACTCGATTGCCGCCGCCTTCGCCGACATCGGCAAGGACTATGGCCGTTGCGATGTGCTGGTCAACAATGCCGGCGTGGCGCGCACGTATTCCTTCCTCGACTATCCGCTGGAGAACTGGCTGCAGACCATGAACGTGAACGTGACCGGCGTGCTGCTGGCCGGCCAGCATGCGGCGCGGCTGATGGTGCAGCAGCAGTGGGGGCGCATCGTCAACATCTCCTCCATCTCGGGCATCCGTGCCGGTGCGGGACGCACTGCGTATGGCACGTCCAAGGCAGCCGTCATCGCACTGACGCGCCAGATGGCCATCGAACTGGCGCAGCACGGGATCACCGTCAACAGTGTCGCCCCCGGTCCGGTCGATACCCACATGACGCAGGCCATGCATTCCGAGCAGACGCGCGAGAGCTACTACCGTCTGGTGCCCATGCACCGCTATGGCACCGCCGATGAAATCGCCTCGGCGGTCTGCTATCTGGCCGCGGACGAATCGTCCTACATCACCGGCCACGTGCTGCCGGTCGATGGTGGTTTCGTCGCGGGTGGCGTACTGGAGATTTGAGGAGCGCTTCATGGACAAGCTCATGCAAGGCAAGGCCATCATCGTCACCGGTGCCGGCTCGGTCGGAGAAGGCTGGGGCAATGGCAAGGCCGCCGCCGTGCTGTATGCGCGCGAGGGTGGCCGGGTGCTGGCGGTAGACCGCAACATCGACGCCGCATTGCAGACGCAGGAGATCATTCGTGGCGAGGGCGGCGTGTGCGAAGTGCTGGCCGCTGACGTCGCGCGCAGTACTGATGTGAAGGCCGTGGCCGATGCCGCCATGGATCACTTCGGCCGGGTCGACGTGTTGCACAACAATGTCGGCATCGCCGAGACCGGTGGCGCGGTGGAGACCAGTGAAGAGAGCTGGAACCGGCTGGTGGCGGTCAACCAGACCAGCCTCTTCCTGACGCACAAGCACGTGCTGCCCATCATGGAAAGGCAGAGGAAGGGCGCCATCGTCAACATCTCCTCGCTGGCGGCGTTGCGCTGGATCGGCTTTCCCTATCTGGGCTACAGCGCCACCAAGGCGGCGATCCTGGCCTTCACGAAGAACGTGGCGATGCAGTACGCGCCCATGGGCATCCGCGCCAATTGCGTGCTGCCCGGCATGATGGATACGCCGATGATCCGCGAACCTTTGAAGGCGGCCTATGGCGGCGACATCGAACAGATGCGTGCCAGCCGCAATGCGCAATGCCCGATGGGTTTCATGGGGGATGCGTGGGACGTGGCGCATGCCTCGCTGTTCCTCGCTTCCGACCACGCGCGCTACATCACGGGGCTGGACATGATCGTCGATGGCGGGCTGTCGCTGCGTTGCGCGGGGTGAACGGATCGGTTTGAAAGTTGTTTGTCGATCGCGGACAGGCGGGCGTGGAAGCCGACCTGTTGCGGTTTGATGCCCGGGCGTGCAAGCGCGTCCGGGCTTTTTTTTCTCTGAGCATATCGGCCGAGTAGGTGTACTCAACATCAAATGCTTGGGATTTCTCGCAGTATTTCAACAGACGTGAGCATGTCGTCATGCAAACATCTGCGTTTTTCTTTTCAGCCTGGACGGTCAAGCGCCGGAGGGACTGATGATTCAACAGGAACGCAGCGATGTTGACATGCAATTATTGCGACAAAAGAGGCTTGCTGATCTATCCGGTCCGCTATGCCGTGGCCAGTTCGTATGGCGCGCAGGCTGTGCCTGCGCTTTCCGGTAATTTCAGAATCGAAGGCGCGCCCCAGCAGATCGGCGAAGCACGTTATACCTTGCGGGCTTTAAGGCCCGGCTATCTCTATACCTACGACGAGTGTCGCGCACGGCTCAAGGCCTACGTCGTGATGCCTACCGGGCATCTGTGGAATTTTTCGCTTGAATACAGTCCTCCCCATCCGGGGCGGATACGCTTCTCCTGCGTCGAACCAGGAGAAATCGTGCGGGCCTACTGCATCGATATCACTCATACGCCCAACGATCCTGCTACCCGCTTATGGATAGGCTGGTCCAATACGACATGGACCAAGGCCTTGCAACAGAAAGTCGGTGACACGAGCTGGCGCAAGAAGCACATGCAATGCATTGATGTGGCGGCCATGCTGGGCGGTACTGCGTTGCATACGGGAGAGTTCAACGCCAGCAAGCAACAGGTGGCTCATTTTGCCGCCGATGCGGGCGAGATGGCCAAGGCCTTTTCGTTCAGCAACACGCCGCCGGCAGAGGAGAACAAGCGTCACGCATGGGCTGGCAAGATGGCCGACATCATGGCTGCCCAGGCCCCGCATCACAAGGGTTATGTGGTCGCCATCAATGATCCGGTGGGCCTCGTCAATGACCTGAGCGAATTGTGCGTTCCGGGCCTTGCGGCCGGTTTCGATGAAAAGCTCCACCAGGCCAAGACCATCGCCGACCTGCTGGCGATGACCGAACAAGGCGTACGGCGTGAAGCACGCGAGGCCATCGCGTTTGACGCCAAGGTGGCGCAGATGGCGGAGAACCATCCAGACGGCGATACCTATGGGAGCCTCAAGACCGTATGGCGCGTCGTCCAGGCTGGCGGCCCTGCAAGCTACGCCCGCAAGCAGAGCGAGAAGCGCAAGAAATATGGCGTTGATCAGGCAGCGCGCCAACAGGCGGCCGAAGATGAGGCCTGGCATGAATTGACTCATGATGATGGCAAGCCGACGCTGGACCAACAAAGGCTCAAAGCGTTTCCCGCCATCTATGACGCTGCATTGAAGGCATTCGAGCCCCGCTTTCTCAAGCTGGTGACGGCCCATGTCGCATGGCTCAAGAGCGAGCAACTGGCCAACTGGATGGAGGGCGTACATGACGTCAACGACATTCGCAGCGGTCATGCCTACAGCGAGTCGCTGGCGCAATGCATCGGCAAGGCGGTTGCGTCGCCAGCCTGTCAGGATCAGCTGACGCTTTGGATGTCCCAGAGCAGTCTCTCCGATCCGGGCAACCTTTATGGACGCGCACTTCTGTACAACCAGGAAGACCTGATTGCCGCAACCGAGCCTCAACTCAAGGGCAGCGATATTCAGTTCGAGAATATCCTCAATCTCTACAAGGGGGCCGTAGCCCGGCTTGATGCGACCCCGTACGTACCGCAGCTGATCGACCGCCTTGCATTGACGACGGCCAATGTGATTGGCAAGAGCCTCAGGGGCGCCAGCCAGAGCGTAGCGCGTTCTCTGGCGATGATTCACCTGCATCTGCTGGCGGGCGTGACGATCAAGGCCAGCGACATGAGTGCTGCCGATGTGTCGCGCTGGGCGATTACGCAGGCGAGGGCACGTGGCATCGAACTTAAGACGGACCGGCAGCAGACCAGGAGGGATGCATATCAGCAGGCCAAGGGGGCAGTCAGGAGTTCGGCAATGGGGCGGCGCATGATTGCCTATGAACTCGACATCGCCAGCTTGGAACGGGAGGGGCGCATCGCTGCAGGGAGTATCAAGGGTATCGCCATTCCCGACATCGCGCTGGCACAGAAGTGGCTGGGATCCTCCGTGCCAGCCGAATTCAAGCTGGGTGTAGCGACTACGCTCGTGCAGATGCTGGCGTTGAACTTCGCAATGGATGATCTGGCCCACAATGACCAGTTCAATGAACGAGAGACGCAGGTTAAAGCAGCATTGGCAGCTGTCAGCCTGACTGCCACGCTTGTTGAAACGGTGGCGGCTAGCGTGCAGAAATCGGGGGAACATCCGTTGGGGGCGTTCATACTCAGGCAATGGGCGGTCAGCGAAAAACTGGTTCGAGGAATTGTTCAGGGCGCCCGGATCGGCGGGATGCTGGCTGGTGTCTTGGCTGGGGCTTACGATATTTTCTTTAATGCGACGAGTGCATATAAGGATGACAAAATTCTTCTGGCAAGCCTGTATGTAATAAACGGATCGTTAGGAGCTGTTATCTCTGTGATCGCCATTTTCTCCATGAGCTCATTGTTTTGGCCTCTTTTGATTACTTCATTTCTGATGGCCCTGACTATAGCGGCAATCAATGATTCGGCATTGAAAGCCTGGATTTCCCGCTGTGACTTTGCTGTGGGCGAGAAATATTCGTCCTTTGATAAAGAACTCAAGGCTTATCAAGAAGCAGTTGGAGCATGAAACATGGATGAACGCGTCTTTCGATACAAAGCCGGCGAGCCGATTCCCGAATGGGATTGGAAACATCGCTTACCTATTGATCAGCCTGTTGGGCCAGAATGCAAGGATACCAGTACGATCTTCAGGATCAATTCAATCTACATGGACGTTACAGATCAGCCGTATCGGGAGCGACAGTGGCAAGCTGCTGGTGTCCTTACTGCTTGCTTTGGAGCGGTATCAATTTTGTGGTTTGCAGTCTTCATGTTCCGAAATCCTCCTAGGGAATTCGTTATCACTCTACTTTTTCTCTGGCTTGTAGTCTTCCTCAGTTTCGGCTTGTTTCTATATGTTGCAGTGAAGTTCGGGCGCGATGAATTCTTTTCCTTAAGCAGAAGGCCAATTCGTTTCAATCGCAAAGAGAAAAAACTCTATGCTATCCGCCGCCGCCGTTTCTTTTCCACGCCAGGCCAAGGTGACATCACATGGGAAATCCCCTGGGATGAAAACACCATCTTTTGCATACACAGGGGAACGGCCAACCACAAGCACACCTATCACATCCGTCATTACGAAGTGGATGACGAGGGTAACGTAGTCCGAGCCTTTGCGATCGGCAGGAAGTGGGAAGGGCAAGAATGCCTCGATGGCCTGCTGTCGCAGTGGAACTACTGGTGCTGGTACATGAATCATGGTCCGGAAAAGTTGCCCAAGCCACTGCTTTTCTTCAAGGAAAAGGAGGACATGATGGAGAGTTTTCTGTTCTGCATGTACGACTTTGGGATGCGCGCCAGTGCGGCTTATCGGATAACGATGATGCCGTTTATTCTGTTCATGACCTGCCTGCGTCTAATAGCCCTTTGGACTTGCCGCGATCCTGTCTGGCCCGAAGATGTTAGCAGAGTCAGCCGGATCGAACTCGACGATCCCTACGATGAACCGTGCGGAAAAACGCCAATAGGATGGGCTGAGACAGCCGACGCTTTGAACCGCAATCAATATCCAGACGGCGATAAAAAACCAATGGAAAACTGGAGCGGTGAAAAGGATCCAGTCGCCAATGCGCTTTTATGGGCATCTGAAATTCCTCCCAAATTTATTAAAAATGGATGAACGCATTTTTCAGTTTAAAGCTGGTCGTCCCATTCCCGAATGGGATCTGAAGCATCGCTTACCCATAAACAAACCTGTTGGTCCGGAGTGCCAAGATACAAGTACCGTCTTCCGGATCAATTCGACTTTTATGGATGTGTCAGACCAGCCGTACAGAGAACGACAGTGGCTGGCAGGAGGCGTCCTGGTCTCTTGCTTGGGGGTGGTCGGGGGAATCTGGAGCTACTACCTTACGAGGGTGCTGTATCCAGATGCTGGTGGAATTCTAGGTGATCTATATTGCTTGGCCATCACGGTTCTGTTTGGCTACTTCGCTTTCAGGAACGGAAGAGACGAATTTTTTTCACTTAAGCGCCGTCCCATTCGTTTCAATCGCAAAGAGAAAAAAATTTACGCCATTCGGCGTCGCCGGTTCTTTGTCAAGCCTGGTCAAGGCGATATCACTTGGGAAGTCCCTTGGGATGAAAACGCCATATTCTGCATTCACCGCGGATATTCCAATCACAGAAACACCTATCACATCCGTCATTACGAAGTGGATGAGGAAGGTAACGTGATCCGTGCCTTTGCGATCGGACGGAAGTGGGAAGGGCAAGAATGCCTCGATGGTCTGCTGTCGCAGTGGAACTACTGGTGCTGGTACATGAATCACGGCCCGGAAGAGTTGCCCAAGCCACTGCTCTTCTTCAAAGAAGAGGAGGACATGCTGGAGAGTTTCCTGTTCTGCATGTATGACTTTGGGATGCGTGCCAGTGCGGCGTATCGCATTAGCATGATGCCTTTCATTTTGCTCTTGACGAGTCATCGCCTGATGGCCCTTTGGACCTGCCGCGATCCTGTCTGGCCAAACTATGTCAGCAGAGTCAGCGGTATCGAATCCGACGATCCCCATGATGAGCCGCGCGGCAACACCCCAATAGGCTGGGCCGAGACGACCCATGCAATCAATCGCATGGATTATCCCGATGGCGATAAAAAGACAATGGAAAACTGGAGCGGTGAAAAGGATCCAGTCGCCAATGCGCTTTTATGGGCATCTGAAATTCCTCCCAAATTTATTAAAAATGGATGAACGCATTTTTCAGTTTAAAGCTGGTCGTCCCATTCCCGAATGGGATCTGAAGCATCGTTTGTCCATCCGAAACCCGGTTGGTCCAGAATGCAAAGACACGAGTACCATTTTTCGGATCAACTCTACCTATATGGATGTGACAGAGCAGCCATTCAGAGACAGACAATGGCAATCCGGAGCGGTCCTCACTGCTTGCTTTGGAGCGTTATCATTTTTATGGCTTGCCGGATTCATGATCCTTCATCCACCTGAAGAATTTGTCGCCACTCTAATCCTCCCTTGGCTTGTTGTTGTTCTCAGTCTCGGTTTGTTCGTCTACATCGCGGTGAGGTTGGGGCGCGATGAATTCTTTTCCTTAAGCAGAAGGCCCATCCGTTTCAATCGCAAAGAGAAGAAGCTCTACGCTATTCGGCGTCGCCGGTTCTTCGCCAAACCGGGTCAAGGCGATATCACTTGGGAAGTCGCTTGGTCTGAAAACACAATCTTCTGCATTCATCGCGGATATTCGAATTACAGGAACACCTATCACATTCGTCATTACGAAGTGGATGAAGACGGTAACGTTGTCCGTGCCTTTTCGATCGGCCGGAAATGGGAAGGGCAAGAATGCCTCGATGGCCTGCTGTCGCAGTGGAACTACTGGTGCTGGTACATGAATCACGGTCCGGAAAAGTTGCCCAAGCCACTGCTTTTCTTCAAGGAAAAAGAGGACATGCTGGAGAGTTTTCTGTTCTGCATGTACGACTTTGGGATGCGCGCCAGTGCGGCTTATCGGATAACGATGATGCCGTTTATTCTGTTCATGACCTGCCTGCGTCTAATAGCCCTTTGGACTTGCCGCGATCCTGTCTGGCCAAACTATGTCAGCAGAGTCAGCGGTATCGAATCCGGCGATCCCTACGATGAGCCGCGCGGCAACACCCCGATAGGCTGGGCCGAGACGACCCAAGCGATCAATCGCAAGGATTATCCCGACGGCGATAAAACAGCAATGAAAAACTGGCGCGGCGAGAAGGACGCACTCTTGAATGCATTGCTCTGGGCGGCGGATACGCCCTCCCTGAAAGAGGAAATATCCAAGGCCAAGACCGCTCGTCCTTAGACCAAGCTGCCCTATGTCCGGTCATTGTTTGGCCGCCTGCAGCGTGCGCCACACCTCCACCGCCGTCTGCGCAAAAGTCCCGATGCAGGGATTGGTATTGTCCTTGTTCCAGATCACCGCCACTTCCACCATCGGTGCGCCGATGAGCGGCTTGAAGACGGTGGTCTCCAGATGCATGGCCTGCATCGAGGTGGGCACCAGGGCCACGCCCAGGCCTTCGCCGACCAGGTTGACGATGGTCTGCTGCAGGTTGGTCTCCAGCACGATGCGCGGGCGGAAGCCGTGCAGCTGGCAGTGCTGTTGGATCAGGTCGTACACCGCCGGCGCAATCGTGCGCGGAATACTGATGAAGGCATCTTCGGCCAGTTCGGCCGCCGAGATGTCGGGTCTTGCGGCCAGGCGGTGCCCGCGCGGCAGTACCGCCAGCAAGGGCTCGGCATAGATGGTGTGGCTGTCGAGGCGGCGGCAATCCTCGGGGCGGTACATGATGCCCACGTCGATCTTCTCGTCCTCGATGTCACTGGCCAGCAGGTTGGGCACATATTCGCTCAGGCGCATGTCCACTTCCGGATAGGCCGCCGAATAATGGCGCGTGACGGCGGGCAGGATGTTGTAGGCCGAGGACATCATGAACCCCACCTTCAGCGCGCCACTCTGCCCGGTGCTCGACGAGGCCACGTTGCGCTTGGCCCGCTCCAGCGCCTTGAAAATTTCTGTGGTGTCGCGATAAAAATATCTGCCCGCCGCCGTCAGCTGGATGGCGCGTTTGCTGCGGTCGAACAAGGGCGCGCCCAGGGCTTTTTCCAGCGCCGCAATCTGCCGTGTGAGCGGCGGTTGCGAGATGTGCAGCAATTGCGCCGCACGGCCGAAATGCAGGGTTTCTGCTACGGTGCGGAAATAGGTGAGATGTCTCAGCTCGATCATTTGATACCTTCAAGGTATTGATTCTGTCTGTACATTGTATTGGAAGTCATGGAAGGGACTGGCTATTCTTGCCCGCAGACGTGCCTGACGACACGTCCGCCGGCCCCGCCACAGGCGGGTTCCCGCGCATCACGAACCCGCGCCGCAAGACGCCGGGTCGACCAGAAAACAGTCCAAGAAAGCAGTCCAAGACAGGAGACCATCATGCCCACCACCCCGGTAGCGCAGCCCTTGCCTGACAGCGACGTTTGCTCCCCCTCTGCTCACCGTTCGACGTCCTCGCGCACCGCGCCGCGTTACCGCGACCTCGCTCAGCTCGCGGCCGGTGACGCGCTGATGGGCGCGCTGATCGAACGCGGCAAGCGTCTCATCGACCGTGGCATTGCCGTGCTGATCCTGGGCGAGAGCGGTACCGGCAAGGAATATCTCGCCCGCGCCCTGCATGACTACAGCGCGCGCCGCCAGGCCAGCTGGATCGCCGTCAACTGCGCATCCATCCCCGAGAGCCTGGCCGAAAGCGAACTCTTCGGTTACTGCAAGGGCGCGTTCTCGGGAGCGCTGCCCGCTGGCATGAAGGGCAAGGTCCAGCAGGCCGATGGCGGCACGCTCTTCCTCGATGAAATCGGCGACATGCCCCTGGCCTTGCAGACGCGCCTGTTGCGCGTGCTCTCCGAACGCGAGGTGATCCCGCTGGGAGCAACGCGTGCGGTGCCGGTGGACCTGCAACTGATCTGCGCCACCCATCAGGACTTGAAGAGCCTGTTCGCCCAGGGTCGCTTCCGTGAAGACCTCTATTACCGCATCGCCGGCGGCGTGCTGCGCCTGCCTGCGCTGCGCGAACGCAGTGACCGGCGCCGCCTGGTGATGCAGATGATCGCCGATGAGCTGGGCCGCCCGGCCGATGCCGGGGTGCTCGACCCGGCTGCGCTGCAACGCCTGCTGGCCTATCCCTGGCCGGGCAATCTGCGCCAGCTGCATGCGGCCATCCGCTACAGCTGTGCAGTCATGAATGGCGCGCGCATCGAACTGCATGACCTGCCGGAAGAGCTGATCCAGTTCCAGCCGGCCGCGCTGGCGCAGGTGCTGAGCCTGCATCGCCCGGCACCGGCCCGGCCCCTGGATACCGGGCGTGTCGGCACTGTCGGTGATGCGTCGGGGGATGAGCGCACCCGCGTCATCGAAGCCCTCAACGGCAGTCGCTGGAACATCTCCGCTGCTTCCCGGCAACTGGGGATGTGCCGGGCCTCGCTGTATCGCAAGCTGCGCCAGCTGGAGATTCCGCATGTGCGGGATCAGGCCGTGCCGGCTCATGCGGCTCATGCGAATTATGCGGCCTGTGCCGTGGCCTGAATTTCCGTAAATCATTTACGCAGGCTGCATTTTCCTGCATTAAATTTTTGTTAATGCTCTTTCGCTTGTCATTTACTTGACATAAATGCCCGTTACTCTCATGCAGTCAAAAAGGGATAAGGGAAAGCGCCACCATCGGCGCCATGTTCAAGCGAGTGGGGATTGCGTAAGCCGTTATCGTTCGAGCCCGCAGGGCTGCTGACCAGACTGCTCGCGGGCAGAGGCGTGTCTGCGGGGCTGGTGCTGCTCGCGGCCGGGGCGTTGTCGCTGCTCTGGTATTTCACCATCATCCGTATCGAAAACGAGAAGCAGCTGGCCATCGCCGGCTCCATCGCCGACAGCCGCAACGTCGCCGCCATCGTCTCGGCCAACCTTGAGGAAGTGCTGGGCAAGACGCTGCTGTATTCCCGCATCGGCCAGTCCATGCTCAATGGCGAGCAATCCTCGTCAGCGTATTTCAATCCACTGTTCAATGGCGATTCGGCCTACCTGCGGGTGGCCATGTTCGATGCGCGCGGGCGGCTGGTCTATTCCTCCGCACGCCAAAAGAGCGAGCCCGAACTGAGCCGGCTCATCAATGCCGGCTTCATGAGTTCGCTCACCACTGCCGGCGAGCAGAGCACTATGATCATCAAGCCACCGCTGAATCGCGACGGCTACAGCTGGCGCGTGCCGCTGCTGATCCCGCTGCTCGATGGCAA
The DNA here is from genome assembly GCF_037076565.1 of Herbaspirillum sp. DW155. NCBI lineage: Bacteria > Pseudomonadati > Pseudomonadota > Betaproteobacteria > Burkholderiales > Oxalobacteraceae > Herbaspirillum > Herbaspirillum sp. DW155. The sequence goes on along the minus strand of NZ_AP029028.1, from coordinate 4,329,935 downwards.
GGGCGCGCTGCAGGGATTCTTCGCGGCCATCCTCGATCTCGGTTATTTCCTCAAGACCTATGAAGAGGTCAGCGTGGACGGTGCCAGTCGCATCGAGATCATCAATGCCGCCGGGCTGCAGCTGGCCGAGCTGGCCGGTGGCATTCTCTCGGGCGGTTCCAATTATGCCGGGCAGGAGTACGCCACCTTCCTGCTGACCGGCAAGGGCGATGGCCTGATCCATGCGCTGCGTCCGGGCGAGGCGGCACAGCAGGTGGGCGTGCAGCGACGGCTCACGCATTATCCGCTGGCGGTGGTGGTCAGCCGCGACCAGCAGGTGCTGCTGGGCAAGCTGCGGCCGGCGCACCGGCAGTATTACCTGCAGGCCATCCTGATCTCGCTGCTGGTGGTGGTGCTCTCGGGTGGCCTGATCAGCATGGCGCACCGGCGCCGTTTCCTGTACGAGAAGCTGGTCTATTCGGAGCGCGAGAAGAGCGGACTGATCCACCAGCTGGAACAGGAAAAGAGCCGCGCCTATCAGCTGGCCTCGCATGACTACCTGACCGGCATTCCCAACCGCATGCTGTTTCATGAGCTGGCCAGCACCGAACTCTCGCGGGCGCGGCGCAGCCGCAATCTGTATGCGCTGTTCTTCCTCGACCTGGACAAGTTCAAGCTCATCAACGATACCCAGGGTCATGCCGTGGGCGATGCGCTGCTGCAGGAAGTGGCCCGCCGCCTGCGCGCGGCCGTGCGCGAATACGACCTGGTGGCGCGTCTGGGCGGGGACGAATTCGTGGTGCTGGTCTCGGAAATCCGCAGCGAAGAAATCGTTGCCGAGATCGCCGACAAGCTGGTCGAAACCCTGCGCGCCCCTTATACCGACCTGCTCGGCTGCGAGGTGGAGACCGCACCCAGCATCGGCATCGCGCTCTATCCGCGCGATGGCCAGAACATCACCACCCTGATGACCAATGCCGACTCGGCCATGTACACCGCCAAGAGCGCGGGCAGCGGCCTGTATCGTTTCTACGATGCCTCGCTCAATGCCATCGCCGTACGCGGGCTGGAGCTGCTGGGACGCTTTCGCCAGGCCATCCGGGAAAACGAATTCTGTCTGCATTACCAGCCCAAGGTGGCCTTGCAGGATTATCGTGTGGTCGGCATGGAGGCGCTGATCCGCTGGCAGCATCCGGAGCATGGCCTGATCTATCCGGGCGAATTCATCGGCCTGGCCGAAACCCATGACCTGGTGCAGCCGCTGGGCCACTGGATCATCGAGGCGGTGTGCCGCCAGCTGGCGCAATGGCGCGATGCCGGCCTGGCGCTGGTGCCGGTGGCCATCAACGTCTCGGCCAAGCAGTTGAATGACGAGCGCCTCATCGCGACCGTGCGCGAGGCGTTGCAGCGCCATCGGCTGCCAGCGCGGTGGCTGGAGATCGAAGTCACCGAGAGCTGCTTCATCACCGACCTCGAGCAGGCGCGCCAGACCCTGGAGAAGCTGCGCGACGAAGGCCTGCGCATCTATCTGGACGACTATGGGACCGGCTATTCCAGCCTCAGTCACATCAAGGCGTTGCCGGTGTATGCGCTCAAGATAGACCGCTCCTTCGTGCGCGACATCCGCAACGACAACAGCGACGGCATGATCGTCGCCTCCACCGTCACGCTGGCGCGCAATCTCGGCCTGAAGGTAGTGGCCGAGGGGGTGGAAACGCGCGAACAGCTGATGCACCTGAAACTGATGGGTTGCGACGAAGTGCAGGGCTTCTATCTGCAGCGCCCGGTCGCGGCCGCGCAGCTGGTGCCGCTCTTGCAGAAAGGCAGGTTTGATCTCGCATGAAGACCTTGATTGCGGCCTTGTTGCTGGCCAGCGCCAGCGCGTACGCCGCGCCGCCGCACACCGCCGCCAGGACCGCCTGCGAACGGCCGCAGCGGCTGCGTTTTTCCTTCGTCCCGCAGGGGCGCGACAGCGACCAGCAATCATCCCTCAATCCGCTGGCGGAGGAATTGCGGGAGCGCCTGAAGATGCCGGTGGATGTGATCGTTCCGACTTCCTACGGCGGCGTCGTCGAAGGCCTGATCGCCGGCGCCATCGATGTGGCGCGGCTGGGTCCGGCCTCCTATGTGACGGCGCACAAGGGCGATCCACAGATCACGCCGTTCGCGTCGATGGAACAGGTGGAACCCAATTTCGCTGCGCAGGGTGGTGTCTCCTCGGTGTATTACGCACTGCTCATCACGCGCCAGCAGGGGCCGTATGACAGCGTGGCCTCGCTCAGGGGGAAGGTGCTGGCACTGGCCGATCCGGAGAGCACCTCGGGCGCGCTGATCCCGCGCCATCTGTTTGCGCGCCAGTACAAGCTGCAGTTCGATCACTATTTCTCGCGCATCGGTTATGCGGGCAATCATGAGAAGGCCGTCATGGCCGTGCTCAGCCACAACGCCGATGCCGCCTTCGTGGCCAGTACCAATCTCTCGCGCATGATCAGCGATGGCCGGCTCAAGAAGAGCGATGTGCGGGTACTATGGCGGTCCGGGGCGATTCCCTTCGACCCCTTCGTCTATCGCGGCCAGTTGTGCGCCGATATCCGCAACAAGATCCGTGAGGTGTTCCTGGACCAGAACGCGCTGCGCGTGAAGCTGACCCTGGACAACCTGCGCGCCACGCACTTCGTGCCGGTGCGCGACGCCGATTACGAGATCATTCGCGCGCTGCCCTGAAGCCTGGCCGGGCGGCGCCTTGCAGCAGAGGAGAGGGTTTGCCCAAGGTATTCGTCTACGGTTCGCTCAAGCGCGGCCAATCCAATGCCTTCATGATGGAAGGCGCACGCTTCGTGGCGCCGGCCCGCAGCGTGCGATGCTGGCGGCTGGTGGCCTTGCCGCACTATCCGGCGCTGGTGCGGGAAGAAGGCCCCTGCCGGATTACGGGCGAAGTGTGGGAAGTCCCCGCACCGATGATGGCGGTGCTGGACCGCTTCGAAGAAGTGCCGGCGCTCTATACGCGCCATGAGATCGAGGTGGAACTGGAGGCCCCGGCCGGCGCCGCTGCGGGCAACTTGCTGATGGCCCATGCGTATTTCATGCCGGCCGCCCTGGCCGCTGCCGGGCGCGAGCTGCACGGGGGCTGCTGGCCGGCATGACGGGCTGGCTGCAGGGAGGTTTATTCCGCCAGCAGCGTCTCGATATCGGAAATCATTTCCTCTGGACGGGTCTGCGGCGCATAGCGCTTGAAGACGGTGCCGTCACGGCGCACCAGGAACTTGGTGAAATTCCACTTGATGGCCTTGCTGCCCAAGAGGCCCGGCGCTTCCTTCTTCAGATACTGGTAGAGCGGATCGGCGTGTTCGCCATTGACGTCGATCTTGGCAAAGAGCGGGAAGCTCACGCCATAGTTCTTTTCGCAGAAGGCGCCGATCTCCTCGGCATTGCCCGGCTCCTGCGCACCGAACTGATTGCAGGGGAAGGCCATCACTTCCAGCCCGCGTGCATGGAACTGGCGGTGGATCGCTTCCAGTCCGTTGTATTGCGGGGTGAAGCCGCACTTGCTGGCGGTATTGACGATGAGCAGCACCTTGCCGCGCAGCTGTTGCAGCGGGAAGGGCGTCTGGTCGGCCAGCTTGGGCTGGAAATCGTAGAGAGTGGTCATGATCGTTCCTTGAAGGCTGGCATCAATGTGGTCGCCATTCTAAACCGCCACGGCCTGCATCACAGCAGCAGGCCCTGTTCCCGCGCCGTCTGTGCACGGATGCGGCCCTGCTGCACCAGCAGCGCCACGCTGGCCTGCAGCGTCTGCATGCCTTGCGCGGCACCGGCCTGCATGGCCGAGAGCAGTTGCGCGCTGCGGCCTTCGCGGATCAGGTTGCGCACCGCCGGGGTGGCTACCAGCACCTCATGAGCGGCCACGCGCGCACCGCCGTCGGCCGCCGGCAGCAGGGTCTGGGCAACGATGCCCTGCAGCGCCTCGGCCAGCAGCGCACGCGCGGCCTCCTGCTCGCCGCCGGGGAAGCCATCGATGATGCGGTCCACCGCCCGCGCCGCCGAGGCCGCATGCAGGGTGGCCAGCACCAGATGGCCGGTCTCGGCGGCGGTCAGCGCAAGGCGCAGGGTCTCGGTGTCGCGCAGCTCACCCACCAGCAGCACGTCCGGATCTTCGCGCAGCGCCGCGCGCAGGGCCTGGGCGAAGCTGGCGACATGGGTGCCGATTTCGCGCTGGGTGATCAGCGCGCGGTGCGGTTCGTGCAGGAATTCGATGGGATCTTCGAGAGTCAGGATGTGCACCGGCCGGGTTTCATTGATGTGCCGGATCATGGCGGCCAGGGTGCTGCTCTTGCCCGCGCCGGTGGGGCCGCTGACCAGCACCAGCCCGTGCGGGCGCAGCGCCAGTTCGGCACACGGCGGCGGTGCGCCCAGCTCGGTGAGCGAGGGCGGCTGCTGGCCCAGGTGGCGGATGGCGGCGGCCGGGCCGCGTTGCTGGTGGAAGGCGTGGACGCGGAAGCGGCCCAGTCCCGGCAGGGCCAGGGCGAAGTCGCAATCGGCCCCGGCGGTATAGCGCGACTGCAGTGCCGCTGGCATCACCGCCAGCAGGGATTGCTGCAGTTGCGCCCCCTCCAGGGCGTGCAGGTTGATGCGGCGGATCGCCCCGTGGACCCGCAACAGCGGCGCCAGCCCTGCACAAAGATGCAGATCGGAAGCCTGATTCCTGACGGCAAATGCCAGTAGGGTGGCAATGTCCATTTATAATCCCGGCAAGGTTGGACCAACAATATCGTTTATCTCCCTGCAGGCTCGCCCCTTCCGGCTCCCGGATTATGTCGTCAATCGCTCAACACTTGCAACACGTGCAACAACAGATCGCCCAAGCGGCCGCCCAGGCCGGGCGGGCAGCGTCCTCGGTGCAATTGCTGGCCGTCTCCAAGACCTTCGGGCCGCAGGCGGTAGCCGAAGCGGTGGCGGCCGGGCAGCGCGCCTTCGGTGAAAATTATTTACAGGAAGCCCTCGACAAGATCGCGGCCCTGCCGGCGCTGGTGCCGGACACTCCGCTGGAATGGCATTTCATCGGCCCCATCCAGAGCAACAAGACCCGGCCCATCGCCGGCCACTTCGACTGGGTGCATTCGGTGGATCGTCTCAAGATCGCGCAGCGCCTGTCCGAACAGCGGCCCGAGGAACTGGCGCCGCTCAACATTTGTCTGCAGGTCAACATCAGTGCCGAAGAAAGCAAGAGCGGCCTGACCCCCGCGGAATTGCCCGAGGTCGCCGTCCAGGTGGCGCAACTGCCCCGGCTGCGTCTGCGCGGCCTGATGGCCATTCCCGCGCCCAGCGACGATATGAAGCAACAGCGCGCCGCGTTTGCTGCCGTGCGTGGCCTGTATGAACAATTGCGCGCCAGCGGACTGGCGCTCGATACTCTGTCCATGGGCATGTCGGCCGATCTGGCCGCTGCCGTGGCCGAAGGAGCCACCATCGTGCGCATCGGCAGCGCCATTTTCGGGGCGCGGCATTACGGGTGAAACGGCCCGTATGAAGTTTTCAACCAAAAATCATCAGCCTCACACAAGACACAAGGAGCGGAAGTGAAGATAGCGTTTATCGGCGGCGGCAACATGGCAGCGGCATTGATCGGCGGACTGGCCGGCAAGGTCGCGGCGGCAGAAGACATCCACGTGGTCGATCTCAATGCCGATGCGCTGCAATCGCTCAAGGACAAGTTCGGCGTCTGCACCGCGCAGGCCATCGATGGCACCATCGCCAGCGTGGACGTGGTGGTGCTGGCCGTGAAGCCGCAGCAGATGCGCGAGGTGGTGGCCAGCATGAAGCCCTTCATCGGCGCGCAGCTGATCGTCTCGATTGCTGCCGGCATCCGCATGGCGGACCTGTCGCGCTGGCTGGATGGCCACCAGGCCATCGTGCGCGCCATGCCCAATACCCCGGCCCTGATCGGCAAGGGCATTTCGGGCGTGGTGCCGCATGCGCAGGTGTCGACCCTGCAGCGCGCACAGGCCGATTCCATCCTCAAGGCCGTGGGCGAGACCGTCTGGCTCGATAGCGAAGACAAGCTCGATGCGGTCACTGCCGTCTCCGGCAGCGGCCCGGCCTACGTGTTCTATTTCCTCGAAGCGATGGAACAGGCGGCCGTGCAGCTGGGCCTGTCGGCGCAAGACGGCCTGCAACTGGCCAAGGCCACCTTTGCCGGCGCCACCGAACTGGCGCGCCGCTCCGATGAATCGGTGGCGACTCTGCGCGAGCGCGTCACCTCCAAGGGCGGCACCACCTATGCCGCGCTGACCAGCCTGGAGCAGGCAGGCGTGAAAGGCGCCATCGTCGATGCCCTGCAAGCCGCCGCCCGCCGCAGCAAGGAGCTGGGCGACGAATTCGGCAAGGCCTGATGGGACGGCCCTTGTACTTTCTGATGCTGCTGGCGGCCTTGCCGCTGGCCGCTGCCGCGCTGCTGTCCGGCTGTGCTTCCACGGCCGACAACGATGGCTATTACACGGTCAAGCGCGGCGACACGCTCTACAGCATCGGTCGTGATTTCGACCAGAGTCCCGCCAATCTGCGCACCTGGAACCGCCTTCGCAATCCTGATGATCTCGAAGTCGGCCAGCGCATCCTGGTGCGCCCGCCCGTGGGTGTGGTGTCCCGTACCGGAGCCGGGGAGACACCGCGCGCGTCGTCCTCCGGCGCGGATTCGGCGCCGCGCAAGAGCGCCCGGCCTGCTGCCCGGCCTGCCCCCAAACCGCAGGACGATGACGATGCGCCGGCCGCTGCCGATGCCAAACTGGACTGGACCTGGCCCACGCAGGGCAAGTCTGCGCCCAGCGCCGACAGCTACAAGAAGGGCATCGACATCGCCGGTAGCAAGGGCCAGTCGGTGGTGGCTGCTGCGGCCGGCAAGGTCACCTATGCCGGTCACGGCATTCGCGGCTACGGCAACATGGTCATCATCAAGCACACGCCGCAGCTGCTATCGGTGTATGCGCACAATGACAGCATCCTGGTCAAGGAAGGCCAGATGGTCACGCGGGGTCAGCAGATCGCCACCATGGGCAACAGCGACACCAACACCGTCAAGCTGTATTTCGAAATCCGCCGCAACGGCAAGCCGGTCAACGTGATGGCGCTGCTTCCGGCACGCTGAGGTGCTCGCGCGCGCTGCCGTTTCAGGGCAACACAGAATCAGGAATCAACATGGCCAAACTGGAAGACATCGTGCGCCGGCAGAAGACCGGCGCCACCTTCGTCATCAGCGCACAGATGCTGCGGATGAGTCCGCGTGACTTCGACGCCATCGCCCAGGTCTGGGACGACGAAGGCGGCCCCGGTTTCAATGTGACCGGGGTGCCGTTTCGCGTGGTGGTGGAGGGGGAATTTTTCATCAGCCGGGTGACGGTGGTACGGACCACGGCTGAGGTCTGAAAGAAGAGCGTCAGTCCCGCCGCTGCAAGCGATAAACCACCGTCTCCAACGCAGTCAAGCCACGTTCAAGGAACTTGGGTTCCTTCTCCAGGATATCGCGCCGGTCGATGGCCACCGCCTCGCTGTGCGGGGCATACAGACGCAGTACTTCGTCCTCGGTCACCGAGAAGGGAGGGCCGTCCATCTTCTGCTGGTCGTATTCCAGCGTGATCAGCAGGCCGCGCGCCTGCGCTGGCAAACGGCCATAGATCTCGGCGACGTAACGCGCGCGCATGGCCGGGGGCAGCGCGATCAGGGCGGCGCGGTCATAGGCGCCCGCGCAGGCGGCCAGGGTCGCGTCTTCCAGCGCGAAGATGTCGCCGCAGATCAGCTCGATGTTGCCGGCCACGTGGTGGCGGCCCTGCGCGCTTTCATGCACCACCGGGGTCAGCTGGTGCTCGCTGAAGAATTGCGTGATGGCCACTTCCGACAATTCCACGCCCAGCACGCGATGGCCCTGTTGGGCCAGCCACAGCATGTCCAGCGACTTGCCGCACAAGGGCACAAGCACCGTGCTGCCTGCGGGCAGCGCCAGTTGCGGCCAGTACTTCTGCAGCAGCGGGGTGACCCGCTCCTGATGAAAATGGGTGCGCCCGTCGCGCCAGCGTTCCAGCCAGAATTCCGCTTCCATCTCGTCTCCCGTGTCAGCGCATCAGGTAATCCAGCGCGACGCCGGCGAAGATCGCCGCGCCCAGCCAGTTGTTGTTGTTGAAGGCCGCGAAGCAGCGCATGCGGTCGCGCTCGCGGATCAGGGTGTAGTGATACAGCGCAAAGCCGCAGGCCACCAGCATCCCCGCCGAGAACCACAGCCCCAGCCCGTATTGCAGCCCGACCACCCAGATCAGCGCCAGCGCCACCGCGTAACACAGCATGACGGCGGCCACATCGTAGCGGCCGAAGGTGATGGCCGAGGTCTTGATGCCGATCTTGAGGTCGTCGTCGCGGTCCACCATTGCATACTCGGTGTCGTAGGCCACCGCCCAGAAGACGTTGGCCACCAGCAAGATCCAGGCCGCCAGCGGCACCGTGCCGGTCACGCTGGCAAAGCCCATCGGAATGCCAAAGCCGAAGGCAATGCCCAGATAGGCCTGCGGGATGGCGAAGAAGCGCTTGAAATACGGATAGGTGCCGGCAATGATGACGGCCGCTACCGACAGTTTCATCGTCAGCGCATTGAGCGGCAGGACCAGCAGAAACGACACCAGGGCCAGCACGCCGGCCACCATGAGTGCTTCCCACGCGCTGATCTTGCCGGACGTCAACGGTCGCTGTTCGGTACGCTTCACGTGGCGGTCGAAATCGCGGTCGGCATAGTCGTTGATGGCGCAGCCGGCCGAGCGCATCAGTGCCGTGCCCAGCACGTAGATGATCAGGATGCGCCAGTCGGGCGCACCGCCGGCGGCCAGCCACAGGGCGATCAGCGTGGGCCACAGCAAGAGCAGGATGCCGATGGGTTTGTGGGCGCGCACCAGCAGCGCGTAAAGCCTGAGCCTGTTCATGGAATGTCCGCAAAAACGAAAGTCCGCATTATAATTCGCGTCGCTGTTCTCGCACTGTCGTGCTTTTCTCCGTTTACTTGGCGGAAGAATGTCGATGTGCTGAGGCAGATGCAGCGGTCCGCTGACAACGAGTAGAACTAAAAAAACTGTTTCCCATTTCCTGAGACATCCCGGGTTTCGTGCTGCAGGGCGGCATGCATTTTCTTTGCCCAACGCCAGCAGTACGGCTAATGTAACGCGGCTGTCATGGAGCGTTGTTAGCATCAAACCCCCTTTTTTCGAGAGGTCCTCTCTGATGAACATGATGAAAACGCTGATCGCCACTGGTGTCCTGGCGACGATCACTTCCTCTGCCTTCGCCGCAACCGAGATCACCTGGTGGCATTCCATGACCGGTGCCCTGGGCGAGCGCGTCAATGCCCTGGCCGACGATTTCAACAAGACCCAGAGCGACTACAAGGTAGTGCCCGTCTACAAGGGGACCTACGATGAATCGATGTCGGCCGCGATCGCCGCCTATCGTGCCGGCAATGCGCCCGACATCCTGCAGGTGTTCGAAGTGGGCACCGCCACCATGATCTACGCCAAGGGCGCGGTCAAACCGGTCTACGAAGTGATGCATCAGGCTGGCGAGAAGTTCGACCAGAACGCCTACGTGCCGGCCGTGGCGGGTTACTACTCGACGTCGAAGGGCATGATGTCCTTCCCCTTCAACAGCTCCACCACCATCATGTTCTACAACAAGGACATGTTCGCCAAGGCCGGCCTGGACCCGCAAAAGCCGCCCGTGACCTGGCAGGAACTGGTCGGCATGGCCGCCAAGATCAAGGCCAGCGGTGCATCGTGCGCTTACACCACGACCTGGCAATCGTGGGTGCATTTGGAATCGTTTTCAACCTGGCACAACGTTGAACTGGCCTCCCAGAACAACGGCTTCGGCGGCCTGGATGCGCGCCTGAAGATGAACAGCCCGCTGCACGTGCGCCACATCGAGAACCTGGCGAACTGGGCCAAGCAGGGTTACTTCACCTACGCCGGTCGCAAGGATGAGGCCAATGCCAAGTTCAACGCGGGCGAATGCGCCATCATCACCGGCTCGTCCTCGGCTTATGCGGATATCCGCAAGAACGCCAAGTTCAAGTTCGGCGTGGCACCGCTGCCTTACTACAACGACGTGCCGGGCGCACCGCAGAACACCGTCATCGGCGGCGCTTCGCTGTGGGTGATGAACGGCAAGAAGGCCGACGAATACAAGGGTGTGGCCAAGTTCTTCAGCTATCTCTCCAAGCCCGAAGTGGCGGCCAAGTGGCACCAGGACACCGGTTACCTGCCGGTCACCAAGGCGGCCTACGAGCTGACCAAGAACTCCGGTTTCTATGAGCGCAATCCGGGCACCGACGTGGCCGTCAAGCAGATGATCGTGAAGACCACCGAGAAGTCGCGCGGCCTGCGCCTGGGCAACTATGCCCAGATCCGCACGGTCTTCGACGAGGAACTGGAAAACGTCTGGACCGGCAAGAAGACCGCCAAGGAAGCCCTGGACTCCGCCGTCAAGCGCGGTGACGAACTGCTGGCCCGCTTCGAGAAGGCCAACAAGGGCAACCAGTAATTTCCCCCAGCAGTACCACCCGTCCCGCCTGAACGCGTTGACGGGCAAGGAACCGGCGGTGTCCTCCATGATCCCGGAGGACAGCGCCGGCTTCCGTTTCGGGATGTCAGGAAGCTGACATCCGGTTCCGATTCATTCAACTTTTGCGGCCGGGCGATCCCTGGTCGGAACGATCGTGGAAAAACGCGCGCGCTTCACCTCGAAGTGGTTGCCTTATCTGCTGGTGGCACCGCAGATCATCATCACTTTGCTGTTCTTCTTCTGGCCTGCGTTGCAGGCGCTGTATCAGTCCATGCTGCTGCAGGATGCCTTCGGCGGCTATTCCGAATTCGTCTGGTTCGATAATTTCAAGACCCTCTTCGGCGACCCGACCTATCTCGAATCCTTCCGCACCACCGCCATCTTCTCGGCGCTGGTGGCCTTCTTCGGGCTGGCCCTGTCGCTGCTGCTGGCGGTCTTCGCCGACCGCGTGCGCCGTGCTGCCTCGATTTACAAGACCTTCCTGATCTGGCCCTATGCGGTCTCGCCGGTGGTGGTCGGGGTGCTGTGGATGTTCCTGCTCAGCCCTTCGCTGGGCATTCTCTCGCACGTGCTGACCTGGCTGGGTCTGCCGTGGGACTACATGATCAATGGCACGCACGCCATGATCCTCATCGTCATCGCTGCCATCTGGAAGCAGATCAGCTACAACTTCCTGTTCTTCCTGGCCGGTCTGCAATCGATTCCCAAGTCGCTCATCGAAGCCGCCGCCATCGATGGTGCGGGGCCGGTCAAGCGTTTCTTCACCATCGTCTTCCCGCTGATCTCGCCGACCACCTTCTTCCTCTTCGTGGTCAACGTGGTCTATGCCTTCTTCGATACCTTCGTCATCGTCGACGCCACCACCCACGGCGGCCCCGGCAAGGATACCGAGATCCTGGTCTACAAGGTCTTCTCGGATGGTTTCAAGGGCGGTGACCTGGGTGGTTCGGCGGCGCAATCGGTGGTGCTCATGGGTCTGGTGATCCTGTTGACCGTGGTGCAGTTCAAGTACGTTGAAAAGAAGGTGCAATACGCATGAAGACCATCTGCATGAAGCGCGATTTCTCATTCCGCCAGCAAGAGGTGGCCGTATGATCGAACGCCGTCCCATCCTCGATTTCCTCAGCCACGTGGTGCTGGTGCTGGGCGTGCTCATCGTGTTCTTCCCGCTCTACGTGGCCTTCGTGGCCAGCACTCAGACCGCCGAGCAATCGGCGCTGTCGCCGCTGTCGCTGGTGCCGGGCGGGGAATTCATGAACAACTACGGCACCGTGCTCTTCAAGGGCGCCTCCGGCCAGGTCACCGCGCCACCGGTGCTGCACATGCTGTGGGTGAGCCTGGCCACGGCGCTCATCATCGCCATCGGCAAGATCTCGATCTCCATGCTCTCGGCCTTTGCCATCGTGTACTTCCGTTTTCCGGGACGCGGCCTGTTCTTCTGGATGATCTTCGTCACCCTGATGCTGCCGGTGGAAGTGCGTATCACGCCGACCTACCAGGTGGTGTCCGACCTGGGCATGCTCAACAGCTATGCCGGACTGAGCATCCCGCTGATTGCCTCGGCCACGGCCACTTTCCTGTTCCGCCAGTTCTTCCTGACGGTGCCCGATGAACTGGCCGAAGCCGCACGCATCGACGGCGCCGGTCCGCTGCGCTTCCTCAAGGATGTGCTGTGGCCGCTGTCGCGCACCAATGTCATTGCCCTGTTCGTGATCATGTTCATCTATGGCTGGAACCAGTACCTGTGGCCGCTCATCATCGCCACCGACACCAGCATGTATCCCATCGGCATCGGCATCAAGACCCTGATTTCCGGCGGTGATTCGGCGGTGGAGTGGAATCTGGTGATGGCCACCATGATCCTGGCCATGCTCCCGCCCGGCCTGGTGGTGGTGGTGATGCAGAAATGGTTCGTCAAGGGCCTGGTCGATTCCGAGAAATAATTTATATCATTTAGATACTTAGATACTTAGATACTTAGATACTTAGATACTTAGATACTTAGAGACTGACAACCATGGCAGCAATCCATCTCAAGCAAGTCCGCAAGACCTATGGCGCCGGCGCCAAGGCGGTCGATGTGATCCACGGCATCGATGCCGAGATCGCCGATGGCGAATTCATCGTCATGGTCGGCCCTTCCGGCTGCGGCAAGTCCACCCTCCTGCGCATGGTCGCCGGTCTGGAAGAGATCAGCAGCGGACAGATCGTCATCGGTGATCGCGTGGTCAATGACCTGGAACCCAAGGAGCGCGACATCGCCATGGTGTTCCAGAACTATGCGTTGTATCCGCACATGACCGTGTATCAGAACATGGCCTATGGGCTGAAGATTCAGGGTCTCTCCAAGGCCGAGATCGATGAGCGCGTGCAGCGTGCCGCCACCATCCTCGAACTCGGTGCGCTGCTGGAACGCACGCCGCGCCAGCTCTCCGGCGGCCAGCGCCAGCGCGTGGCGATGGGGCGCGCCATCGTGAGGAAGCCCGCCGTGTTCCTGTTCGACGAACCGCTCTCCAACCTGGACGCCAAGCTGCGCGTGCAGATGCGCCTGGAAATCCAGAAGCTGCATGCCAGCCTGCGCACCACCAGTCTTTACGTCACCCACGATCAGGTCGAGGCGATGACCCTGGGCCAGCGCATGATCGTGATGAACCGCGGCGTGGCCGAGCAGATCGGCACGCCTGCAGAAGTCTATGCACGTCCGGCGACGACCTTTGTGGCCAGCTTCATCGGTTCGCCGCCGATGAACCTGCTGCAGGGCCGGCTGGCCGCCGATGGCAGCAGCTTCGAGGTCAGCAGGGACGGTGCCGCCGATATCATCCGCCTGCCCCAGCCGGTGTCCGGCGCAGCAGGCCAGGAGCGCATCCTGGGCGTGCGGCCCGAGCATCTGTTGCCGATCCTCGATGGCTCGGCGGCGCAGCTGTCGCTGGAAGTGGAGCTGGTGGAAGCGCTGGGCGCCGAGCTGCTGGTGCATGCCCGCTGCGGCGGACAGGCGCTGGTGCTGCGCTGCCCGGCCAATGTGCCGGTCAGTACCGGCCAGCGGATCGGGGCGTCGTTCGGGGCGTCGGATGTGCATTGGTTTGATGCGCAGACGAGCAAGCGTCTGGGTTGAGCTGGCGCATCGTTGTGACGCTGAACAGGGCCGGTGGGGCGGGTTGCCTATGCTCTGGCGTTCACCTATGATGAACGCCTTACCGGGGAAGATCTCATCATGAAACCTTCTGAAGCCCTTGCCTCTCATCGCACTGCCATCCGCCAAGTCGTGGAAGCGCATCACGCGTGCAACGCCAGGATATTCGGTTCGGTGTTGCATGGTGAGGATACCCCGAACAGTGATCTCGATCTTCTCATCGATCCGACACCGGAAACCACGCTCATGGACGTTGCAGCCATTCAGGTAGAGCTGCAGCGCTTGCTGGGGGTGACAGTCGACGTCCTGACGCCCAAGGCCCTGCCCGAGGCTGCCCGCAGCCGCATTCTGGCCGAGGCCCGTCCGGTATGAACAGGTCCGGGCGCCTGCCCGATTATCTCGACCATATTCTTGAGGCCATTGTGCGCATCGAGCGCTATACGTCAGATATGGCGGAAACGGTCTTCCTCGACAGCGAGCTGGTGCAGGATGCGGTCATCCGCAATATCGAAATCATCGGCGAGGCTGCCAACAATGTCATGCGGGTTGATCCGGAGTTCGCTACCCGCAATGACCATGTTCCGTGGATGATCATGTACACGATGCGCAACCGTGTCGCGCATGGATATGACAAAGTGGATGTCGGTGTCGTCTGGAAAACCATACAGCGCGATCTGCCTGCGCTCTATCGTGACGTCTACGCCTTGAGGACGGCGTTGTCAGCGCCTTGATGGCGCTGACATCTGATTGCCTTTGCGTGACAGGCCCTAGTTGGCCGCCGCCGCTTCCTCTGCCAGCATCTCCACCCCATTGAGCTTGCACGCCAGCACCGCCTGATGCACGGCATCGATGGCAGCCTGCCGCGTAAAGCTCTTGCGCCAGGCGATGACCACGCGGCGCGAAGGTGCCGGGGCCACGAAAGGCACATAGCGCACCATGCCATCGCGTGTATCAGCATCGGGAATGGAGGCGCGCGGCAGCACGGTCACGCCGATGCCGGAGGAGACCATGTGACGGATGGTCTCCAGCGAGGAGCCTTCGAAAGTGCGGGCGATGCCATCGCCATTGGTGGAGAAGCGCGACATCTCCGGGCAGACTTCCAGCACCTGGTCGCGGAAGCAGTGGCCATTGCCCAGCAACAGCATGGTCTCGCTCTTGAGTTCGCGCGCATCGATTTCCTTGCGCTCGGCCCACTTGTGCTGGCGCGGCAACGCCACCATGAATTCTTCATCGTAGAGCGGCATCACGTTCAATCCATGCTCGGGGAAGGGCAGGGCCATGATGGCCGCATCGAGCTCTCCCTGGCGCAGCAGTTCGATCAGGCGCGTGGTGAAATTCTCCTGCAGGATCAGCGGCATCTGCGGCACGCGTTCTATCATGGTCTTCACCAGCGACGGCAGCAGGTAAGGCCCGATGGTATAGATGATGCCCAGACGCAAGGGGCCTGACAGCGGGTCCTTGTTCTGATTGGCGATTTCCTTGATGGCGGCAGTCTGCTCCAGCACGCGCTCGGCCTGGGCCACGATCTGCGCGCCCAGTGGCGTGACCGAGACCTCGGTGCCGCCGCGTTCGAAGATGACCACGCCCAGCTCATCTTCCAGTTTCTTGATGGCCACCGACAGCGTGGGCTGGGCGACGAAACAAGCTTCTGCTGCATGGCCGAAATGCTTTTCCCGCGCGACGGCCACGATGTATTTGAGTTCTGTAAGTGTCATGCTGTTATGCCGGAATCGTTTTCGGGACTATAGCGTATTTTCGTCCGGCTGGTTCTGTGCGGCATCATGGCTCTTTCCCGCCAGTTGGCGCAGGATGGAGGTACATGCGCCTGTGCGGGCAGCCTTCGATTCCGATGTTGGCCGCCTGTCATGTCTTGGTCACAATGGGCAGGTATGTTGTCACGCACTTTTCAGGCGAAGGGGAGTGCCGCGTTCGCCACTTTATCTTGGATACGAGGACATGATGGATAAGGAAGAACTGGTCAAGCGCGTCCACCGCGAACTGGCCGACAGCTATGACGAAGAGATGGAGCTGGAGCTGGAAGACCGCACCGTCGATCCGGTCACCGGCGAATTTTCCAGCGCCCACGGCAACGAGGAAAAGGAATACCGTCGCCTGTATTTCCGCGAACTGTTCCGCCTGCAGGGCGAGCTGGTCAAGTTGCAGGACTGGGTGGTGCAGACCGGCCACAAGGTGGTGATCGTCTTCGAGGGGCGCGATGCGGCCGGCAAGGGCGGCGTGATCAAGCGCATCACCCAGCGCCTGAACCCGCGCGTGGCCCGCGTGGCGGCGCTGCCGGCACCCAACGACCGGGAACGCACGCAATGGTATTTCCAGCGTTACGTCTCGCATCTGCCGGCAGCCGGTGAAATCGTGCTGTTCGACCGCAGCTGGTACAACCGCGCCGGAGTGGAACGGGTGATGGGTTTCTGTACCGACGAGCAGTACGAGGAATTCTTTCGCTCCGTACCCGAATTCGAACGCATGCTCACGCGCGCCGGCATCCAGGTCATCAAGTACTGGTTCTCCATCACCGACGAAGAGCAGCATCTGCGTTTTCTCTCGCGCATCCATGATCCGCTCAAGCAGTGGAAGCTGAGCCCGATGGACCTGGAATCGCGCCGCCGCTGGGAGGAATACACCAAGGCCAAGGAAGTCATGCTGGAGCGTACCCACATCCCGGAAGCGCCCTGGTGGGTGGTGCAGGCGGTGGACAAGAAGAAGGCCCGCCTGAACTGCATCCATCACCTGCTGCAGCAGATGCCCTACGCGGAAGTGCCGCACCCGCCCGTGCTGCTGCCCGAGCGTGAACGCCACGAGGACTACGAGCGCCACCCGGTGCCCGATTCCATGATCGTGCCGGAAATCTACTGATCTGTTGATCTGCTGATCTGCTGATCTGCTGATCTGTTGACGGCAGAGCAGGGCGCCACAACGAAAATGGCCGGAGACGCAGCTCCGGCCATTTGCATTGGGGCAGTTCAGACGGACGGTGCCGTCATCCCGTCTCAGTCGAAGTACTTGGAAATCACTTCACCGAAGGCTTGCTCGGCCGACATGCCATTGAGCATCAGCTTGCTGATCTCATCGGAATGCTGGTTGATCTCATCGGGCAGCATGTGGCGGTTGGCCTTGAAGTATGCGTACTTCTCGCCATCGACCGCTTCGCGCGCACGGGCGGCGGCCGTGGTCGGACGAGCCGTGCCGCCGGCGCTGCGGGCCGAGGCGGCACGTGCCGAACGCGGCGTGCTGCGGGTGCCGCTGCCGCCGGTGGCGACGATGCGCTTGATCTGGTCGAGCGTGAAGATGGGGGTCACGTTGCCGGGGCCGAACTCGGTTTCCTCGGCGCGGTGCAGGTGGTGGTTGCCATCGAAGGCCATCTTCTTGTCGAAGCTGTTGATGACTTCATAGTGCGGCTTTTGCACCGAACCGAACATGCTGAAATGGACGCGATCGCCGTAGGAGGTCATCTGGGTGATCACGCCGTTGAGGAATTCGGCCTTGATCGCCTCGACATTGCCATGCCAGCGCTTGGTTTTGCTTGAACTCAAAATAACTCTTCCAATGATGCAGGCGCGGCCTGTGTCGATGCTTTTGCCATCGATGCGGCAATGCCGCCAAGGTCGCGCGATTAAAAACGGGGGGATAGAAGCAATATTATCCTCCTCCGCGCGTCTTCTTGCATGCCTGCGGCGGACTTTTTTCTTCATGTGGCTCTTCCGGCTGCCGGCCGATGAGCCATTTTGGGCAGGATTTGTGCGGTTTTTCGCAGAAATTGCTTGAAAAGCATCCCTCTTGCCTTCATATCCTTGCTTTCCGGCAAGCGCGGTCCGCGCGCCCCGGTCCCGGGCGAGTCTTCTCTTCCAAAGGTCTTCCATGCGCCGTAGCCTTTTTTCGCTGTTTACCGTTCTCGGACTTCTTGCCGCGTTGCATGCGTGGATCGGCTGGCAACTGCTGCCCGCGCTGACCACCCGCACGGGCTGGATCACGCTGGGTGCGCTGGTGCTGCTGCTGTCCTTCCTGTTGATGCCCATCGCCCTGGCCGTGCCCTACCTGAAACGGCGCGGTCTGTCGGAAAGCGCGGCCGACCGCGTGGCCTGGGCCGGCATGCTGGCCATGGGCGCGTTTTCCTCGGCGCTGCTGCTGACCCTGTTGCGCGAACTGGCGCTGGCGGCGCTGCCCTGGCTGCACCTGCCAACGATCCAGCAGCACCAGATGGCGGAGTTGAGCGCCTGGCTGGTGCTGGCCCTGAGCGCCGCGGCCACCGTGATCGGCTATCTCAATGCCCGCCGCACCGCCGCCGTGGTCGAGGTCAGCGTACCCATCGCCAATCTGCCGCCGGCTCTGGAGGGCTTCACCATCGTCCAGATCAGCGACATCCACGTCGGGCCGACCATCAAGGCGCCCTACCTGCAGGCCATCGTCGACAGGGTAAATGCCCTGCAGCCGGACGTGGTGGCCATCACCGGCGATCTGGTCGACGGCAGCGTGCGCCAGCTGGCGCCGCACACCGCACCGCTGGCCCAGCTGCGCGCGCGGCATGGGGCCTACTTCGTCACCGGCAATCACGAGTACTACTCCAATGCCCACGAATGGATAGACGAGGTGCGCCGCCTTGGCGTGACCGTGCTGATGAACGAGCACGTGGTCCTGCGTCATGAGGGTGCGGGCCTGGTGCTGG
Organism: Herbaspirillum sp. DW155; assembly: GCF_037076565.1. Classification (NCBI taxonomy): domain Bacteria; kingdom Pseudomonadati; phylum Pseudomonadota; class Betaproteobacteria; order Burkholderiales; family Oxalobacteraceae; genus Herbaspirillum; species Herbaspirillum sp. DW155. Next base: position 4,311,561 of record NZ_AP029028.1, on the reverse strand, counting down.
CCGGGGTGACGGATTACACCGCCCATCATTTCGACGAATCCCATCGCAGCGATCCGCACGCCGCCATTGCCGATGCGCCCGCAGGCCATCCGCGCGTGCTGCTCGCGCACCAGCCCCGCAGCGCCACGGCGGCGGTCGCGGCCGGCTTCGACCTGCAACTGTCGGGCCATACGCATGGCGGGCAGTTCTTCCCGTGGAATTTCTTCGTGCCGCTGCAGCAGCCCTACGTCGCCGGCCTCAAGCGCCTGCACGGGCTGTGGATTTACGTCAGTCGGGGCACCGGCTACTGGGGCCCGCCCAAGCGACTGCTGGCGCCCTCCGAAATCACCCGCGTGCGCCTGACGTCCGGCTGAGTCAGGACCGGTTCACACCTCATCCCGCAGATCAAGTGTGCAAGTGTGAACAGACCCTAGGCGTCTTCCAGCCGCGCCAGGCGGCGCAGGGTCTGAGGCGGCTGTCCAAACAGGCGCAGACAGGCGCGCCGCATCTGGTCGGCGTCACCAAAACCGGTCGCACGGGCGATGCTCTCCAGGCTGTCCTGTGATTGTTCGATGCGCAGCCGCGCTGCTTCGGCACGCATCTGTTCGATGGCGCGTGCCGGGGTCTGGCCGGTCTCGGCCGCAAAGATGCGGTCGAATTGGCGGCGGCTGAGGCAAGCCACTTCGGCCAGCGTGTCTATCGTCAGCACATGATGGAGATGGGCGCGCGCAAAGCTGAGTGCGCGGCGAATGCGTTCGGAGCCGCCGTCCATTTCTTGCAAGGCCGAGAATTGCGATTGACCGCCCGGACGGCGGTGATATACCACCAGCTCGCGTGCCACCGCCTTGGCCAGTTCGGCGCCGTGGTCGTCTTCGAGCAGCGCGAGGGCCAGATCGATGCCCGCAGAAATCCCGGCCGAGGTCCATACCTTGCCATCGCAGGAATAGATGCGGTCGCTGTCCACCTTCACCTGCGGATACATCTGCTGCAACCTCGCCGCCATGCGCCAGTGCGTGGTGGCGCGCTTGCCATCGAGCAGGCCCGCTGCCGCCAGCACGAAAGCGCCGGTGCACACGCCCGCGATGCGGCGCGAACCGCTGGCCGCCCGCACGATGTAGCGGCGCAGCGCTTCCGAGACCAGTCCCTCGCGCGGCGCGCCGCCCCCGGCCACCACCAGCGTATCGAAGCGGGCGCGGCCAATGCGCTCGGTCTGGATCAGGGCCCCGGCCGAACTGCGGATCATCCCGCCCGGCTCGGAGTGGAGCGTGAGCCGGTAGAGCGTGCGCCCGCTGACCCGGTTGGCAGCATCGAAGGCCGACAGCGGTCCGGTGAAATCGAGCATGCTGCAATCGGCAAAGATGAGGAAGGCGATATCGCGCGCGGGCATGGTGCAGAAAACGTCAGATGGCTTGGAATGCCGGAATTATGACATTCAAGCCATCGGGCTGCACGGCACACTGCAGGTCCTCGTTCTCACCGGAGTTCGCCATGCAGCCTCACGCCAACGCACCAGCCGCCACGATCAGGGCTGCTCCTCCTTGCATCCGTTCATCTCACCGCTGGAAGGTGCTCGCCGCCGGCGTGGCGGCCAATGCCAGCTTCTCGGCGGTCTTCTCCGGCATCCCGGTGACCTCGCTGGTCTTGCGCAGCGACTATCACCTCAGCAATACGCAACTCGGCCTGGCCCTGGGCCTGTTGAGCCTGGGTGTGGCGCTGGGCGAATTGCCCTGGGGTGTCATGACTGACCGCTGGGGTGACCGCAAGGTGCTGCTGGCCGGCCTGCTGGGCACCAGCGCCGCACTGTGCCTGCTGATGGCGCTGGCGCGGCCGGGGCAGGGCGGTGCGCTCTACCTGTGGTTGTGCATCGGGCTGCTGCTGGCCGGCTTGCTGGGCGGCAGTGTCAACGGCGCCAGCGGACGCGCCATCATGGCCTGGTTCGCCGACGGTGAGCGCGGCCTGGCCATGAGCATTCGCCAGACCGCCGTGCCGCTGGGCGGCGGCATCGGTGCCTTGCTGCTGCCCACGCTGGCGGATCGCGCAGGCTTCGGAGCAGTGTTCGGGGCATTGATGGCCTTGTGTCTTGCCAGCGTGATGCTGGTCATACGCTGGTTACGCGAGCCTGCCGTAACGCCGTCATCGCAGGCGGCCCTGATGCCGGTGACGTCCGCCTTGCGCAGCGCACTGGTCTGGCGTCTGGCGCTGGGCACCGGCCTGCTGTGCGCGCCGCAGGTGGCCCTGATCAGCTTTGGCGGCATCTTCCTGCATGAAGCGGGGCAGGCCAGCCTGCTCGCCATCAGCGTGTTGCTGACGCTGGTACAACTGGGGGCGGCCGTGGCGCGTATCGCCAGCGGCCGCTGGACCGACCGCCGTGGTCAGCGCCGTCCTTACCTGCGCGCTTGCGCACTGGGCAGCGCGCTGCTGTTCCTGCGGCTCGGCCTGTCTTCCCTCCGTGACGCTCCCGCCGCGCTGCCCTGGCTGGGCGCGCTGCTGGTGATGGCCGGTGTGGTGGTGTCGTCCTGGCATGGCGTGGCCTATACCGAACTGGCCATAGCGGCCGGCCCGACCCAGGTCGGTACCGCCCTGGGCCTGGGCAACAGCTGTGTCTTCGGGGTGTTCTTCGTGACGGCGCAGGCCGTCCCGCTGCTGCTGCACTGGCACGGTTGGGCCGCAGTGTGGCTGACCACGGCACTGGTGGCACTGCTGGTCTGGCCGCTCTTTCCTTCTGCGCACAGGCCGCGTGCGACCGCCTGATCCGGTAAAAGCGCGGTCTTAGACGACCGGTCTAATTTTCCGCTAGAATGGCCGGCATGCGAGAACACTACGGCGAAAACAAACGCAACATCCTCCAGGCAGGTCAGATGCTCATCGCCCAGAAGGGCTATACCGGTGTCGGCCTGTCGGACATCCTGGCGGCGGCCCGGATTCCCAAGGGTTCCTTCTATCATTACTTCGGTTCGAAGGAACAATACGGTCGCGAACTGATCGAGCAGTATGTGGCCGGCTATCTCGAACGGCTGGACCATGCGCTTTCCGCCAGCCGGGGCGGCAATGCCCGGGAGCGCCTGCTGACCTACTGGGGTTACTGGCTGGAAAGCCAGTGCTGCCAGGAAGTCGGGCAGCGCTGCCTGGTCGTCAAGCTCTCCGCCGAAGTGGCCGACCTCTCCGAAGAAATGCGCCAGGTCCTGCATGGCGGCACGCAGCGTTTCATCGAGCGCATCGCCGGGTGCATCGCCGACGGCATTGCCGAAGGTTCGCTGCATACCGTGCTCGACCCTCTGGCGACGGCCACCATGCTGTACCAGCAATGGCTGGGCGCGAGCCTGCTGTCCAAGCTCAGCCGCGACCGTGCACCGATGGAAGCGGCCATGCTGGTCACGCGGCGCGTGCTGGTGGCGCCGCAGTGATCGGCACCGACAGGCCCTATCGACCGATGTCCCGATGGCACACCTGCGCTCCCCTTAATGCTTAATGAACAGAATACGGAAAGGATTTCCATGACCCAATTGCCCAAGACCAACCGTCGCATCGTCCTCGCTTCGCGTCCGACCGCAGCGCCCACCGCCGAGAATTTCCGCCTGGAAGAAGTCGCCATTCCTGAGGTGCAGGAAGGGCAGATGCTGCTGCGCGGTGAATGGCTCTCGCTGGATCCCTACATGCGCGGTCGCATGAGCGATGCGCCGTCCTACGCACCCCCGGTGGAGATCGATGGCGTCATGACCGGCGGCGTGGTCTCGCGCGTGCTCACCTCGCGCCATCCGGACTTCAAGGAAGGCGACCTGGTGATGGCCTACACCGGCTGGCAGGAATATGCCATTTCCGATGGCAGCGGTGCCAACAAGCTGCCGGCCGATTTCGCGCATCCCTCCCATGCACTGGGCGTGCTGGGCATGCCGGGCTACACCGCCTACGCCGGCCTGATCGACATCGGCCAGCCGCGCGCCGGTGAAACCGTGGTGGTGGCGGCCGCCACCGGCGCGGTCGGTTCGCTGGTCGGCCAGATCGCCAGGCAGCGCGGCTGTCACGTGGTCGGCATTGCCGGTGGCGCGCAGAAGTGTGCAGCGGCCGTCGAGGAGCTGGGCTTCGATGCCTGCATCGACCACCGTGCCGCCGACTTTGCGGCGCAGCTCAAGGCCGCCTGTCCGCGCGGCATCGACGTGTATTTCGAAAACGTCGGCGGTGCCGTGCTCGATGCCGTCTTCCCCTTGCTCAACATCCATGCCCGCGTGCCGGTGTGCGGCCTGATCGCCCACTACAACGGCGGCGGTCTGGCCACCGCCAGCAACGCCATCCTGCGCCGCGTGCTGACCGAGCGCATCCGCGTGCAGGGTTTCATCATCTTCGATTACTACGTCAATCGGCCCGACCTGTATGCCGCCTTCCAGCAGGAGGTCGGCACCTGGCTCCGGGAAGGCAAGCTGCATTACCGCGAAGACGTGGTGCAGGGTCTGGAGAATGCCCCCGAGGCCTTCATGGGCCTGCTGCAGGGCAAGAACTTCGGCAAGCTGGTGGTCAAGCTGGGCTAAGACCACGCCTGTGCGTCACCCGCCGTCATTTCCGGGGAAGCTACCCGGCCACCGGCACGGCCTGTGAGGGCCGTGCCGTCTCGACAAGGATCTGTTGCATGATTCCCTTTTCCGTCCTCGATCTGTCCCCGATCAATCAGGGCAGCACCGCCGCCCAGGCCTTCAACAACAGCAAGGAACTGGCGCAGCGCGCTGAAGCGCTGGGCTATCACCGCTACTGGCTGGCCGAGCACCACAACATGCCCGGCATCGCCAGCGCCGCCACCGCGCTGGTGATCTCGCATGTGGCCGCCAACACCCGACGTATCCGGGTCGGTTCGGGCGGCATCATGCTGCCCAATCATTCGCCGCTGGTGATTGCCGAGCAGTTCGGCACGCTGGAGTCGCTCTATCCCGGCCGCATCGACCTGGGCCTGGGCCGCGCGCCCGGTTCCGACCAGCGCACCGCGCGTGCCCTGCGCCGTCACATGGGCGGCGATACGGCAGACAACTTCCCGCAGGATGTGGTGGAACTGCAGGAATATTTCGATGAGCCCTCGGATTACCAGGCCCTGCGCGCGGTGCCCGGCGCCGGTCTGAAGGTGCCGCTGTGGCTGCTCGGCTCCAGCATGTTCAGCGCCCAGCTGGCGGCTGAACTGGGCTTGCCGTTTGCCTTCGCTTCGCACTTCGCGCCGGGCTTCATGAAGTCGGCCGTGCAGATTTATCGCGAGCGCTTCAAGCCCTCGGCCTCGCTGCAGAAACCTTACGTCATGCTGGCATTGAATGTCTTCGCCGCCGATACCCAGCGCGAGGCCGAGCGCCTCTTCACCTCGCTGCAGCAACAGTTCCTCAACCTCATTCGCGGCACTCCTGGTCAGCTGCGTCCACCCGTGGAGGATATCAACGCGCTGTGGCAGCCGGGCGAACAGGCGCATGTGGAACGCTCGCTGTCCTGCGCCGTGGTCGGCGACCGCGAGACAGTGCAGCAAGGGCTGCAAGCCTTCATCGATGAACACGCGCCCGATGAGCTGATCATCACTGCGCAGATTTACGATCACGCTGCGCGTCTGCATTCCTTCGAGATTGCGGCCGAGGCGCGTCAGGCGTTGAGGGAAGCGGTCACGATCTGATCGTTCTGGGGCGCACCTGTCCCGGTGCGCGCCACCTCCCGGATGCACTCCAAACGGTCCCGCCTGCAAGTCCATCCATCCGCAAGTATCATCGCCACAGCATGTTTCTCTTCATGACAAGAACACCAGGAGTCAGCCATGTTGTACAGCAAGACCTGTCTGGGCGGAATGGTCACCGCTCCCCATCATCTGGCCGCGCAGGCGGGCGCGCAGATTCTGCGCGAGGGCGGCAATGCGGTCGAGGCCATGGTTGCGGCGGCGGCCACCATCGCGGTGGTCTATCCGCACATGAACGGCATCGGTGGCGATGGCTTCTGGCTCATCAGCGAACCGGGCCAAGACCCGGTGGCCATCCGCGCCTGCGGCCCGTCGGCGGCGCTGGCCACCAAGGGTTTCTATGCTGAACACGGCTACGGTGCCATACCCACGCGCGGGCCGCACGCCGCGCTGACGGTGGCCGGTGCCGTGGGCGGCTGGTCGGCCGCTCTCGACTACGCGCGCCGCTTCGGTCGTGCCTTGCCGCTGCCGGTCTTGCTGGCCGACGCCATCCGCCATGCACAGGCGGGCGTGCCCGTCACCCGCTCGCAACATGAACTCACCCGCGACAAGTGGGCTGAACTCAAGGACCAGCCCGGCTTTGCATCCACCTATGCCGCCGATGGCATCCCGGCCCAGGGCAAGGTGCTGAAACAGTCAGCGCTGGCGGCCAGTTTGTCGCGACTGGCAGAGGCCGGGTTGGATGATTTCTATCGCGGTGACCTGGCGCAACGCCTTGCTGCAGGCCTGGAAGCGACGGGCAGCCCGTTGCGCCGCAGCGACCTTGAAGCCTTCCGCGCACAGGTGGTCAAGCCGCTGATGGTGCAGTTAACGTCAGGCCGCGTCTACAACCTGCCGCCGCCCACGCAAGGCGTTTCGGCCTTGATGATCATCGGTCTGTTCGACCGCCTGGGGGTGACCCGGGCCGAAGGTTTCGAACACATCCACGGTCTGGTGGAAGCCACCAAGCGCGCCTTCATCCTGCGCAACCAGCATGTCACCGACCCCGCCCACATGAGCGTGGATGCGTCGCACTGGCTGCTGGACGGCGCCCTGGACCAGGAAGCCAGGCAGATTGACATGCAGCGCGCCGCTCCCTGGCCGCATCCGGCCAAGCCCGGCGACACCATCTGGATGGGAGCCGCCGATGCCCAGGGCCGCGTGGTGAGCTACATCCAGAGCATCTTCTGGGAATTCGGCAGCGGCGTGGTGGTGCCGGAAACGGGCATCGTCTGGCAGAACCGTGGTGCCAGCTTCACCCTGGACGAGGGGGCCAACCAGCTGCAACCCGGCAAGTTGCCCTTCCATACGCTGAATCCGTCGCTGGCCCGCCTCAACGATGGCCGCACCCTGGCCTACGGCACCATGGGCGGAGAAGGGCAGCCGCAGACACAGGCGGCGGTCTTCACCCGTCACGTACTGTTCGGCCAGAACCTGCAGGCCGCCGTGAGCGCGCCGCGCTGGCTGCTGGGTCGCACCTGGGGTGACGTCTCCACCAACCTGAAGCTGGAAGGCCGCGTCCCGCCCGCCATCATCGACGCCTTGCGTCGCGCCGGTCATGAGGTGCAGGTGGTGGAGGACTACACCGACCTGATGGGCCACGCCGGTGCCGTCTGCGTGCATCCGGACGGGGTCATCGAAGGCGCCACCGATCCCCGTGCCGATGGGGTCTGCGCCGGGCTGTAGCCGGTCGTCGGGCGTGCCGGGCTGTCCGAACCCATCGGGAAATGGCGAGGAGACGCGCGTATCGTCACCATCCGTTGTCTTTTTGCATTTCCCGATATCCGGGAAATAGCGTCTATTGCACGCTTTTGCGGGCTTTATATCGGGATTGGCATGAGAGTATTTGAGAGTTTTACGTGATGGAAAAAAATTATCGAAGTTTTTCGGTAAATGCGATGAAAAACCATAGCTGTTCTGGCAAGATGCTTGAAAACCTATGCGGTTCACAGGGGAGCCGTCATGCATTTAGCCGTATCGCAGCATTTTTTCCGAATTGAACAAAAATAAAGCCCCATCTCCGCCGAATCTGTCGTCGTTGATTACGCTGGGGGTGGTCGTCACCGTACTCATCACGACCGTGTCGGTACTGTTCCTGGTGGATCAGTTCACGCGCGGCTATGCGCGTTCGGAAAGCGAAACGCGCATGAAGCAGCTGGCCTGGCAGATGCAGGACGCGCTCGAGCGCGGCATGAACGAGCGCCAGGTCGACCTGCGCCTGCTGGTGCAGCGCCCCTCGCTACGGGCCGTGCATGATCCGGCGCGTATCCGTAACGTCTTCAACGAACTGCAAACCAACGTGCCGCACTATGCATGGATAGGCATGGCACGCCCTGACGGTACCGTCATCGCAGCCAGCAAGGGCATGCTGGAAGGCGCCAGCGTGGCCGACCGGCCCTGGTTCACGGAAGGCAGCAAGGCCGAATACGCCGGCGACTATCATCCGGCTCTGCTGCTGGCGCACAAGCTGACGCCGCAATCGGCGCCCTGGCGTTTCGTCGACCTCTCGGCCCCGGTGCATGACCTCAAGGGCCGTTACGTCGGCGTGGTCGGCATGCATCTGTCGTGGTCGTGGGCCCGCGACATCGCCGCCAAACTGCTGGACCCCACCGGCAAGCGCTACGACGTCGACGTCATCATCGTGCGCAGCGACGGCACCGTCATGCTCGGACCCAAAGGGCTGGAAGAAACCACCATCGACACCGCCAGCCTGCGCGCCGCGCAAGCCACCGAGGACGGTGGCTCGCTCATCGAGACCTGGCCGGACGGCCGTCGCTACGTCAGCGGGTATGCGCGCACCGGCGCCAAGGGCGGCATGCGGCTGCAGTGGAGCGTGATCGTGCGCCAGCCCGAAACCGTGGCCCTGGAAGCCTTCCGCGCGCTGGAGCAGCGCGTGATCGTGGTGGGCGCACTCATCGGAACGCTGCTGGTGATCCTGGCCTTCGTGCTCACGCGGCGCCTGGTGGCCCCCATCAATGCCTTGTCGGCCGCGCTGGAACTGCGTGCCGGCGGCCGCGCCGACGTCACCATTCCGCTGGTCAACAGCTATCGCGAGATCCAGTTGCTGTCCTCGACCCTGGTCAACATGGTCCAGCGCGAAGAGAGCTATCTGCGCGAGGTCCGCTCCCTCAACGAGAGTCTGGAGCAGCGGGTGGCCGAGCGCACCCGCCGCCTGCACGAAACCGCCAGCGCCTTGCAGCAGGCGCTGGACCAGCAGCAGGCCAACCAGATCCAGCTGGAAGAAAGCGCGGCCGAGCTGCGCGCCATCCTCGAAAACGCCCAGGATGCCTTCATCGCCGCCGACGAACAGGGCCGTGTGGTCGAGTGGAACCGCCAGGCAGAACTGCTGCTGGGCTGGCCGCGCGATCAGGTCATGGGCCGCGACATGGCCGAACTCATCATCCCCGCCGACATGCGAGGCGCCCACAATCGCGGCATGTCGCAGTTCCTCAAGGATGGCAGCAGCGTGGTCATCAACAACCGCATCGAGCTGCAGGCCCTGCATCACGACGGCTACGAGCTGCCTGTCGAGATCACCATCGGCCACGTCAAGCGCCAGAGCGGACACCTCTTCATCGCCTTCCTGCATGACATCACCGAACGCCTGGCCTTCCGTGACCAGATGCGTGAACTGGCGCTGACCGACGTGCTGACCAGCCTGCCCAACCGTCGCGCCTTCAGCGACCGCCTGCCCGAGGGCATGATGCGCGCGCGCCGGGCCGATCAGTTGCTGGCCCTGTTCTTCATGGACATCGATGGTTTCAAGGGCGTCAATGACCGCTATGGTCATGAGGCCGGCGACGAACTGCTGGTGGAGTTCGCCCGCCGCCTGCAGCGTTCGGTGCGTGACGTCGATACCGTGGCGCGCCTGGCCGGCGATGAATTCGTGGTCATCCTGGAAAATCTGCAGACCCAGGAAGATGCGGTGATGGTGGCCGAGAAGATCCTGGTCACCATCCGCGAACCCTTCGAGCTGACCCATTCCACCGTCAACATCTCCAGCAGCATCGGCGTGGCCGTCTACCAGCCCAACCTGGATGGCGAAGTCGGCCCCGAGGAATTGCTGGCCATGGCCGACAAGGCCATGTACAAGGCCAAGCGCCTGGGCAAGAACCGCGTCGAGCTGGGCCGCGTGAGCGACGTCTGAGTCCACGGCGCACCTCGCTTTCGTTCTGGTCACGCACGTACCAGGGTCTGTTCACCTTTCGGACTAAGTAGCCTGCGCAGCAGGCATAAGGGGCGCTGCGCCGTTCCCGCCGGGGCCGGGTTTGTCACGCTAACGTCGGTGCGTCTTCGACACGCCCCTGCGGGGCTACTCAGTCCGAACGGGTGTTGGTTGTTTCCCGGTATACGTTCCTTTCTCCCTTCCATCCAGCTTTGCTCTGAACCTTGTTCCTGGCGATCCGCCACGTCTCGTTTACGTTTTGTTTACGCTCGCGTGCGCAACATTTACCAGGATTTAATGCTGCCTTCTCTATCGTTCGACTGTCTCCGCTTCCGTCTTTCGGAAGGGAGCCAAACAACGTCAACAATGGAGTGGGAAATGTGGCAAACGGATTTTCTCAACATAGGCATGCTGCTGCTCTGCGGCCTCTCGATGTGGGCCTTCATCGCCCTGTGCAGCCGTCTCGAACGGCGCGAAGGGGACAAGCAATGAACTTCATGACCCTGCTGGGGCTGGTGGTTTCCATCGCCCTGTTGATCTACCTGGTCTACGCCCTCATCAAGCCGGAGGATTTCTGATATGGACAGCAACAACTACCTGCAGCTGGGCCTCTACCTGGCCGTGCTGCTGCTGCTGGCTTTCCCGATGGGCTGGTACATGGCCCGCGTGATGGAAGGCAAGTCGCGCGTGAACCGTCTCTTTGGCGGCATCGAACGCGTCTTCTGTCGCCTCTGCGGCATCAGCCGCGAACACGACATGGACTGGAAGCAGTATGCCATCGCCGTGGTGCTGTTCAATTTCATCGGCGCCGTCGCGGTCTACCTGCTGCAGCGCGTGCAGCAATGGCTGCCGCTGAATCCGGCGGCACTGCCCAATGTCACCCCGGATTCCTCCTTCAACACGGCGGTGAGCTTCGTCACCAATACCAACTGGCAGGGCTACGTGGGCGAATCCACCATGAGCTACCTGACCCAGATGGCGGCGCTGGCGGTGCAGAACTTCTTCTCGGCCGCTACCGGCATCGCCATTGCCTTCGCGCTCATTCGCGGCTTCGCCCGCCACAGCAGCAAGGGCATCGGCAATTTCTGGGTGGACATGACCCGCAGCACGCTCTACGTGCTGCTGCCGCTGTCGGTGGTGATCTCGCTGGTGCTGGTGCAGCAGGGCAGCATCCAGAACTTCCATGCCTATCAGGAAGTGAAGACGCTGGAAGTGACCAACTACACCATCCCCAAGCTGGATGAGCAAGGACAGCCGCTCAAGGATGCCAAGGGCGAACCCGTGACCGAAGCGCAAAGCACCGACAAGCAGACCCTGCCGATGGGCCCGGTGGCCTCGCAGGAAGCCATCAAGATGATCGGCACCAATGGCGGTGGCTTCTTCAATGCCAACTCGGCGCACCCGTACGAGAATCCCACGCCGCTGTCGAACTTCCTGCAGATGCTGGCCATCCTCATCATCCCGGCCGGTCTGTGCATCAGCTTCGGCACGCTGGTGGGTGACCGCCGCCAGGGCTGGGCCATCCTGGCCTCGATGACGCTGCTGTTCGTGGTGATGACGCTGGTGCTGATGCATTCGGAGAGCCAGCCCAACCCCATGCTGGCCTCGCTGCACGCCTCCGGCCCCAGCATGATGGAAGGCAAGGAAACCCGCTTCGGCATTCCGGCCTCGGCCCTGTTCGCCTCCATCACCACTGCCGCTTCCTGCGGTGCGGTCAATGCCATGCATGACTCGCTCTCGCCTCTGGGCGGACTTGTGCCGATGCTGCAGATGCAGCTGGGCGAGGTGGTCTTCGGCGGGGTCGGCTCGGGCCTGTACGGGATGCTGATCTTCGCGGTGCTGGCCGTGTTCATCGCCGGCCTCATGATCGGCCGCACGCCCGAATACCTGGGCAAGAAGATCGGCGTGTTCGACATGAAGATGATGTCCATCGCCATCCTCATGACCCCGGCCCTGGTGCTGATCTTTACCGCCCTGTCGGTGATGGTGGAGGGTGGCCTGGCCGGTATCGCCAACCCCGGTGCGCATGGCTTCTCCGAAATCCTGTACGCCTTCAGCTCGGCTGCCAACAACAATGGCAGCGCCTTTGGCGGACTCTCGGCCAACACGCCGTACTACAACCTCACCACCGGCCTGTGCACCTGGCTGGGCCGCTTCGGCATCATCGTGCCGGTGCTGGCGATGGCCGGTTCGCTGGCCGGCAAGAAACGCCTGGCCGCCACCTCCGGCACCTTGCCCACGCATGGCCCGCTGTTCGTGGCACTGCTGATCGGCGCGGTGATTCTGGTGGGTGCCCTGACCTATGTTCCGGCGCTGGCGCTGGGACCGGTGGTCGAGCACCTGCAGATGATGGCGATGTAAATGATGGATGGATTCCCGCCGGCACACGTCGGCGGGAGCAACCCGTAACGGATACCTTTATGACTACCCCTTCCAGCAATACCCCGGCCAGCAGCCAACCCGCCGTGCCGGCCGATGCCATTCCCTCCGCCGCCCAGACTGCGCGCTGGATGTTCGATCCCAAGATCGTCAAGCCGGCCCTGGCTGATTCGGTGCGCAAGCTGTCACCGCGCGTGCAGTGGCGCAATCCGGTGATGTTCGTGGTCTACCTGGGCAGCATCCTGACTACGCTGCTGTTCATCCAGGCCGTTGTCGGCAAGGGTGAGGCGCCGGCAGGCTTCATCTTCGCGGTCGCCGCCTGGCTATGGTTCACGGTGCTCTTCGCCAACTTCGCCGAAGCGCTGGCCGAAGGCCGCAGCAAGGCCCAGGCCGCCGCCCTGCGCGGCGTCAAGAAAAGCGTCATGGCCAAGAAACTGCGCAGCACTGAACTGGTCCGGGGCGGCGCCGCTGCCGCCGCCCGGCAGTGTGAAGTCGTCGAAGGCGGCTCCCTGCGCAAGGGCGATCTGGTGCTCATCGAAGCCGGCGACACCGTGCCTGCCGATGGCGACGTCATCGAAGGCGTGGCCACCGTCGACGAGAGCGCCATCACCGGCGAATCGGCACCGGTGATCCGCGAATCCGGCGGTGACTTCTCGGCCGTCACCGGTGGCACGCGGGTGCTGTCGGACTGGATCGTGGTGCGCGTCTCGGTCAACCCGGGTGAAGCCTTCCTCGACCGCATGATCGCCATGGTCGAAGGCGCACGCCGCCAGAAGACCCCCAATGAGCTGGCCCTGACCCTGCTGCTGGTGGCGCTGACACTGGTGTTCCTGCTGGTGACGGTGACCCTGCTGCCGTTCTCGGTCTTCTCCGTCAATGCGGCCGGCTCCGGCTCGCCGGTCACCGTGACGGCACTCATTGCCCTGCTGGTCTGCCTGATCCCCACCACCATCGGCGGCCTGCTCTCGGCCATCGGCGTGGCCGGCATGAGCCGCATGATGCAGGCCAATGTCATCGCCACCTCCGGCCGCGCCGTGGAAGCCGCCGGCGACGTCGACGTGCTGCTGCTGGACAAGACCGGCACCATCACCCTGGGCAACCGTCAGGCCGCCGCCTTCATGCCGGCCCCGGGCGTGGGCGAGCGCGAACTGGCCGACGTGGCACAACTGGCTTCGCTGGCCGATGAAACCCCGGAAGGTCGCAGCATCGTGGTGCTGGCCAAGAACCGCTTCAACCTGCGCGAACGCGAGATGGCCAACCTGGGGGCGCAATTCATTCCCTTCTCGGCCCAGACCCGCGTCTCCGGCATCGACATCGGCGAGCGCCGTATCCGCAAGGGTGCTGCCGACGCCATCCGCAAGCTGGTGCGCTCGGCCGACCAGCGCCTGCCGGCCCAGGTCGAAGCCGACGTCGAAGCCATCGCCCGCCGTGGCGGCACGCCGCTGGTGGTGATCGAATGGAGCAACCAGAGCGACCTGCTCCAGCTGGGTTCCCCGGTGCGCATCCTGGGCACGGTGGAGTTGAAGGATATCGTCAAGGGCGGCATCAAGGAGCGCTTTGGTGAACTGCGTCGCATGGGTATCAAGACCGTGATGATCACCGGCGACAACCGCCTGACTGCGGCGGCCATTGCTGCCGAAGCCGGGGTCGATGACTTCCTCGCCGAGGCCACGCCGGAACAGAAGCTGGCCCTGATCCGCCAGCATCAGGCTGAAGGCAAGCTGGTGGCCATGACCGGCGACGGCACCAACGACGCCCCTGCACTGGCCCAGGCCGACGTGGCCGTGGCCATGAACAGCGGCACCCAGGCGGCCAAGGAAGCCGGCAACATGGTCGACCTCGATTCCAATCCGACCAAGCTGATCGAGATCGTCGAGATCGGCAAGCAGATGCTGATGACGCGCGGCAGTCTGACCACCTTCAGCATCGCCAATGACGTGGCCAAGTACTTCGCCATCATCCCGGCCATGTTCGTGGCCAGCTATCCGCAGCTGGGCGCGCTCAACGTGATGCATCTGGCCAGTCCTGAATCGGCCATCATGTCGGCGGTGATCTTCAATGCGCTGGTGATCGTGGCGCTGATTCCGCTGGCCCTGCGCGGCGTGCGCTATCGCGCGCTGGGTGCGGCCGTGCTCTTGCGCCGCAACCTGCTGATCTATGGCGTGGGTGGGCTGCTGGTGCCGTTCGTGGGCATCAAGCTGATCGACATGCTGCTGGCCGCCTTTGGCCTGGTCTGAACCTGAATCCGACTCTCAAGGAGTGTCCCATGAAAACCTCGACTCCCCATCCGCTGCGTCCGGCCATCACGCTCTTCATCCTTTTGGGCGTGCTGCTGGGCGGCCTGTACCCGCTGCTGGTGACGGGCCTGGCGCAAGCCTTCTTCCCGCATCAGGCCAATGGCAGCCTGATCGAACGCCAGGGCCAGCTGGTCGGCTCTGAACTGATCGGCCAGAACTTCACCAGCCCGGCCTATTTCTGGGGCCGGCCGTCGGCTGCCGGCACCTTCCCCAACAACGGCCTGGCCTCCGGTGGCAGCAATCTCGGCCCGACCAATCCGGCCCTCAAGCAAGCCGCAGAAGATCGCGCCAAGGCCTTGCAGGAGGCTGATCCGGGCAACAAGAGCGCTATCCCCATGGACCTGCTGACCGCCTCGGCCAGCGGCCTTGATCCGCACATCAGCCCGGCGGCCGCCGCCTATCAGGTAGCCCGCGTGGCCCGCGTGCGTGGCATGACGGTGCAGCAGGTGCGCGACCTGGTGCACGCCAACAGCGAGGCGCCGCAATGGGGCCTGTTCGGTGAACCGCGCGTGAACGTGCTCAAGCTCAATCTGGCGCTGGATGCGGCAGCACCCATGCCCAGGACGGATGCCAAACAATAGGATCACCCTCCGACCCGTTCGCCCTGAGTCAGGCGCGTCTTCGATACGCGACTGCGCCGTCACTCAGTCCGAACGGTAATGGAGATGCCCGCCGCAGCCGGTGCTACGTCCAGTGCGTAGCACCGGCTTTTTGCCTCTACAATGCTCCAACTCTGATACTGCGCCTATGAACACCCGCCCCGATCCCGACGACCTGCTTGAACGCGTGATGCGCGACGAAGAACGCCAGGCGCGTGGCCGCCTGAAGATTTTCTTCGGCTTCTCGGCGGGGGTGGGCAAGACCTTCGCCATGCTCGAAGCGGCCCAGGCGCTGGCCGCGCAAGACGTGGACGTGATCGCCGGCGTGGTAGAGACCCACGGCCGCGCCGAGACCGAGGCGCAGCTTGCCGGCCTGACGCGCCTGCCGCTGCGCATGGTGCCTTACCGTGACCGGCAGTTGCCCGAGTTCGATCTGGATGCCGCGCTGGAACGCAAGCCCGGCGTGATCCTGGTGGACGAGCTGGCGCACTCCAACGTGCCCGGCTCGCGCCACGCCAAGCGCTGGCAGGACATCGATGAACTGCTGCGCGCCGGCATCGATGTCTACACCACCCTCAACGTGCAGCACATCGAAAGCCTCAATGACGTGGTGGGCCAGATCACCGGTATCCGCGTCTTCGAGACGGTGCCCGATCATGTCTTCGATGGTGCCGATGACGTCATGCTGGTCGACATCCCGCCTGATGAACTGCTGGCGCGCCTGCAGCAGGGCAAGGTCTACCTGCCGCAGCAGGCCGAGAAGGCCGGTCGCAATTTCTTCCGCAAGGGCAATCTGATCGCCCTGCGCGAAATCGCCCTGCGCCGCACCGCCGACCGGGTTGACGCGGACATGCGCCAGTATCGCGCCGACCGCTCCATCGCCCAGCTGTGGCAGGCGCGCGAACGCATCGTGGTGGCGGTGGGCAGCGGTGCCGGCGAGGAACGCCTGATCCGCGAAGCAGCCCGTCTGGCCGCCAAGCTGCAGGCCGAATGGCTGGCCGTACATGTGGACCTGCCCGGCCAGCGTCAGGCGATGGACGCACGCGAGCGCGTGGTGGCCTATCTCAAGCTGGCGCAATCGCTGGGTGCGGAAACGGCCAGCATCAGTGGTGAGGAACTGGCCGCGGCACTGCTGCAATTTGCCCGCAGCCGCAATGCCGGCAAGCTGGTGATCGGCCAGCCCGCAGGCGGCCTGCATCATCTGCTGCGCTGGCCGCGCGGCACACTGGCCCAGCGCATCGCGCGTGGCGGCGCCGAGATCGACCTCTACACCATCGCCCGCAGCCGTACCCGCCAGCAGGGCGAAACCGCCCGCACCGATGGTGCCGCCAGTGCCGCCGAAGAACTGCTGACACGCCGTCGCCGTACGCGCGGCACGCTCTGGGCGCTGGCCAGTTGCGCCATCACCACCACGCTGGCCTTCGTGCTCGACGGCAAGCTGCATCCGGCCAACGTCATCATGCTCTACCTGGTGGGGGTGATGCTGGTGGCGATGCGCTATGGCCGCGCGGCCTCGGCGCTGGTATCGGTGCTGTCGGTGCTGTCCTTCGATTTTTTCTTTGTCGATCCGCGTTTCTCCATCACGGTGTCCGACGCGCAGTATCTGCTGACGCTGGCGGTGATGCTGGCGGTATCGCTGTTCATCAGCTCGCTCACCGCACGCCTGCGCCGCCAGGCCAGCGTGGCCATGCAGCGCGAGGGCCGGGCGGCCAATCTCTACATGTTGGGCAAGGAATTGTCGGCACTGCTGACGCTGGACCAGATCCTGGAAATCGGGCGCCGCCATCTGGCCGCCGTGTTCGGTGCGCGCATCGCCTTCTTCCTGCCGGACAGCGCCGACCAGTTGCGTCTGGCCGAGCCGGAGCAGGAGGGCGGAGCCCATGTCCTGAAGAGCGTCGATGCCGGTGTCGCGCAGTGGGTCTATGACAATGGCCAGGCGGCCGGCAAGGGCACGGCCACCTTGCCCTCGGCGGCGGCGCTGTACCTGCCGCTGACGGCCACCATGCGCACGCGCGGCGTGCTGGCCTTTGCCATCGAGGCGCCCAGCGAAGAAGAACGCCAGCTCGCCGCAGCCCAGCTGGCTCTGCCCGAGAACCGCCAGATGCTGGAGATCTTCTGCTCGCAGATCGCCATGGCCATCGAGCGTCTGCACTATGCCGAGGTGGCCCAGGATGCGGTGGTCACGATGGAATCCGAACGCCTGCGCAATTCGCTGCTCTCGGCCATCTCGCATGACCTGCGCACGCCCCTGACCTCGCTGGTGGGCAGTGCCGAGGTGCTGGCTGCCAATGCGCGGCTGGATGATGATGCCCGCGCCATGGCCCTTACCATCAGCGAACAGTCGCAGAAGATGGTCGGCCTGATGAACAACCTGCTGGACATGGCGCGCCTGCAGGCCGGCGTGGTGACCTTGAACCGCCAGTGGAATGCACTGGAAGAACTGGCCGGCTCGGCCCTGCGCCTGCTGGCCAAGGCGCTCGAAGGGCGTCAGGTGGAAACGCGCATCGCGTCCGGGCTGCCGCTGCTGCGGGTGGATGCGGTATTGCTGGAACGGGTGCTGGCCAATCTGGTGGAAAACGCCATCAAGTATTCGCCGCCCGGCAGTCCCATTGCCATCAGCGCCCATGTGGAAGACAGCGAGGGCGCGCCCCAGGTCAAGGTCAGCGTGGCAGACCAGGGACGCGGTTTCCCGCCGTCCATGACGCAGCACGCCTTTGAAAAATTCACGCGCGGCGACAATGAGTCCAGCACCCCCGGCGTCGGCCTGGGCCTGGCCATTTGCCGCGCCATCATCGAGGCGCACCAGGGCCGTATCTGGATTGCGCCGCAGGAAGCCGGGCAGGGCGCGACCGTCTGCTTCATGCTGCCGGTGGAAACGCAACCGGCCCTGCCCGAGGAATAAGGACATCCCATGCAAGAACACGCAGGCAACATCGTCTTCATCGAAGATGATCCGCACATCCGCAAGCTGGTCAAAAGCGCTCTGGAACAGGAGGGCTTCATCGTGCATGAGGCCAAGACCGCGCGCGAGGGCGTTACCGAAGCCGGCACCCGCAAGCCCGACCTCATCATCGTCGACCTCGGCCTGCCCGATGGCGATGGCAAGCAGGTCGTCAGCGAGATCCGCAACTGGAGCAGCGTGCCCATCGTGATCCTCTCGGCGCGCACCCAGGAATCGGAAAAAGTGGAAGCCCTCGACGCCGGTGCCGATGACTATCTCGTCAAGCCCTTCGGCATGCCCGAGCTGCTGGCCCGCATGCGCGCCCAGCTGCGCCGCCATGCGCGCGCATCAGGCGCGGGCCAGTCCAGCGGCCGCTATCGGCTGGGTGAGGTGGTGGTGGACCTGCCGGCCCGCAGCGTCTCCCGCAATGGCGAGGCACTGCATCTGACGCAGATCGAATATCGCCTGCTGTCCACGCTGCTGCGCGATGCCGGCCGCGTCATCACGCACCGCCAGTTGCTGGTGGCTGGCTGGGGACCGTCGCATGCGGAAGACGGTCATTACCTGCGCATCTACATGCAGCGCCTGCGCCAGAAGCTGGAGCACGATGCGGCCCAGCCGGTGCACATCCTCACCGAGATCGGCGTGGGCTATCGGCTGGCCGACGTGATCGCTGAATGAGCCGCGAGCGCTGAGGATTCAGGGCCAGTTCAGCAGCGGCAGCGCCAGCACGACCATCGCGATGCAGCCCAGGTTGAGCAACACGCGCTGGCGCTTGAGCACGAAGGAGAGCAGCCAGGCACCGGCCACAAAGACGATGAAACTGGCCAGGTATTGCTTGCCTGCTGCCGTCACTTCCAGCTCCGGCGCATCGGCCAGCCCCGAGAACTTCCAGGCGCAGGCCAGCCCGGCCAGCACCGCGCAATTGAAATAGGTATTGACGGTGGGGAAGCTTTCTTCCAGATGGTCGGAGACTTCCACGCTTTCGCATCGTCCATCCCGATAGAGCGCTTCCAGCCAGTGCCGCTCGCCGCGCCAGCGATACAGCGTGGCGCCGTCCTCGCGCGTGTGCTGCGCGTGGGGTGCGCCCAGCCGGGAGGTCAGGAAGTCAGGTGCGCTCAGGCGCCACTGGGCGGTCTGGGCCGCACGAAAGCGCTGCTCCAGCCCGCGCGCCTTGCGGCGCCGGGCCAGTTGCTTCAGGGCCAGTTGAGCCAGGGCAAGGGAGTTGAAGAGATAGATCCATTGCAGGATGGTGGCGTAATCGGCTTGCATGGGCAGGTCGGTCAGATGGGCAGAGGGATGGGATGCCGCATCTTGCCGTCAGCCCGGCCGCTTGTCCAGCCCGGCTGTGCGCTGCCTGTCGGTCTGTCGAGGCGGCACCAAGGCCGGTTCTCATTTGATCTGCACGGGCAAATCAAATGGGAACCGGTCCTGGCGCGATGAATGTGTACCGGGGTGGTGCTAGCGCGAGATGAACCTAAAGATCCCCCCAGAGATCGATCTGGCGGCGGATCTGGCCAGTGCGCGCATCGCAGATGAAGAGAATCTCCCGCAGATCATGCCGCACCACGTAGCGGAAATATTCGCGGTCGGTGCGTGCGACGAACTCCTCGCTCTCGATCTTGCCCGGCAGGACAGCGGCCACCTGGTGCCGACAGTCTTCGCGATGCTGCAGGGCTTGCGGCGAGGGTCCGTAGTCTTCCGCCGCGCGGTAAGGTGATACCGCCCAGCTCAGCTGAGCGACACCGACGCAGAGCAGCAGCATCAGCAGCGCGACCAGCACGTGACGATAGCGGCGGCGCTGCGCGGTGCGCAGGAACAGATGACGTGGCGAGAGCGGGTGGAGGCGATCTTCGCCACGTTTCCAGTGCAGACGGCTACGCATGATGATGCACCTCCTTGTTCATTGCCCATTGCCCATTGCCAATTCACACGATGGTCCGGCCTCAGAAGCTCTTGTTGAGCGAGGCCACCCACTGGTTGCTGCCGATGTTCTTGCCGCGCAGGGTATAGCCGGCATCCGGCGCGTTGCTGCCGGTGTAGGCCAGGCCCAGCACATAGCCGGAGAAATCGCGCGTGAGGCCAAGCTTCCAGTCGGTATAGGAGAGGCTGGAAGCGTTGGGGCCGGTGTAGTGCTGGCGTCCGATGTGGGCCAGGCCGGTGATGCCGTCGAAAAGCTCATGGGTCAGCGAGAGATCGGCGTAGCTGCTGCCACTGGTATCGGCATTGCCGAAGGTGTTGCCCGTGCTGACCGAATACTTGAAGGCGATCCATTTGGCGTCCACGCCCAGGTAGACCTCGGTGGTATCGGGTCTGGTCATGCCGGCCGGGTAGCTGCCCGGATAGGCGTAGTGCAGCACACCGATGTCGCCGGTGAGCCAGTCGGTCAGGGCAGGCTTCCAGCCGCCGTAGATATCCGTCTCCAGACTGGCCGAGGCTGCGGAATTGGTATCGGAGATCCAGCTGATGTTGGACATCCAGATCCCGGCATACAGGCCATTGTCATGGGTCAGATCGAAGCCGCCTTGCAGGGCGGGCTTTTGATTGGTCTGCGTGGTCCCACGGAAGACGTACTGGCTGACGATGCCGATGTTGCCTGTCAGGTGCAGCGGCGAGGCGCTGGCGTCGCTGGCAGCCGGCGCTGCGCCAGCTTCCTGCGCCTGGGCCGGGGCGATCACGGCGATGGCCAGCAGGGCAGCGGCGGCGGCCAGGCTCGCCAGTCCGGCCAGTTGCGCATTGCGCAGGCGACGCTGGCCCAGTGGTGCCAGCGATTCCTGGGTGGTGTCTTCGACTTGTTGTGAGGTACGGCGGTTCATGCTGGATGCTCCATGGGTTGAAGAGCATCAAGCTTAGTTTTTGCGGCGTTTAATCCGGATAAAACTTTGGGTTGGTGGTGTAAAAAAGCTGTAAAGAAGGTGCTGTAAAAGAGGCGGTAAGCCGCTCAGGGTGGAGAGGATAGCAATTTATGAGCAGGCCGCGAGGCTGGAATGATCGATAGAAATAGCGTTTCTTCGGATCGAATCAATTTCTAACTTTTTTATCGTCTGGCGTGGCTGATTTTTCTTTGCGTCGGGCGCCATCGTGTTGTCGTTGTGCCTGCCCCATCTGATCGCGGACGATGCAACCCGTCTTCCGCTCCCTCATGAAAACCCGATCAATCCCCCCGCTCAGTCCAGCTGGGCGCACGCTTTTCCAGAAACGCCTGTATCCCTTCCATCGCCTCGGCATCCATGATGTTGCAGGCCATCACCTCGGCCGCATGGGCATAGGCATCCGGCAGGGCCATCCGCTGCTGGCGGTACACCATGGCCTTGCCGCGCGCAATCGAGATGGCGGGCTTGCTGCAGATCTCGCGGGCCAGTGCTTGGGTGGCGGCATCGAGTTCGCTCTCGGGTACGGCCTGGTTGATGAGTCCCCACTCGGCGGCCGTGGCGGCATCGATGAACTTGCCGGTCACCAGCATCTCGAAAGCCCGCTTGATCGGCAGGTTGCGCGTGAGCGCCACCGCCGGGGTGGAACAGAACAATCCGACGTTGATGCCCGAGACCGCAAAGCGCGCCTGCTCGCTGGCCACTGCCAGATCGCAACTGGCCACCAGCTGGCAGCCGGCCGCCGTGGCCAGCCCCTGCACCTTGGCGATCACCGGGACCGGCAGCGCGCGCAGCGATTGCATCAGGCGGCTGCAGCGCTCAAACAACTGCTGGTAGTAAGCCTGCTGGGGCGTGGCGCGCATTTCGCGCAGGTCGTGGCCGGCGCAGAAGGCGCGGCCATTGGCGGCCAGGATCACGCAGCGCACCCGGGCATCCTGCGCCAGGGCATCGAGCTGCGCCTGCAAGGCGGTCAGCATGGCTTCCGAGAGCGCATTGAACTGCGCTGGCCGGTTCAGGGTGAGGGTGGTGATGCCGTGCTGGTCGTGCCGCAGCAGCAGGTCCGGGCTGGTCGCTTGCATGGTGGGTCTCCGAATGGGCGCCCGTGTCATGTCATCGCCGGGCCTGTCAGAAGACTACCTCAAGCGCCGGGGCGAGGTCCAAAGTTCACTTCACTGGCTGATCAGGAAAGATGAACGAACAGAATGCCGCCGTACGGAAAAAAGTCGGAATCTGGTCAGAACCTTCACCCCGGATCGTCAGGGGCAGGGCGGCCAGCCGTCCGGCAAGGGTTTGCGCCGGCTGGCCGGTATCTTCGTTCATATGGGCTAAATCCGAGGGGCTGGCGGGGCGATGCACCAGCGCCATGTCCGGAGTGGTGCATGCTGCACCAAACGGGTATTCGCAGATGAATAATCTGTCAGTCGATTATTTTGCAGCAGTAAGTGCTGCCGACGGTCTTTCTTCCCCTCCAATACGGCAGCACTATTTGCCGCCTCTTCTCTACCATGAGAGCCGTTTGGATGCGCTGCAGCATGCGCCGGACGGCTTGGATTTTCCGGCTCCTGCAGCGCTCCGTCTTTCCCTCATGGAGCCCAGATGTCCACCGCCATTGCCGCACCCGCCACCACCCGTCCTGCCTCTTCCCGGCCGCAGCCGATGAGCCGGTTGTTTCTGGTCTGCGTGGTGCTGGCGATCTGCATCTGGGGCGGCAACTGGCCGGTGATGAAGTTCGGCAGCCAGTTCATTCCGCCGTTGTGGTTCGCGGCCAGCCGTTTCCTGTCGGCGGCGATCCTCAGTTTCATCATCGCCGCTGCCCTGGGCAAGCTGCGCTTGCCCACGCGCCAAGAGTGGCCGGTGGTGGCCGGCGTGGGTGTCTTGCAGATGGGCCTGTTCACGGCGCTGGTCACCGGGGCCTTGCACTTCGTCATGCCGGGCCGCGCCTCGCTGATCGCCTATGCCACCTCGATCTGGGTGGTGCCGGGTGCCGCGCTCGTCCTCAAGCACAAGCTGAGCACCCAGCAGTCGCTGGCCACCGTCTGCAGCTATGCGGGCATGGCCGTGATCGTGCTGCCGGCGCTGCTGCATGCGGACATGCACAGCATGATCGGCTACCTGATGCTGGGCGCGGCCTCGCTGTCCTGGGCCACCAACATCCTGCAGATCAAGATGACGCCGGGCGTGAAGCTGGACTTCGACCTGCTGCCCTGGCAGACCCTGGTGGCCGCCGTGCCGCTGTCCCTGCTGGCCCTGGTGGTCGATGGCGCACCGACCTTCCTGGCCGATCCGCATTCCTGGGGTGTGATCGCCTACACCGGTCCGCTGGCCACGGCCCTGACTTTCCTGATCGTATTGCAGATGACCCAGCGCCTCTCGCCGGTGACGGTATCGGTGTGCATGCTGGGCGTGCCGGTGGTGGGTCTGGCGCTGTCCTCGCTGATCTTCGGCGAGAAGCTCTCCGGTGATCTGCTGCTGGGCATGGGTTTGCTGTGCCTGGGACTGGTGTTGCCGGCACTGCCTTCGGTGGGCCTGCGCCGTGCCGTCAGCAAGGCATGAGCCGGGCCCGGCTCAGCGATCGGTGAGATAACGCGCGATCCGTTCACCCAGCAGCTCACGCAGCGCACGCACCGTGGGCGAGAGGCTCATGCGATGCGTGCAGACCAGATTCAGCGGCGAGGCCTCGCCCGCATAATCTTCCATCAACGCTTCCAGCCTGCCGTTGCGCAGGTCGGCCAGCACGTCCAGCCGCGACTTGTAGGCGATGCCGCGGCCATCCACGGCCCAGCGGTGCACCAGTTCGCCATCGTCGCACACGCGGTCGCCGCTCACCTGCACCTGTACCGGGCTGCCCTCCTTGAAGAAGGTCCACTGCGAATGCAGCATGTCCGAGAGCAGATAGCGCAGGCAATTGTGCTGGCGCAGGTCGGCCGGTGTGCGCGGGCGGCCGTGGCGCGCCAGATAGTCGGGCGAGGCGCACAGCACGCGGCGGTTCTCCGGTGCCAGCGGCAGGGCCACCAGGCTGGAATCCTCGGGCGGACTGTAGCGGATGGCGACCTCCACCGGCTGGCGGAACATGTCGGCCACGCGGTCGCTGATGCGCACCTGCAGGCTCACCGCCGGATGCTGGGCCTGGAATTCATCGAGCCACTGGCACATCAGATTGCGGCCGAAATCCGAGGGCACCGACAGCGAGAGATTACCGCCGACCATGCGCCGTCCATGGGCCACGGCATCGCGCCCGGCATTGACTTCGGCCAGCGCGTTGCGGGCGTATTGCAGATAGCGCTCGCCATCGGGCGTCAGGCGCAGGCTGCGCGTGGAGCGGGCCAGCAGGCGCGCGCCGAGTTCGCCTTCGAGCCGCTTCATGGCGGCGCTGGCGACGGCCGGAGTGACGTCGTGCTGGCGGGCTGCGGCGGAGAGGCTGCCGTTGTCGGCAGCGCAGACAAAGATGGCGAGGTCTTCCAGGCGGATCATGATGGGGCAGGAGACAAGGTGATGAGATCGAAACCCGCATTTTACTTTCAATTATTTTTTGAAAATGTTTCTGCCCCGCTGCGCTTTTTTGAAACCGCATCCTGCCCGATGATGTCATGCAAGCCGCACCAGTGAATTCAGGAGCATTAAGCAAGATTTAATGCTCAACGCCAAACCATTCAACGGAAGGAAATA
The DNA here is from genome assembly GCF_037076565.1 of Herbaspirillum sp. DW155. Classification (NCBI taxonomy): domain Bacteria; kingdom Pseudomonadati; phylum Pseudomonadota; class Betaproteobacteria; order Burkholderiales; family Oxalobacteraceae; genus Herbaspirillum; species Herbaspirillum sp. DW155. The sequence continues at coordinate 4,286,997 of NZ_AP029028.1, read as the reverse complement.
CCATGAGCCTGCTCCACGCCGCCCGCAAACGCCACTCCACCAAGGCCTTCGATCCCAGCCGCAAGATTCCCGAATCCCTCATCGCTGAACTGCGCGAGCTGCTGCGCCTGGCCCCGTCCTCGGTGAACTCGCAGCCCTGGCATTTCGTGGTGGCCTCCAGCGATGCCGCCAAGGCCCGCATCGGCAAGGCTGCCGAAGCCGGTTATCCCTACAACCTGCCCAAGATCATCAACGCCTCGCACGTGATCGTGCTGTGCGCCCGTACCGCCATCAGCGAGCCGCATCTGGAGGCGCTGCTGGAAAAAGAAGAAGCCGATGGCCGCTTCGTCAATGCCGAGGCCAAGGCCGGCCAGCGCGGTTCGCGCCTGCTCTACAGCAACCTGCATCGCTACGAGTTGAAGGACGCCCAGCACTGGATGGAAAAGCAGGTCTACCTGGCCCTGGGCACGCTGCTCCTGGGCGCGGCCGAACTGGAAGTGGATGCGGTGCCGATGGAAGGTTTCAATGCCAAGGTGCTGGATGAGGAACTGGGCCTGCGCGAGAAGGGCTTCACCAGCGTGGTGCTGGTCGGCCTGGGCTACAGCGGTGCCGATGACTTCAATGCCAAGCTGCCGAAGTCGCGCCTGGCGGCCGAGACGGTCTTTACCGATCTGTAATCGACAAAGGGCGCTGGTCCCTCGTCCTCATCCTCATCCTCATCCTCCTCATACCCACATCATCAGCGTGTTGGCCGTGGTCTGCAGCGCCGGCACGCCGCGCGCGATGGCTTCCTCGCGCGAGCAGGCGGCGATGTTGGAGGTCACGCTCAGGGCGCCGATGACGCGGCCATTGCGGTTCTTGACCGCGATGGCGATGCCGCGCATGCCCATCTCGAACTGGTTTTCGGTGATGCCATACCCCTGCTTGCGCATGGTGACGATCTCGGCAAAGAGCGCGGCCTTGTCGGTCATGGCCATGTGGGTGTGCGGGATCAGGGTCACGCGGTCGAGATAGGCGGCGATCTCGTCATCCTCGCGCATGCCCAGCAGTACGCGCCCGGCCGTGGTGGTGTAGGCGGGCAGGCGGGTGCCCGGTTCGAATCCGGCATTGACCAGTTGCGCGGCGGTGACGCGGGTGACGTAGACGATCTCGTCGCCATCGAGCAGCGAGAAATTGGTGGACTCCTGCAACTGCTGCGTCAGGCGCTGCAGGAAGGGTACCACCGCGCGCGGTACGCGGGCCGATTCCAGATAGGACTGGCCCAGGTTCAACAGGCGCGGCATGAGCCAGAATTTCTTGCCATCGGAGGCCGCCATGCCGGTGTGCACCAGCGTCAACAGATAGCGGCGCGCGGCGCTGCGGGTCAGGCCCACGCGCTCGGCCACTTCGCTGGCGGTCAGCTGGGGCGAGTCACTGTTGAAGGCGGTGATGACGTCAAAACCCTTCATCAGGCCTTCGATCAGGTCGCGCTTCTGGATGTCCAGTTCTACCGACTGTTGGTCGATCATCGTAAATAAATGCCAGAAATGAGTGATTGCCGAACAAGTTGCGCGATTATCGCACGTTTTGCTTCATATCGGCCTTTTGGCGGGGGTGGGGCTTGGCTATACTCGCCTCCGAGACAAATCATCGGGATCATGATGAACACCATAGAAAACAATCCTGTCCCCATCAATCCGCTGGGCATCGACGGCATCGAGTTCATCGAATACGCCACCACCGAACCGCTGGCGCTGGGTGCCGTGCTGGAGCGCATGGGTTTCGAGCAGGTCGGCCGCCATCGTTCGCGTGAGGTGGTGCTCTACACGCAGGGCGAGATGAACGTGATCGTCAATGCCGACGTCTCGGCCTGGTCGGGTTTCGACCATGAAGTGCAGGCCACCAACCTGAGCGCCATCGCACTGCGCGTGCGCGATGCCAACGAGGCCTATCGCCGCGTGACCGAACTGGGCGCCTGGCCGATTCCCACGCGCGCCGGCGCGATGGAACTGAACATCCCCGGCGTGCATGGCTGCGGCGACTCCATCATCTACTTCGTCGACCGCTACAAGGATTTCTCGATCTACGACGTCGACTTCAAACCGTCCAGCCAGGAGCGCCGCCAGACCACGGCGCTGTCGGGCCTGCATTTCTTCGGTCTGGTGCAGGCCGTGGGGCCGGAGCGCACACGCGAATGGATCGACTTCTATTCCAGCCTGATGGGGTTCTCGGTGCTGCCGGAAGGGGAGTTCTTCGGCATCCTGCCCAAGGGCTCACTGCTGGTCAGCCCCTGCCGCCAGTTCTACATCCAGCTGGTGGAGCCGCCCGAGGGCACCGAAGACATCCATTGGGAAGAAGAATGGCTGCGCCTCGGCCTGGGCACGCCCGACGTGTTGCAGGCAGTGCGGCAATTGCAGGAGCGCGGCGTGATCTTCGTCGACCGCGCGCCTACCCAGATCAGCGAGCGCGGTGCGCTCACCCAGCTCTACAAGGGCGGCGTCAGTTTCGAACTGGTGCGCAGCCAGAAAGCAAAGAATTGAAATCATGAAGGAAATCACAGGCACTACCCGCATCTTCCCCGTCATCGGCTGGCCGGTGGAACAGGTGAAGGCACCGACCCTCTTCAATGCCTACTTCAAACGGCACGGTCTGGATGCGCGCGTCATCCCTTTCAAGATCGAACCGGAGCGTTATTGCGAGGCCGTGCGCATGTTCATGAAGACCGAGAACGTGGGCGGCATCTTCGTCTCCATCCCGCACAAGCCCATGACCCTCGATGCGGTCGAGCAGGCCACCCTGCGCGCCCGCGTGGCCGGCGCCTGCAATGCGGTCTACCGCGATGCCGAAGGTGTCATCTGGGGCGACCTGATCGATGGCGAGGGCTTCATCCGCGCGCTGGCGCGCACCGCCGCCGACCGTCCGCTGGTATGGAACAAGACCCGTGCGCTGGTGGTGGGCACCGGTGGCGTGGGCTGTGCCATCGTCGCCTCGCTGGCGGCACAGGGCGTGGCCGAGATCAGCGTCTTCGATACCAACCGCGCCGGGGCCGAAGCCTTGCTGGCGCGCGTGCAAGCGGCCTTCCCGGCCACCCGCGTGCGCTTTGCACAGCCCGATGCGAGCGGCTTCGACCTGCTGGTGAACTGCACGCCGCTGGGCATGCACGTGGGCGATCCCATGCCCTTCGCACTGGACGGCGTGAGCGCATCGGCCATCGTCGCCGACTGCGGCATGAAGATCGAGATGAGCCAGCTGCTGGTGCAGGCACAGGCCAGGGGCTGCCGCATCCAGAAGGGCAAGGAGATGCTGATCGAGCAGGCGCCGCTGTATCTCGAATTGTTCGGCTGGCCGGGCGTGGCCGCCGATGACTTCCGCACACTGGGGGCATTGTGAACCTCGACAATTTCGGCATGGATACCATCACCCTGCCGGGTGGGCTGGAATCCAAGTTGCAGGTTTCCAAGGCGGCCGGCTTCTCGCAGCTCATGTTGTGGTCCAGAGACCTGGTGGGCTATCCCGGCGGGCTGGATGCGGCCGTGAAGCTGGTGCGCGACAGCGGCGTGCGCGTCACCGGCATCCAGGTCATGCGCGACTACGAAGGTCTGCAAGGCAGCCTGCACGACTACAAGGTCGACGTGGCGCGCAACCTGCTGCAAATCTGCAAGGCGGTCGGTGCGCCGCTGCTGATGGTGTGTTCGTCCACCTCGCAACATGCCAGCGGCGACACCCGCCACATCGCACGCGACCTGGCCAAGCTGGCCAACCTGGCGGTGCCGCTGGGCATCCGCGTGGGCTTCGAAGCCTTGTCCTGGGGGCGTCACATCAACCAGTACATGCAGGCCTGGGAAGTGGTGGAGATGGCCGATCACGCCAACCTCGGCGTGGTGATCGATTCCTTCCACATCCTCGCCAACCGTGGCGCGCTGGAAGACCTCGATGCCATTCCCGGCAAGCGTATCGTGATGGTGCAGCTGTCGGACTTCATGTGGCGCGAGATCCGCACCCCCGAAGAGCGGCTGGAGACGGCGCGTCATCTGCGCGTGTTCCCCGGCGAGGGCGAGCATTCGCCGGAGCTGTCGGACATGGTGCGGCGCCTGCATCGCGGCGGCTATCGCGGGGACTACAGTTTTGAAGTGTTCAATGACGATTACCTGCAGATGTCGCCGGCCGTCGTGGCCGAGCGCGCGCGCCGGTCCGCCAAGTGGGTGAGCGACCAGGTGTTGCGACGCGGCCTGCGGGTGCGCGAAGCGGTGGGCGCGTGAACGCGCTGAGCGATCTTTAACCTGCAGTCAACAATCGGCAATCAGCAGCATCAGCATCAGCATCATCATCATCAGCAGCAGCACCGACGGCTCGCCACAACAAGACCATAGCGAGCGGGTTTGACGATGCGGTACCGCATTTCAAAACGCGGACCGCATGACGACAACAGAGGAGACCCCATGACACCGCAGCGCCCTTCATCCTGATCCGTCCGCCCCCTCCCTGAACACGCAGGGGAACGGTGGGCCCACGTCTTCCTCCCGATCCGAACATGCCGCATCGCGCCGGCAGGGGACGCATTGCGTGTGGCGGGAGTCACGCCCAACCCGATACCGACAACATCACAACCACAACAGAGATCCGAGACATGACAACACGATCCACCCGCCCGTCAGGCACACTGCGCAAGCCCGTCGCCCTGGGCCTGCTGCTGGCCTCCTGCGGTACGGCGCTGGCCCAGAGCACCGGCAACGTCACCTTGTATGGCACCGTCGATCAATACCTGGGCTACATGCGCAGCAGCAGCGGCAAGAGCCTGTGGGCGCTCAACGATGGCGCCATCCTGCGCAGCCGCATCGGCATCAAGGGTGTGGAAGACCTGGGCGGCGGCTATGCGGCCACCTTCACGCTGGAAAACGGTTTTGCCGGCGACACCGGCGGTCTGGCCGACAGCACGCGCCTGTTCGACCGCCAGTCCTGGGTCGGCATCAGGACGCCGGCCGCCGGTGAATTCCGCGTGGGCCGCCAGAACAGCGTGCCCTTCTTCATCGGCGGCGCCATCGATTACACCGAGCGCACCACCTACGGCTCCATCATCAATACCTTCGGCGTACCGTCGCGCTTCGACAATGACCTGTCATGGAAGTCGCCGCGCTGGGCCGGTTTCCAGGTCGATATCCACTATGCGATGCCCGAGACGGCCGGTGAAGGACTGGGGCGCCGTGGTGTCTATCAGTTCGGCTTGGATTACACTAACGGCCCGTATCGTGCCGGTTATGCCGGATTGATGGCAAAACCCAATGCCGGCGGCCTGTACGACAATACGGTGCAATACCATAACCTGTATGCCGACTACGACTATGGTCCGGGCAAGATCTACCTGGCCTACGTAAGGAGCAACAACAGCACCGCCAACGCCAATGGCAACAATGCCGCCACCATCCTCAACAATGTCAGCAATCCCAATAATTTCTTTGCCGGTAACGATCCCAATATCCAGCGCTTCTACAACGTCTACCAGGTCTCGGCGGATTATCGCCTGACCCCGCAGCTGCGCATCGGCGCACTGTATGGCGTGATGGTCGACACCTCCCACAAGGATGGTGGTGCACAGGGCGGCAACGTGGGCGCCTACTACGACCTCTCCAAGCGGACCACGCTCTATGGATTCGCCAACATCATGAAGAACCAGGCCAATGCCGGCTGGCGCTTCAGCGGTTCGGCCGGACCGGGCAGCAACCTGGCCGGGAGCGACGTCAATGGCAAGAGTCTGATCGGCTTGCAGATGGGCATCCTGCATCGCTTCTGAGGCGCGCCATTCCTTTACACCGGCAAGCCGGTCCGCATCCTCCCGACACAGCGGACGGCCTGCCCAGCAACACCACGGAGACACCATGCAATCCTCTCATTCCCGCGAACATTCGCAGCAGAGCAAGAAGGCCGCCGCCAGCGGCTGGATCGGCTCGGCGCTCGAATACTATGATTTCTTCATCTATGCCACTGCAGCTTCGCTGATCTTCCCGCAGCTGTTCTTCCCCAAGGGCGATCCGACCACCGCCATCATCGCCTCGCTGGCCACCTATGGCGTGGGCTATGTGGCCCGTCCCATCGGTGCGTTCCTGCTGGGCCACCTGGGCGATACCCACGGCCGCAAGAAGGTGCTGCTGTGGTGCATGTTCCTGATGGGTTTTTCCACCATCGGGGTCGGGCTGTTGCCGACCTATGATCAGGTAGGCCTGTGGGCACCGGCACTGCTGGTGATCCTGCGCCTGGCGCAGGGCTTTGCGGTGGCCGGTGAAATCTCCGGCGCCAGTTCCATGATCCTGGAACATTCGCCCTTCGGCCGGCGCGGCTACTACTCCAGCTTCAGCCTGCAAGGCGTGCAGGCCGGGCAGATCCTGGCCGCTGCGGTGTTCCTGCCGCTGGCGCACTACATGCCGGCCGAGCAGTTCAACGTGTGGGGCTGGCGCATTCCCTTCCTGCTGAGTTTCCTGGTGATCATCGCCGGCTGGATCATCCGCCGCACCGTCGATGAAACCCCGCTCTTCAAGGCCGCCGACAAGGCCGAGCTGCAACGCCGCTCGCCGGTGGTGGAGGCCTTCCGCGACAGCTCGCCCGACATGCTGCGCGTGGTCTGCATGGCGCTCATGAACGTGATCCCGGTGGTGGCCACCATCTTCGGCGCGGCCTACGCGGTGCAGCCGGCCTATGGCATCGGCTTTGCCAAGGATGTCTATCTGTGGATTCCGGTGGTGGGCAATCTGGTGGCGGTGCTGGTGATTCCCTACGTGGGCAAGCTGTCGGACCGCACCGGCCGCCGTCTGCCCATCATGGTCGGCTCGCTGCTGGCTGGTCTGTTCTCCTTCGCTTACCTGTATGCGATCAGCATTCGCAATGTCGAGCTGGCCTTCGTGATGTCGGTGCTGATGTGGGGCGTGGTCTACCAGGGTTACAACGCGGTCTTCCCCAGCTTCTTCCCCGAACTGTTCCCGGCACGTTCGCGGGTCTCGGCCATGGCCATCGGACAGAACCTGGGCACGGCCATCACCGCCATGCTGCCGGCGCTGTTTACGGCCGTCGCCCCGCCCGGCTCGAACAATATCTGGCTGACCGTGGGCGGCATCGCCTTCGGCATCACCGTGGTGGCGGCGCTGGCGGCGTTCTCCGCACGCGAGACCTATCGCATCCCGCTGGAAAAACTGGGCGAGCGTGATGCCCAGCCGATGCCGCTCAACGAGTATGAGCGCCTGCGTGCACAGGCCGATCTGGAAGGGCGGTACGCCAAGTCCTGAGAGGCCTTGCCTGAAAAAAGACGCTGTTCCTTGTGAGGGAACAGCGTCTTTTTTATTTTCAGTCGTGCTCGGGATCGCTGCGCGGGGGAGGGGGCAACGGTGTTTTCTGTTGCGGCTGCGCATGTCCTCTGCCCGTTGCCGGCGGCCTTGTATGGACAGGCTGACCCGCGACGAGGCCAGCGGCTGTCCGCTGGCGGCCAGCTCTGGCGCGGGGATGCGGGCGCTCGCACTGATCTTGTATGGATCGTCCGGGGGTGTTGTTTCACGAGAAATTTTTCATGGCGTTCAGCAACGCAAGGCAGATGCCGTCGTATCGGGCCGCGCCCGCCCAGGCTTTGCGGATGTCAGGATTTTTTCTTTTTCTGATCCATGCAACTTTCGGTCTGTCCGGCAACCTTAATCAGGTGATACGCAAACGTATAATGACGAAAACTCATTAGAACCCATTTCATAAATAGGCGTGAGATGCGTTCTGTCCAGAAAGGGCGCTGGCAAGGCGCGCGACGCGTCGTGTGGCGGTGCCACACGCAAGGAGTGCAACGCGGCCAGCGCCCTTTCTGGACAGAACCCGGAGGGAGCGGCCCGTTTGGGCGAATTGCTGCGTTACGAATTTGGGTCAAGACGCCCAGTCTTGACCCAAATTCGCGCCTTGCACTTCATCCCAAACGGGACTCGCTCGCACTCACGCCTATTTATGAAATGGGTTCTAAACCTTTGCGAAATAAAAACGCGAGTCTTCCTTCCCCATGAATCATCACCCGCCGTTCCCTCCTGCTGCTGCTGCCGTCACGACCTCGCGGCCCAGCCGCATCTCGCTGCTCAGTACCGGCATTGCCGGTTTCGACGAGATCCTCGGTGGTGGCCTGCCGGCCGGCAGCCTCTATCTGATCCAGGGGCTGGCCGGCAGCGGCAAGACCACGCTGGCCTCGCAGGTGGGGTTTGCCCAGGCGCGCAGTGGCAACAAGGTGATGTTGTTGACGCTCATTGCCGAATCCCACGCCAAGATGCTCAATCACGTGAGCAATTTTGACTTCTTCGACGAGAGCCTGGTGGGCGGCCAGATGCAGATGCTCAGCGGCTATGGCGCGCTGGCCAGCGAGGGCCTGCGCGGCCTGCTGCGCCTGATCAGCGCCGAACTGAACCGCCATCGCCCGGCCATGCTCATCATCGACGGTTTCCGTTCGGTGCGCGATTCGGGGCCCTCGGACCTGAACCTGTCGGAATTCATGCATTCCCTGAACTCGCTGGTGTTCACCATGCATTGCACCACCCTGCTGCTCTCGCCGGTGGAAGGCAACATGCCCGAGTCGGAAAACACCCTGGTCGATGGCGTCATCGAACTGAGCCAGTACGAATCCGGCATGCAGCTGGTGCGCGAGATCAAGGTCTTCAAGCTGCGCGGCGCCAACCACCTGCTGGGCAAGCACGTCTTCGAGATCAACCAGAGCGGCGTGGAGATATTCCCGCGCTTCGAAGCCACCGCCACCCGCGCCGGCAAGGTGCCGGGCACCTCGGACCGTTATGTCAGCGTGGGCATCCCTTCCTGGGACAAGTGCATCGGCGGTGGCGTGGTCAGCGGTTCGCTGACCTGTCTCTTGGGCAGTCCCGGCGTGGGCAAGACGCTCATGGGACTGCACTTCATCGAACAGGGACTGAAGGACGGCCAGCAATGCCTGATCCTGGGCTTCTACGAATCGCCCGAACGCCTGCTGGCCAAGGCGCGCAAGGCCGGCATGCAGCTCGATGAACATATCGACAGCGGTGCCCTGCAGATGATGTGGCAGCTGCCGCTGGAAATGCTGTGCGACGACCTGGCCAAGCGCATGCTGGACAACATCGCCCGGCGCGGCGTGACGCGCCTGTTGATCGATGGCGTGGACGGCCTGCGCAGCATCGTGGTGCAGCAGCAGCGCATGCGGCCCTTCCTGGTGGCGCTGACCAATGAGCTGCGCGCGCGCGGCGTGACCACCTTCATCACCGAGCAATTGCCGTATTTCCGCGAATCGCGGCCCCAGGTCGATCCCAGTTCCTCGCAGCTGTATGAAAACATGATGCTGCTGGAATACGTGGTCAAGGATGACGTCAACCGCCGTCAGATTTCGGTGATGAAGCTGCGCGAAAACGGCTACGACGGTGCCAGCCGTCTGATGAACATTTCCGACGCCGGCATCGAGATCGATGGCCTGGTCACCCCTCTTCCCGCGCCGCTTGCGGATGGACGCTGACCATGCCCGGTGTGTCAGCTCCACAGCAGGGCGCGCAGCCTCTGCTCCTGATCGTCGACGATGAGATCGACATCACCGATACCTATGCCATGCTGCTGGAGCTGCATGGCTATCGCGTGGTGACGGCCATCCACGGTGCCGATGCGCTGACCAAGGCGCAGCAGGAGTGGCCCGATCTGGTCATCTCGGACTGCATGATGCCGGTGATGAACGGTCTGGAGCTGTGTGCGGCGCTGCGTGCGCTGCCCGGTGGCGCAACGCTGCCCGTCATCCTTTGCAGTGGCGCCCCGGAGCGCCACAATCTGTCGCAATCCAGTCACAACCTGTTTTTGCGCAAGCCGGTGTTCTTCGACCATCTGGTCACAGAAATTCAGCGCCTCCTGAGCGCGCATGCCTGACCATTCCTGACCTCTGAATCCGCGTCCGCCCAAGCTCTGCGCTGGTGCCGGACGCGGCCTCGTGCCGTCCTTCCCCTCCTTTGCGCGACGCCTCCCTGACGGCCTGTCAGCCGCCTGCACCATGCGTTAGCGTAATGTTGTCCAAGTTTCAGGAATTTCCTGATATCGCGTTTTATCCCCAACCATCACCATCACTCACAACAAGTCACCGTGACCTCAGGTAGGGGATAGAGTGCGGGGCAAGGGTTTGGCGAGGGCAGGAGGAGACATGATGGCAACTGACAACGAGGCCGCGACCGTACTGGTCGTGGAAGATCATCCCGAGTCGCGCGAGATGCTGTGCGGCATCTTGCGGCAGGGTGGGCTGCAGGCCGTGGGGGCGGCCGATGGCGTGGATGCCATCGCGCAGTTGCAGGTGCAGGCACCGGCCCTGGTGCTGACCGATTTGCGCATGCCGCGCATGGATGGCATGGAGCTGGCGCGTTACATCAAGTCGCATGAACGGTTTGCGCAAATTCCCGTGGTGCTGATCAGCGCGCACTTGCCCGCTGCCAGTGCGCGCATTCCTTCGATTGCCGCTTTTCTGCTCAAACCATGTTCGGTCGACCACCTGCTGGGGACCGTCACCGGCCTGCTGCGTCAACACGCGCAAAGCCAGGCCCGGTGGAGTTTTCAGGTGTAAGGGGTCTGCGAGTTTTTATGATTTTATCCGCAGATATTTTCTGTATAACGTTATGACTCTGAAAAGCATTTGCGCGCCCGGGGGTGGTGTGCAGTCCCGTTGCAACAGACAGGCGGGGATGCGCCGGCAGTCATAAAAAAAAGGTTCGTCCGGAACACTAGAGTGATGAAAGTACTTATCGTAGAAAGCGATCTCGACTGGCGTAACACGTTGAGCGCACATGTGGGGGAATTAGGTTACGAGATCTCGGTCTGCTCTGCACTGAGCCAGGCCAGGGACATCCTCAAGAGCCGTCAGCCCGACATCCTGTTATCCGACACCGGTTTGCCCGACGGCAGCCTGTTGCCCGAACTGGCTTCGCTGCGGCAGAATTTCCCGTCCATGGGCATCATCGTCCTGACTGCCGCCACGCGCAGCGAGGAGCGGGTGCGCTGTATGAGCGAGGGCGCCGATTACTACCTGTGCAAGCCGCTCAGGCTGGAAGAAGTCTCGGCCACCCTGACGGCCCTGGCGCGCCGCATGAAGACCGCGCCGCACCAGAGTTCGCCGCAGGCCGAGAAGTGGGCCTTCCATCGCCGCTCGGGGCGCCTGTCCAGCAATGGCAACGTGGTGCTGCAATTCACCGACAAGGAAAGCACCGCCCTGGCCGCGCTGCTGCAAAGCCCCAACTATCCGGTCTCGCATGGTCAGTTGTTCGACCTGCTGCGCTCCGGGGGCGAGGAGTACGATGCCCATCGCATCGACGCGCTGATCTACCGCGTGCGCCAGAAACTGCGTTCGCTGGGCGAGCCGCCCATGCAGATCCGCAACATCTATGGCGAAGGCTTCCTGATGCTGCGCCGTTCCTCGGCGGTCGACATCGTTCTGGAATCCTGAGCGCAACCGATGCGCGGGCTCGCCACGGCGGGTCCGCGCAGGCGCGGTGAAATCCGGCCGGTTCGTTCACTTCTGCGAGAAGCTCGCTTTGCAGGGAAGCTGCAGAGCGGGCTTTTTCATTTTCACGGTGTGAGAAACTTCATGCGGCCCGAAACCGGCATGGATGCTGCCCGCTCGTCCGATGGCGGCAAGAAATGCTGCATTGCGAAAGTTTGGCCGCTTTTGCGGTATCATTAGGCAAGTTTCGACGCTAAATCGTATTTCTTCGCTTTACGTTTTCCGCTGAATCTGTCCTTCGCAGACATGCCGTCTGCGGCCACCCGACCGAACAAGTTGAAGCAGGCCTTCCGGCCCGCTGCTGCATTGCCGTGAGCTTCGTTGTTCATGGCCGATGCGCACGGCACACCGGATGGCGGCTTTGCCGTTAGTGAACCAACATGACCACTTCCGCTGAATTGACCGGGGCTCTCAGTGAGTCCCAGCACCGACCGCTTACTTCCTCCGACTACCGCACCCTGAGCCTGTCCGCCCTGGGTGGCACGCTGGAGTTCTACGATTTCGTCATCTACGTGTTCTTCGCGGCGGTGGTCGGCAAGCTGTTCTTCCCGGCCGACATGCCCGAATGGCTGCGCATGCTGCAGACCTTCGGCATCTTCGCCGCCGGTTACCTGGCGCGCCCGGTGGGCGGCATCATCATCGCCCACTATGGCGACGTGATCGGTCGCAAGCGCATGTTTACGCTCTCCATCTTCCTGATGGCGGTGCCGACGCTGGTCATCGGCCTCTTGCCGACCTACGCCAGCATCGGCGTGGCCGCGCCCATCCTGCTGTTGTTGATGCGCACCCTGCAGGGCGCGGCCATCGGCGGAGAAATGCCGGGCGCCTGGGTGTTCGTGGCCGAACACGTGCCGGCCAACCGCTACAGCTTCGGCGTCGGTTCGCTGACCGCCGGCATTACCGGCGGCATCCTGCTGGGTTCGCTCATGGGCATCTTCATCAACAGCGTCTACGCCCCGGCTGAAGTGGCGGCGTATGCCTGGCGCATTCCCTTCATCCTGGGTGGCGTGTTCGGGCTGGTGTCGGTTTATCTGCGCCGCTATCTGGAAGAGACGCCGGTGTTCCGCGAACTGGCCGCGCGCCGCAAGGAGTCCAGCGAGCTGCCCTTGAAGACCGTGCTGCGTGAACACCGTGCGGCCAGCGTGCTGACGGCCGGCATGACCTGGTGCCTGTCGGGCGCGGTGGTGGTGGTGATCCTGATGACGCCTTCCTACCTGCAGACCGTGCATCATCTGCCGGCCAAGCTGGTGATGCAGGCCAACTGCGCCGGCACGCTGATGCTGACCATCGGCTGCCTGGCCATCGGCTGGCTGTGCGACCGCATCGGCACCCGCGCCAGCATGATCATCGGCTGGGGTGGCCTGGGTCTGTCGACCTGGTGGTTCTATGGTCAGTTGCCGGGCTCGCCCGAGTCGCTCATCTGGGGCTATGCGCTGGTGGGCCTGTTCGTGGGCAGCATCTCGCTCACGCCCATCGTCTCCACCCGCGCCTTCCCGCCGGCGGTGCGCTTTACCGGCTTGTCCTTCGCCTACAACATGGCGTATGCGGTGTTCGGCGGCCTGACGCCGGTGCTGATCTCGCTGTGGATCAAGGCGGACCCGCAAGGTCCGGCGCTGTACGTGATCGGCCTGTCCATCCTGGGCGTGCTGCTGGCGTTCGTGCCGATGAGCAGCAAGGGTTACAAGGCCTGATCGTAAAGGCAGCTGCAAGTTGAACAGGCCCGGTACCGCGAGGTACCGGGCCTTGTCGTTTGATGGCGCCGGTCGCTAGTTGACCAGCTCGCGCTTCAATTCAGAAATCAGCGCAGGGTTCAGCGACCCGCCGCACAGGAACGCGGGCCATTGGCCCCTCACCAGATTCATCTCGCGCTCGTCGCGGCACAGCAAAATCACCGGCACGTCGGACAACTGCTTCTGCGCCTTCAGGTAATGCGCCAGACGCAGGCCGCTCATGCCGTCCATGGCCAGTTGCGCCAGTACCACGTCGGGCTTGTCCAGCACGATGTGTTCGATGGCGTCACTGCCACTGCTGGCGATCTGGATGTCGATGTCGTTGATGGCCAGCCATTCGGTGAGCGCACGGCTGACTTCAGGCTGGGGGGTGGCGATCAGGGCGGTCTTGTGCATGACGGGACTCTCGTGAAGTCTGGGGTAGGCTCATCATGTACTGGCGGCAACATGTCCGCCATCGGGGTTTTCCTGATCCCTTCCCGGGGCCCGCCGCTCAGGCCATGCTGCTCATGGCTTCGCAACTCTCGGCGCAGCGCTGGCAGGCGGCCGCGCATTCCTGCATGCCTTCATTGTCGTTGCAGCGGTCCTGACACTGGCGGCAGACCTCGGCACAGACCGCGCAGATCTGGCGGCAATACTGCGACCCCGCCAGTTGCCAGTTGGCCGACAGCTGGCACAGTTCGGCGCATTCCAGCAGCAGGCGCACATCGTCGGCAGCCAGGTCTTGCGCGGCGGCCGGGCTGATGCCGAAGGCCGCCTTGCGGCAGGCTTCATGGCACTGCTGACAGGCCTGCATACAGGTCAGCATCGACGCTGATGAACTCATCGGCCGGGTGGATTGGTCCGGCTGGCCGGACTGGCCGACATTGCCGGTATCGAAAACGGTCTGGGTGCTCATGATGGACTCCTTGTATGGATGAATGCCAGCGATGTTTGCAGACATGCTCAGGTGTTGACGATTTCCCCGCCGTTGGGATGCAGCACTTGCCCCGTCATGTAGGAGGCGCCTTCGGTGGCGAGGAAGACATAGGCCGGGGCCACTTCATCGGGCTGTCCCGGTCGGCCCAGCGGCACGTTCTTGCCGAAGCTGGCGACTTCTTCCTCGCTGAAGCTGGCGGGAATCAGCGGGGTCCAGATCGGACCCGGCGCCACCGCATTGACGTGGATGCCGGCCGGGGCCAGCTGCTGCGACAGCGAGCGCGTCAACGCCACGATGGCGCCTTTGGTGGCGGCATAGTCGACCAGGTGCTTGCTGCCGCGATAGGCCGTCACCGAGGTGGTGTTGATGATGCGTGCGCCGCGCGTGAGGAAGGGCATGGCTTCCTTGACCATGTAGAACATCGAGAAGATGTTGGTGCGGAAGGTGTGCTCCAGCTGTTGCTGCGAAATCTGTTCGATGCTCTTGGCCGGATACTGCTGGGCCGGTTGTTGACCAGCACGTCCAGGCGGCCGTAGGCATCCATCACCGCACGCACGGCACTGCGGCAGAACTCGGGCGAGCCGACGTCTCCCGGCAGCAGCAGGCAGGGTGCGTCCAGCGCCTGCACGTCCTTCTGGGTCTGGCGCGCATCCTCTTCTTCATCCAGATAGACGATGGCCACACGCGCGCCTTCGCGGGCGTAGGCCAGCGCGACGGCGCGGCCGATCCCGCTGTCGCCGCCGGTGATGAGTGCCACCTTGCCGGCCAGCCGTTGTCCGGGCGTACCGGCCGGTGCGCTGTGCGGACGCGGCTGCATCTCCTGCTCGCTGCCGGGCTGTCGGGATTGGTGCTGGGCCGGAAGGCCCTCGGTCTGGTTGTCGCTCATGCTGTCCTCCGTGGGCAATGGGGTGATCCCACATGGTAGGAAGCGGTGAGGAGTTGGTCTGTAGTCCCGCACCGTGATCTGGGCGCGGTCCCTCACTGACGGTGATGACGGAGAGGCTGAAGATGAGCCGGCGCATATTCTTATGCACAGAGCTTCGTTGACCCTGGTGTGGTGCGCCGACACACTGGCGGGCTCATCTTGAGTTGCGCAAATGATTTATAGTCGAAGCCTGAACCGGCGCAGACCGGTCACTTCAGGGCCACTTCAGGGCCACTTCAGGGCCACTTCAGGGTCACTTCAGATCGAAGAGGGAGACATGTCCACACTGCATCCATCCGGCAAGCAGCTCTGGCGCTTGCGCGAATTCGTGACCGGTTTTGCCGGCCTGCTCGATGCGCGTGCCGACGAGGCCGCCATCCTGCACGGCGGCGCTGCATTGCTGCGGCAACTGGTGGCCCAGGATGACTGGCTGCCCGAGACCTATGCCCAGCCCCATCCCGAGCGTTACCAGCAGTTCCTGCTGCATGCGGATTCGGCGCAGCGCTTCTCGGTCGTGAGCTTTGTATGGGGACCGGGGCAACGTACACCCATACATGACCATACGGTCTGGGGTCTGATCGGTGTGCTGCGCGGGGCCGAGCATGCGCAATCCTATGCCTGGCAAGACCAGACGCTGCAGCCCGTGGGCGAGCGCGCGCTGTTGCAGGCGGGGCAGGTCGAGGCGGTGTCGCCCAGCCAGCCCGGGCTGCATGACGTGCACCAGGTCAGCAATGCCCATGCCGATCGGGTCTCGGTCAGCATCCATGTCTATGGCGCCAACATCGGTGCCGTGCGGCGCTCCGTCTATCATCCCGAGAAAGGGCGGGTACCGTTCATCTCGGGATATTCCAATACCACCTTGCCCAACATCTGGGACCTGTCCATCGAAGCCGCCACATCATGAGTCAAGAACAAACCGCCGCCCATTTGCCCGTCGTGAGCTATGCCGAGGTGCGCGCCGCCTTGCTGGCCCGTGAAGAAATCGCCCTGCTGGACGTGCGCGAGGAAGCGCCGCATGCGCAATCCCATCCGCTGTTTGCGGCCAATTTTCCGTTCTCGCATCTGGAACTCAATGTCTTCGCGCGCCTGCCGCGTCGTGATGTGCGTATCGTCACGCTCGATGATGGCGAAGGCCTGGCGGTACGCGCTGCCTTGCGCCTGCGTGGGCTGGGCTATACCCGCGTCGGGGTGCTGGCCGGAGGCGTGCGCGGCTGGCGCGAGGCGGGCGGCGAGCTGTTCCAGGACGTCAACGTGCCCAGCAAGGCCTTTGGCGAGCTGGTGGAAGCGAAGCGCCATACGCCGTCGCTGGCGGCCGAAGAGGTCAAGGCCCTGCTCGACAGTGGCGAAGATGTGGTGGTGGTCGATGCGCGCCGTTTCGACGAATACCAGAACATGAACATCCCCGGCTCCATCAGCGTGCCCGGCGCCGAGCTGGTGCTGCGCCTGCCGGCCATCGCACCGGACCCGAAGACGCACGTCATCGTCAACTGCGCCGGGCGCACGCGCAGCATCATCGGCACGCAATCGCTGGTCAATGCCGGTCTTCCCAATCCGGTCCATGCACTGCGCAATGGCACCATCGGCTGGACCCTGGCGGGTCAGGCGCTGGAGCATGGCCAGGCGCGCCGCTTCCCGGAATCGGTCGAGGCCAGCCAGCGCGAGCAGGCGCGGCGTCAGGCACGCAGCGTGGCCGACCGCGCGGGCGTCAAGCGCATCGCGCTGGCGCGGCTGGAAGAACTGGCGCGCGCTGACCGCACCCTCTATCGGTTCGATGTACGGACCCCCGAGCAATACCGATCCGGACATTTGCCTGGCTTCCTCTCTGCGCCCGGTGGTCAGCTGGTGCAGGAGACCGAGATGAATGCCCCGGTGCGCGGCGCGCGCATCGTGCTGGTCGATGATGATGGCGTGCGGGCCGACATGACGGCCTCATGGCTGGCACAGATGGCGTGGGAAGTGTATGTGGTCGATGGCGCCACGGCAGCAGACTTCACGGTCACGGGCGAGGCACCGCGCGAACTGCCGGTGGCGTCCAGCGGGCCCGGACAACGCATCAGCCCGCAGCAGTTGCAGCGCTGGCTGCAGGCTGACAGCGGCACGGTGGTGCTGGATGTGGCGCTGAGTGCGCGTTATGTGGCCGGGCATATTCCGGGCGCCTGGTTCGTGCTGCGGTCGGACATCGCTGCCGCTGCGCGCCGTTTCCCGCAAGCCACCCGTTTCGTGCTGACTTGCGGCAGCGCCTTGCTGGCGCAGTTTGCCGTGCCCGACCTGCAGGCGCTGGTGAGCCAGCCGGTGTATCTGCTGGAGGGGGGCAATGCCGCCTGGGCGCAGGCCGGCCTGCCTCTGGAGCAGGGCGAGACGCACCTGCTGTCGGCACGCATCGACCGCTATCGGCGTCCCTATGAAGGTACCGACAATCCGGCCAGCGCCATGCAGGCTTATCTCGATTGGGAATTCGGATTGGTGGAGCAACTGGGGCGGGATGGGACGCATGGGTTTTTTGTGATTTGATAAGACGTATCGTGTCGTCTTGTTGACGGGTTGTCGCTTAACAGCGTCACATTCTTGTCACAGGAATGAAATATGATCCGCCGTCTATCCAAAATCACAACGCGGGCGTGTACGGTGGAAAGTCATTTCAGTCTGACTCCGGCGACAGGGAGCAAGTTGTTCCAACCCACAGCGGGAGCGCTGGCGGTACAGGTGCCGGTGGTCCAGTTCGATGAGAACAATGCCACCGTGCTGGAAATCTTCGGCCAGCACAAGGAACTGGTGAGCCTGCCGGTGGTGGAGCGTCAGCGTCCCATCGGCCTCATCAGCCGCCACATCTTCATGTCCCAGATGTCCAAGCCGTATCACCGCGAGCTGTACGAGCGCAAGAGCTGCATCGCGTTCATGGACAAAGACCCCCTCATCGTCGAGGCCGACACCCCCATCGAAACCCTGGGCGCGCTGGCCGTGGCCTCGGGCGACAAGACCCTGGCCGATGGCTTCCTGATCGTCGAACAGGGCCGCCTGGCGGGCCTCGGCGCCGGGCTGGCACTGATGCGCGAACTGGTGGCCATGCAGGAAGAGAAGAACCGCCAGGTCATGCAAAGCATCGACTACGCCAGCGTGATCCAGCGCGCCATGCTCAGCGCCTCGCGCGCGGCCATGACCGAGGCGCTGGCCGATGCCTGCCTCGTATGGGAGCCGCGCGATGTGGTGGGCGGCGACTTCTATCATTTCGAACCTCATCCCGGCGGTTGGTTTGCCGCCGTGGCGGACTGCACCGGTCATGGCGTGCCGGGTGCCTTCCTGACCCTGATCGCTTCCTCTTCCTTGAAGCAGGCCCTCGAACTGCACGGTCCGCACGATCCGGCGCGGCTCATGCGCGAGGTCAACCGCAGCATGAAGCGCGTGCTGGGTCAGCACGGCCAGTCCGGCAAGCCGTCCGAATCGGACGATGGCATGGATGCCTGCTTCTTCTGGTTCGACAGCGCTGCCCGCACGCTCACCAGCAGCAGCGCCAATATGCCGCTGTTCCTGCTGGTGGCCGATGGCACTGAGGTGCTGACGGTGGAGGGCAAGCGTGCCGGGCTGGGCTACGTCGATACCCCCGACGACATGCAATGGGACAACCACAGCCAGCACCTGGCACCGGGCGCCATGATCTTCGTCTGTACCGATGGCGTGATCGACCAGATCGGTGGTCCCAAGCACATTGCCTTCGGCAAGCAGCGCCTGCGCCGTACCCTGCTGGAACACGGCCACCTGCCCATGCCGGCGCTGGGACGCAGGGTCGCGGAGATCCACGCGCATTACCAGGGCACGCAGCGGCGGCGCGACGATCTCTGTTTCTTCGGTGTCCGTCTGGACGCTGCTCTTCAAGACTCTCAACACGGAACACACGCATGAACGGTATCCAGCAGGAGTGGGCGGAGTTCCACAGCTACGTCGCACGGCGCGACATCGTTTTCTACTACGTCGGGTATTTTTCGCAGACCATCATCGCGGCCATGGCCGAGGCCGTGAAACTGCGCGCCGAGCATACCGGCGCGCTGGCGCAGACGCGCCGCAAATTGTTCTCTTCCTTCATCGAGATGGCACAGAACATCGTCCACTACTCGGCAGATCTGCATGAAAAGGAAGGAAAAGTCACAGAGCCGCCGATGCGCCATGGCGCGGTCTACATCACCCAGACCGATGGCCGTTACTTCCTGCATTGCGCCAATCCGGTGGATGCCGAGATGGCCGACAGGCTGCGCTCCAAACTGGAACACCTGCGCTCGCTGACCAACGACGAAATCAAGGCCGCCTACAAGGAAATGCTGCGCACCGAGGCAGCACCCGACAGCAAGGGTGCCGGCCTGGGTTTCCTGACGATGGCGCGCGATGCCAGCGCACCGCTGGACTTCGAGTTTTCCCAGCCGGGCGCCGATGGCGCGCAGACCTTCTATCTCAGGGCCACCATCTGATGGCCCGCCGCCACTGACCCACGACACCATGGACAATTTATTCATCGCCGCCAGCGCCAGTTCCCCCGAGGTGGATTTCCGCTTCGACCAGCGCAGGCTTTCGCTCAAGGGCGAATCCTATCCCGAAAACGCGGCCCAGTTCTGGGGTGAGATCATCGCCACGCTGCGCCGCTTCCTGGCCGAGGACGACAAGGGCGACGCCATCACCGTCAACGTGGCGCTGGCCTACTTCAACAGTTCCAGCACCAAGATGTTGTTCTCGCTCTTCGATGCCTTGAACGAGAAAGCCGAGAGCGGCACCGAAGTCATCCTCAACTGGTACCACGACGAGGAAGACGACACCATCTTCGAATTCGGCCAGGAATTGCAGGAAGACTTTGCCGCGCTGGTCTTCCACGATCACGCGGTCCAGAGCTGATGGGCAGCGACCTTTTCGCGGCTGAAGCCGAGGCCCTGCACCGCGCCAATGCGGTACTGGCCGACCCCGCCAGCGACCCCGCCGCCCACCGCGCGGCGCTGGAGGAACTGGTGCAGCACTACGGCCAGCTGATGCGCCAGAGCCGCCGCCTGATCTCGCGCAGCGACCGCACCGAGCGCGAACTGAACCTGCTCAATGCACGCCTCAAACAGCTCAGCGACGAGCTGGATTACAAGGCCCGGCACGATAACCTGACCGGTGCCCTCAATCGCGGCGCGGTGTTCGAGCGCGCCCATCAGATTCTGGAAAAATCATCGATGTCGCTGATCGTGCTGGACATCGATTTCTTCAAACGCATCAATGATGAGTTCGGCCATCCCGCCGGCGACGCGGTGATCCGCGAACTGGTCGGGCGCCTGCGCACCACCCTGTCGGGCCACGGCGTGATCGGCCGGGTCGGCGGCGAAGAATTCACCATCCTGCTCGCTGAGGTGGCGCTGGAACAGTCGGTGATCCTGGCCGGCAAGATCCGCCAGGCCATTGCCGGTGAACGTTTCCAGTGCCTGCCGGCGCGACCGGTCACCTCCAGCTTCGGGGTGGCGTGGGCTCACGCCGGCAGCGATTTCGAAGACGCCTATGCGCGTGCCGACCAGGCCTTGTACCAGGCCAAGCGCGGCGGACGCAATCGGGTGGAATCGGAAGAGTCGGTCACCGGCTGAAGGCCGGCGACCAGGAGTAGCAGCAAGGAGAAACGGGCAGAAGACCTTGCCGGTGGGCCCGTCAGTTTTTCTCAGTAGCGCGTCATCGCCGCCACCAGCGCGGCCAGCGAGCCGGCTTTCATCTTGCGCATGACCTGCTGGCGATGCGCCTTCACCGTGCGTTCGGAAGTCCCCAGTTCGGCGGCGATCTGCTTGTTCAGCCGTCCCGTCACCAATCGATCCAGTACTTCACGTTCGCGCCGCGTCAAGGTCTTCAGGCGCTGGTGATGTTCCAGCCGCTGTTGCATCAGCGGGCCGGATTCATCAAAGGGCATGAGCGCACCCCGGAAGGCTTCCACCAGCTGCTGGCGCAGCATTGGCTGGCTGCCGTTCTCGGCCACCGCTGCCGGGTAATGGTGCTGGCTGGTGTCGTTGGCCGCATGAGGGCTGTCCTCCAGTGAACCCACCGGCGTCGCCCCCGTGAAGACGATCAGCGGCCGCCCCAGCGCACGTTCATCGAGCAGCGAACGCAGCCTCGGTGCGTCCAGATTCTGCATGTGCACTTCCAGGACCAGCCCGCCGGGGGCATTGCCGTTGGTCTCCTGCAGGAATTTGTCGGCCGACCGATGGTGGGCGACCTGGAATCCGGCGGCCTCGAGCAGGCGGACCAGCGGGCCGCCGAGCGCTTCTTCTCCACCGACGATGTGAGCGAGATGTGCAGTTGTCACGTTTTTCTCCCTTGAGCGATATGAACGCATCGGACGAATCTAATGGGCTTCACCGCCGCTCGTCGGGCTGGCCGATTGCCGGGTAACGAGGACATGCGGGAAGAAAAACGCAGTGTCGCCGCGCTATGGAACTTGGTCGAGAGAAAGGAAGTTTTATGGGGAAGACTTAGAATTGATTCGAGAAATTATTCAAATAATTTCTGGATCAAGACCATGGTCAGTGGCAACACGCCACTCCGCGCGGCCTGACGGGGACGAGGGCGAGCGGGCGAGTTCCTTGCCGTCGTTGCGCCGGGCGACCCCGGTTGTGGTGGAAAAACGGCAGGGGTGGGGGACATCGGCCAGGCAGCGTTGCGCAGCCTGGCCGCAGCGGGTGGGTCAGTGCAAGAGGATCTTGGCCTTCAGCGGCATTTCGTCGATCTGCTCGAAGCGCCGCAGGCGCGCCAGGATGGCTTCGTCCAGCACGTGTTCCTTGTTCAGCAGCAGCACGCCGGAGCGGGTGCGCAGGTCCTCGGCCAGCTTCATGCCCACGCGCAGGTCCTGTGGGGCCAGCAGGCGGGTCTGCTGTTCCATGGCCAGGCGCTGCTCTTCCATCATGGCGATGAAGGTGTTGACCACCAGCGGGTCATAGCGGTGGCCGGCATGGGTGCGCAGCATCGACAGGGCTTTCTCGGGGCTGACGTTATGGCTGGTGATGCCGCCATTGCACAGGCCCTCGAAGTCGCGCACCACGGCCAGGATGCGCGAGCCCAGCGGAATGGCGTCGCCCGAGAGGCTTTCCGGTACGCCCCGGCCGTCATAGCGTTCGTGCTGGTGGCGGATGATCTCGCCGGTCTCGGCCAGGGTCGGAATGGGCGTGAGTAGCATCTGCCCTTTCACCGGATGCCACAGGAAGCGCTGCAGTTCGTCACTGCTCATCTTCTCGATGGGCTTCTTCACCAGTTCATCCGACAGGTCCAGCTTGCCGATACCGTGCAGCATGCCGGCCATCATCATCTCCTTGGCGTGATGGCTGTTCATGCCCATGCGCAGCGCCAGTTGTTCACACCAGCGCGCAATGCGCGCCGACTGGCCGTTGGTCAGTCCGGCGCGTAGTTCGCTGATGTCGGAGAACACGTGCAGCATGCTGAGGAAGGCTTTCTGTTCCTCTTCCTGGGCGTTTTCGAGGAACAGCACGGTCTGGCGTAGTTCTTCGGTGCGCGACTGCACCTGGCGTTCCAGCTGGCGGTTGAAGTCGGCCAGCTGCAGGTTCTGCTCGCGCACCTTGCGTTCCAGCGCCATCTTCTGCTTGCGCAGTTGCTGTTCCTCCAGGGCGTGGGCGACCGTCATGAGCAGTTCGCGGTCTTCCCACGGCTTGGCGAGGTAATGGTGGATGCCGCCGTCGTTGATGGCCGAGATGGTGCTGCCGATCTCGGAGTAGCCGGTCAGCAGGATGCGCATGGTGGACGGCCACTGCTGCCTGACCTGGGCCAGGAACTGGGCGCCGTTCATGCCGGGCATGCGCATGTCGGAGATCACCAGGTCCACTTCGGCGCTGGCCAGGATGTCCAGGCCGGCTTCGGCACTGGTGGCGGTCAGCAGGCGGTAGCCCTGGGGGCGGAAGGTGCGCTTGAGCGCCGACAGGATGCTCTGCTCATCATCCACCAGCAGCACGCACGGCGGCGGCAGGGCGAACGGGTCGGCTTGTTGCAGGGTCTGGAGTTCCTGGCTGTGGATGGCGGTCATGATGCTTCTCCTGGTTCGCCCGAGGCCATGCTCGACGGCTGGGCGCTGGCGGGATCGATGGGCAATTCGATCCGGAAGGTGGTGCCTTTGCCCGGTGCACTGCTGACATGAATATCGCCGCCATGCTTCTTGATGATGCCGTAGGACAGCGACAATCCCAGGCCAGTCCCGCTGCCGACCGGCTTGGTGGTGAAGAAAGGTTCAAAAATGCGGTTGATGTGTTCCGGTGCGATGCCGTGGCCGGTGTCGCTGATGCTCACGGCCACCCGTTCGCCCACGCGCTCGGTACGGATGGTGACGCTGCCGCGGTCATGGATGGCCTGGGCCGCATTGACCAGCAGGTTCATGAAGACCTGGTTCAGTTCCGAGGCCAGGCACTTGACCATGGGCAGTTCGCCATATTCCTTGACGATGGTGACCTTGTACTTCAGCTCGTTGTTGGCGATGTTGAGGGTACTGTCCAGGCCGCGATGCAGGTCGGCCATCTGCCAGTTGCTCTCGCCGGTGCGCGAGAAATCCTTGAGCGACTGCACGATGCTCTTGACGCGCTGCAGACCCTCGTTGGATTCGGCCAGCAGCTCGGTGACGTCTTCGCTCAGGAATTGCAGGTCGGCGCGATCCTCGAAGGACTGCAGTTCCGAGTGCGCCACGGTCGAGGGCAGGCTGCCGCTGGTGACGCACTGGTACAGCTTGATGCCTTCCAATAGCGTGGCCACGTAGTTGCCCAGGGTGTTGAGGTTGGCGTTGACGAAGCCGATCGGGTTGTTGATCTCATGCGCCACGCCGGCGGCAAGCTGGCCGATGGAAGCCAGCTTCTCGGACTGCATCAGTTGCGCCTGGGCCATCTTGAGCTGCTCGATCAGGGCCCGTTGCTCCTCGGCCTGGCGTTGCAGGGCGTCTTCCAGTTGCTTGCGGCCGGTGATATCGGTCATCAGGCCGATCACTTCCAGGGGCATGCCGTCGGCATCGCGGATCAGGCGCAAGGTGTCGTGCATCCACAGGTAGCTGCCATCGTGGGTGCGGAAACGGTATTCGTAGATCTTCTGGTCTTCCACGAACAGCATGGCCAGGCTGGAGAAGATCGCGGCGGTGTCGTCGGGATGGATGTGGTTGAACCAGAAGTTGGGGTCGTCCAGCATTTCCCAGGGTTCGTAGCCCAGCAGGCGAGAGGCGTTTTCGCTCACGAAGGTGAGCTTGAAATCACCCGAAGGCACGCTGCTGTAGATGATGGCCGGCGTGTTGCCGATGATGTGACGGTAACGTGCATTGGCCTTGACCAGCGCGCCGGTATCGAGTGCCTCTTCGGCCTGCGGGCGCAGGCTGGCGCATTCGTTGACCATCGATGCATCGCAGTGTCCCATCTTCGCCTCCGTGGCAATGGCCCCGTCACAAGGACCGGAGCCGCGCTCCGTGTTCATGTTGCGCAGCTGGCCGAGGTCGCATGGCTGCGCTGGCGCAGTGTGCCTTGCCTCTCGGTGGGCACCACCTCGCCACGCTGCTGCGCCACGCGTGCGCTGGCCTGGTTCAGTTCCCGATAAGCCTGCTCGGCGGCGTCGATCTCCGCGCGGCTGACCTTGATGCGCACCGAGACGTACCCGGTGCAGACCCCACGCTCCCACATGGGCATGACATTGGCCCTGACCCAGTAGAAGTCGCCATTCTTGCAGCGGTTCTTGAGCAGCCCCGTCCAGGGCAAGCCGGCCTTGAGCGCGCTCCAGAGCTCGCCGAAGACCAGTTCCGGCATGTCCGGATGACGCACGATGTTCTGCGGCGCACCGATCAGCTCCTGCTCGGTGAAGCCACTGATGCTCACGAAGGCCGGATTGACGTAGCGGATGCGGCCCTGCAGATCAGTTCTCGAGACGATCGAGGCATGGGCGTCAATCTCGCGCTCCTGGTCGGTCACCGGCAGATTCAGACGCATCATCGACTCCCAAGAATTGATCCATGGAATCATTAAAGCACAAATTCATTTAAATCGCTAAAAAAATGATTGGCCTGTCTGTTAATTAGTAAATTCGTTGCGCGCGTCCAACTGAGGCAGCGCCGGCCAGGCCAATCGGCTACCTTCGGAGTGTTTTTCCTAGGTGATTGATTTTAAAGGAGGAAGTGATAATTTTCCGGCGCTTTCTGAGAGTCGTTCTCAGGATGTGCCAAAACAATTCATTCATCTATAAATTGTTTAAATTGATTTAATTGTTTAAACACGGTCTAATGATGAGCATCAAACGAAAGGCTGTCGATTCGGACCAGCCGCAGACAAGGTAGCGGCACAAGGGGGGAAAGTGAACAACAAGAACAGGGTGGTGGTGCTGACCATCATTGCCGTCATCGTCGCCGCCACGGCGCCGGTGACCGGCATGCTGTGGCTGTCGCGCCAGGCGGTGATCCAGGCCGAGCATGAGCGGCTCACGCGCTATGCCCAGACCGTGATCGAACGCGCCGAAACCACCTTCCAGTCCACCCAGCTGTCGCTGAAGGCCTTGTCCCCCCTGTTGCTGCTTCCCTGCTCGGATGAACACATTGCCCAGATGCGGCTGATCACCGTCAATTCCGGCGCCATCGAAGAAATGGGCTACTACGAATACGGCCAGCTCAAGTGCACCTCCTGGGACCGCCAGGCCCAGGCCCAGGCGCTGCGCCGCCCGCAGCCCACGTCCGTCTTCACGACGGGGGACGGGGTGGGCGTGGCGTTGAATCAGAGTTCTTTCGTCACGGATGGCCCCAGCATGATGGCGGTCCAGTACGGCGCCCACGTGGCGCTGGTGCATCGTGAGCGGTTTGTCGACGTGGTGCTGGAAGAGGGCGTGCACGTGGTGCTGGCACGCAATGGCATCGGCCTGGTGGCGCAATATGGCATGCCGGTCGCGGCCGGCATCGCCGGGCGGGCGCTGCGCGGGCCGGGTAATCAGGATTTCGACGGCTTCTTTGTCTCCACCGTCAGCCACGATGGCTGGACGGCGGCCGCCATCATCGATGGCCAGCACGTGCTGGAGACCATGACCAGCGAGCAGCACTGGTTCGTGCCGGTGGGCGTGCTGCTGGCCTTGGCGCTGGTGGTGCTGGTGTTGCGGGTCTCGCAGGCGCGGCTCTCGCCGCTGGCCGAATTGCAGCTGGCCGTGCGCAAGAAGGAATTCATCGTCCACTACCAGCCCATCATCGAGCTGGCCAGCGGCCGTTGCGTGGGGGCCGAAGCGCTGATCCGCTGGCGCCGTCCGGATGGCAGCATCGTGCGGCCGGACCTGTTCGTGCCGCTGGCCGAGGAGAGCGGCCTGATCCTGCCGATGACCGATCTGGTCATCGCCACCGTGGTCAGGGAACTGGGGGATACCTTGCGCGCCGACCGCGCGCTGCACGTGGCGGTCAACGTCGCCGCCCAGGATATCAAGACCGGCCGCATCCTCGATGTGCTCGGCCAGACGCTGGCCGGGGCCGACATCCGCACCGGCCAGTTCTGGATGGAAGCCACCGAACGCGGCTGCATGGATATCGCCGCCGCGCGCGTGACCCTCGCGCGGGCGCGGGAGCTGGGCCACTCCATGGCGCTGGATGATTTCGGCACCGGCTATTCGAACCTGCAATATCTGCAGGGCCTGCCCATGGATGCGCTGAAGATCGACAAGTCCTTCGTCAGCACCATCGGCACCGGGGCGGCGACCAGTGCCGTGATCGACCACATCATCGCCATGGCCAAGAGCCTGCAGCTGCACATCGTCGCCGAAGGCGTGGAAACGCTGGAGCAGGCTGCTTACCTGAGCGAACATGGTGTCGACTTTGCCCAGGGCTGGCTGTTTGCCAAGCCCATGCCGGCGGCGCAATTCATTGATTTCCACCGGGTGACACTGGCCGATTACGGTGCCGGTCCGGAGATCATCCGCCGCCCCGAATCCGACACCGGACCTGGCGTACCGGATTCCCTGACGCTGCAAGCCTGAGTCGGCGCCGGCGGGCCGGCCTGCCGGCGCCGTTCAGGCCGGGTCCGCCAGGCCGCCGTGCAGGCGCAGGGCCAGCGCCAGGGCCTGGTCCATGCCCGCCATATGCCGCACCAGCATGGCCGGGATCATCCCCATCACGATGTCGGCCAGCGGCGCGTTGCCGTCATCCAGATACGGCCGCAGGCGATGCAGCAGGGCCAGCAGCTCGGCATGGTCGCGGCGGTGGGCGCGCAGTTCGGCGTAGCCGATGGCGTCCATCATCTTCTCCTCTTCCCGGAATCCTTCCTCGATCTGCGCCACCAGGGCGGCATAGGCGCTGGCAAAGCGCGCCGGCGGCACCACCGCCAGGGCCGCCACACTTTCCAGCACCTCGCGGTGCTCGGCATCCATCTCGGCCAGCAGGGCCGGAATGCGTTGGGCCAGCATGCCCGCATCGGTACTGTCGGGCAGGGGAGCAACGGGATCGGCAGTATGGGTCATGACCAGCCTCCTGCAGCAGGATGCGACCCCACGCGGGTCGGGGCGGAGACATCCATATCGCCTGCAAGAGCAGGGCTTGCCGGAGGGATGTTCACTATCGATTCTAGGAGCTTGGTCTCGAAATATTTTGAGATAGCTCAATCCGGTCAGGATTGGTCGGCATCAGCGCAGCATGCGCATCCAGGTATCCAGCACAAATCACAAAGCACAAAGCACCACGCCACCGGTGAGGGTGGCGTGGTGCGGGTGTTGCCGGCCGACAGGGTGTCGGCCGTGCGCTTGTAAAAAGCGCCGTTGCTGGCTCTGCAAGTAGGTGCCGTCAGGGGGGCAGCACCTTGCGCAGCATTGCTGCCAGGTCAGGCGGTGAAAACTTTGCGACGTAGCCATTGGCGCCCACCGAGCGCACATGGTCTTCGTTGGCGGCGCCGGTCAGTGAAGAATGGATCACCACCGGCAATTGCTTGTAGAGGTCCGAGGCCTTGATCTTGCGGGTCAGGGTGAAGCCATCCATCTCCGGCATTTCCAGGTCGGTCAGCACCATGGCCACCTTGTCGGTGAGCGGCTTGCCTTCCTGCTCTGCCTGCCCGGCCAGCTCCTTGAGCTTGTTCCAGGCTTGCAGGCCGTCGTTGGTCATGATGTAGGGCAGCTTGAGGTCGGTCAGGCATTGTTCGATCAGGGCCCGCGCCATGCGCGAATCATCAGCGGCCAGCACCACCGAGCCCGGCTTGATCTTCAGTTCGTTGCTCTCGGCGGGCGCCGGCTGCATCTGCTCCTTGACCGGCGAGACCATGTTGAGAATCTGTTCCACGTCCAGCACCTGCACCAGGCGGCCACCGTCCTGGGCTGAATCGAGACGGGCGATGCTGGTGACCACGTTGCCGTGGGCGCTGGAGTCGGCCGGCAAGACCTGGCTCCATTCCAGACGCACGATCTCTTCCACCGATTCCACCGCGAACGCCTGCGTATGGCGGGCAAACTCGGTGATGAGCAGGATGTTCAGGCCGTGCCCGGCCTTGCAGCCCGCCACGGCCGGCAGGTCCACCACCGACATCACCTGGCCGCGGATGTTGACCATGCCCAGCATCGGCGAGCGCATCCCGGCGGCCGCGGTGATCTCCATCATGGGTACGATCTCGCGGATCTTGAAGACGTTGATGCCATACAGTTCGCCGGGCTTGTCCGTGCTGCCGTCGGGGGTGCCGATACGAAAGAGCAGCAGTTCGAAT